>NZ_JBSSGD010000003.1:0-240634 GCF_054063295.1 Bradyrhizobium sp. USDA 3240
GCGCGCAATCAATCTGCAACGAGCAGGCCTACGTGCGAGTGACTTTGCGTGATGCGAAGCACTGAAGCTTCCTGCCTGTGCGCTTGCGACGCGAGACGCGACGTCGACCCTCGAGGCAACGCCTGCAAGGATACGCCAGCCCGGAGGCGGCGCGTTGCGCAGCCGCGCTGGTAGTGCGCCGAGGCGACGCGCGCCGTTGCGCAGCGCCAACAATTAACGGTTGTGAGGCTCGTTTAACCAAGGCCGATTGGCACGCCAATTGCTGGAAAATATGCTGAGGAAGAACACCACGATCGCCGAGAGGATATCAATGTCAAACCCTAATTGGTTCTCTTGGTTGAGTTTTCCGTTTTTCGCGCCACTCAGCGGGTCGGTGGTGCAGGACATCGCACCGAATTTTCACCGGCAAGTCGATAATGACGTAAGCGCTGAGATTGGCTTAGCTGAACAGCTGGTCATTCTTTCCAATGCCGTTAAAGAGCTTAGGGCGATGCTCGTAGGCATTGAGGAAACACGACCAGGCGCGAAGCTCAAGATCGCATCCGAGAATGTAACAACAGCAATGGGGCAGCTCGCAGGGATGGAAGCAAAAGTAAACGAGATCAAACAGCGTCATAGCCAGGCCGCCGATCTGGAAGCTGAGCGCGCGCTAGATCGCCTGAAGGAGGTTAATCCCGAGGGATATGAGACGTTCATTCGTAAGCGCGAGAACCGCGCGAGCACCGGCGGAGATGCCGGAAAGTCGAACGGCGGATCAGCCCAATAGGGCAAACGATAAGCCCATGCTCAGCTCAAACTCAACTGTGCCTGGATCGTAACGGCAGCTGGTCGGGATTTGTGGTCGAGGCGAGGCGCTTTAGGGGCTTCAGCTGTGCCCGGTTCAAGACTCGGATGTCCGAACTTTTGCACGAAGATCGACGTCGCGGGTCAGCTCAGCCTATTCATCGCGGTCATGTGGGTCGCGCGCATTCGGTCCTGACGTCGCTCACCAGATGCCGGCAGCAGATCGCGGCACTCCTTCAGGACGACGATGAAGTCTTCCCAATCCGATAGGGTCTCTCCGCCGGTAAACGTCAGCGCGCGGGTCGACGGATCGATGAGCGGCAGGCTTTCTTTGATTTCGCCGAGGATCCACCGGTTATCAACATCGTTCGGCGATTGCGAACACATCAGGCAATAATTGTTGCACCGTTCCGTGACCAGAAACGAGTTGTGCGCCGAATTCCGGCGATACAGCGTGCGGAATTTCCTGGACGCGTGATCGAAGCCGATCACATCGCCGTCCGCAAGATAGTTATATTTCGGGGGGACGGCGACGAGCTGTCCTGTGAACGTGCCGCGCAGATCGATTGAGCCGTCGGATACGACAAGGATGGACGGCCAATTGACTTCCATCGCGCGCCGGATGTCGTCTGGCGTTCTGGCGATCGCGAAATCAGCCACGTGACGTCCAGCGGCACTGTCGACCGACCGGAGCCTGAGGACCGATCGGGCCTTGTCCGGGGAAAATCCAGCGCTCTGCAAGGCTGTGCCATAGAGAGGAAGAGTCATACGGCGGCCCATCGTCGCAGGATGGCAGCATCTTCCGGAGAGTTCTCCAGAATGTCCAGCAGCAGGCCCATGATGCCTTTTTGCCGAACGCAAAATGCCGACAAAGGCTTGATTCCCAAGGCGTCACCTGCGTTGCGTGATGATAGACGGGGTCCGCGCCGCAGTGGCGCTCATACACACAGGTCGAGCATTCAGGCGCGCACTGCGTCAGCGACGACGAAATCGGAGCTATCGCCAAATTTTGGTGACGGCGCGGCCGGTCAGGCGGCGGCGGTTATGGGCTGACGGTCAGTCGGTTTGGCGATGACCTCGATCCCGTCGTTGAATGTCACACCGAGAACGAGTTTTGGCAACTGGTTGTGGCCATCGAGACGACGCCGGCTTTTCTGCGCGGCCTCAAGCAGTTTGAAGACCATCGCGAGCGCCGTTCTGTTGGACAGGCAGCCCTTTGATCGGATCGTGCGGTGGCGCACGGTAGCGAAGGTGCTTTCAATGGGATTGGTGGTCCGCAGGTATTTCCAGTGTTCGGCCGGGAAGTCGTAGAACGCCAGTAGCGTGTCCCGATCCTTGCTCAGGCAGTCGGCCGCCTTCTCGTATTTGGGCGTATAGCTCTCGATGAAGGCGTCGAACGCCAGCTCGGCGGCGGCCTTGGTTTCGCGCGATCTGCTGCTCGACCTGAAGCGGCGCGGACTCGGCGTGCCGCCGCGGCTCACCATCGCCGACGGCGCGCTCGGGTTCTGGAAGGCCGCCGGCGAGGTCTGGCCGAAAACGCGCGAGCAGCGCTGCTGGGTACACAAGACCGCCAACGTGATCGCCAAGTTGCCGAAGAGCCAGCAGCCTAAAGCCAAACGCGCGTTGCAGGAGAGCTGGACCAGTCCTGCGCGCTCTCGCGGGCGCCATCGGTGAAGCCGACCAGTTCCTTGCGGCCCTCCGGCGTCGCGCCGATCAGCACCAGGATGCGCTGCTTTTCGTCTTCGAGGCGTGCTTGGAGATGGATGCCATCGGCCCAGATGTAGACGTAGCGCTTCGCCGACAGATCGCGCCTCTGCCACGCGGTGTGTTCGTCAAGCCAACCGTCCTTTCAGACGGCCGATGCCGACAACCCGGCAGCATCCTTGCCGAGCAGCGCCGCCAGAGCCTCGGAGAAGTCGCCGGTGGAGATACCCTTCAGGTAAAGGATCGGTAGCAGCGTCTCAGATCGATTTCGAGCGGCGCATGTAGGGCGGCAGGATCGACGGAGAGAACCGGATGCGGTCGGGATCGGTAGCCTCCGCCTCGCGATCGCGTACACGCGGCTGGCGGACGCCGACCGGACCGATACCGGTCATCACCTCGCGTTCCGGCAGGTGACCGTGGCGCACGAGCGCTGGTGGCCGTCCGCAGTCTTCAAATCGGCATGCTTGCCGAGAAAGTCCGCGACCTCGGCCTCGACCGCCTGGGCCAACAGAGCACGCGCCCCATTGCGCAAGATTTCGGTGAGTTGATCGTCGACGTTTCCTGGCTGAATCAACTTGATGATGTTATCTTTGGACACGGCATATCGCTCCTTCGGTGGAGAAGTGGAGGCGTCAAGCACCCCCACGATATGCCGCCTTCCCGATTCCCGCCGTCACCAACTTTCAGCGATAGCTCCTACGCGGCCCGACGGCAAGATACGTGACACATATGTTCGATATGCGCTGCCAAGAGAATGGCATCGAACATCGGCTGACCAAGATCAAGCATCCCTGGACTAATGGGCAGGTCGAGCGCATGAACCGCACGATCAAGGAAGCGACCGTCCAACGCTATCATTACGACCGACACAATCAGCTCGAAGCACACCTTGCCGACTTCATTAACGCTTACAACTACGCTCGGCGGCTGAGACCCTGAAGGGCCTCACGCCCTACGAATACATCTGCAAAGCCCGGACAAAAGAGCCCGAACGATTCACCCTCAATCCGCTCCAGCAAATGCCGGGACTAAACACCTAGGGCACGTCGGCAAGCTTCATGTCCCCACCAGCGGCATGAGACCTCAAACGAAAGTCAACTGGATGCCGGCAGCGAGCAGAAGCGCCGCGAGAATGAACCTGATGGCTGTCTGACCTAACCACTTTAGGCCGATTGCCGTTCCAGCGATGGCGCCCGCCAGGGCGGCGATTGCATAAAGATCCAAATGCAAGGACGGAGATTGACCAACGAAGAGAACTCCGGCCAACCCCACGGTGGAGTTCGCCAGGATAAAGGGAGCCGACAACCCGGCAGTCTGCTTGGGTGACGCCCAATTCAGTGCGATGAGTGTCGGGGCCAGGAACGCTCCGCCGCCCACGCCGGTCAGACCAGAAACCAGGCCGATGACCGCTCCAATGCTCACGGCTCCACAGAGCGGAGTTTTGCGAACCCGATCGGCGGCGCGTCCGCGTCGCACGATCGTCACGGCACCTGCCAGAAGAAGAACGACCCCGGTCAGCGGCTGGTAAATGTGCTCCCCGAGCGCGATGAGGCCACCGGCGAGCGCCGTCGGCATCGATGAAAGCAGAAGCGGACCCAGCATTGTCCAGTCAATGACTTTGTTGCGGTTGAAGACCCATGTCGAATAAGTTGCGACCACAATATTGAGCGCTAGCGACGTCGGGCGCATTTCTGCCGGCGGCAGACCGGCTAAAGCCATCAGCGCGAGAAACGCAGTACCGCCCGCCTGTCCAACGGTCGAATAAAGCAGTGAGATGACGGCGAAAAGCAGAGAAAGCATGCTACATCGATCCTGACGAAATTCGTCGCCTTGCTTGCATTCACCACGCAGCGATGTCCTCGCGAGCCATGGCGCATTGTCTTTCCGTTCCGATATGATTGCTGCGCGCGTCCGAGCGCTTCAATCGGGGTACGCTCGTCTCGGAGGTGGATCGTCACTGCCGTCGTCATTCTGACGGAAGGGGCAGCGACGACAGTGAGCTGCGGCGGCGCAGGAGAGCGCGAAGCGCGTGTATGCATTCCATGTAAGAGATCACGTGCAGCCGACAGTTTAGCACATCATCAAGTCCGCTGGCATCTTCATCAATTGCCAAGGTTGGTAGTTGACCTAGATGCGCAAAACGTCGGCTAACAGGGCACTCAATGACAGCGCGTATCGGGCGGCGCGATGTCCGCCGACTGATTGATCAAGCAGACTGCCTGCGCATCGTCGGGTAACCGCGCGACGGGAACTGGTCTGTGACGCTTTCCACCAGAATGCGCGTGTGCCTGACGCGAAGGGGGAGAATGGAACTCCAAGGTCCGAACCCAGGTCGCACAGAAACAGGGATCGCTGGGCTTCTGTCGTTGTGACCTGCCTCGGGCGGACTGCACCGTGCACACGCGGCGCGCGGCAAAGCCTTTGGGCGCGCAAAGAACAATCCGGCTGCCGCGGGTTCGCTTGTACTCCCCTACTAAAGGCCCGCGACAGCTATTTCGTCACCGCGATGGAATAGGCGACCCTCGCACGAAAATTATGCACGCGAAAAGGCATACGTGATTCCTTTCGGCCGAAGATATGGTCGATCAGCGGACCGCAAGAGTATTCAAAGCTATGGCTGTTCAAAACTTTAGGGGCGGTTTGCAGTCCAGCGCGCTGTTCAGCCACCCTTAAGTCGAGGTATGAGAATAACGTTGACGCCCAACGGATTGTTAGGGGTCACCTCCCGTATCCCTGCAGCAAACTGCGCCAAGTAGGGATGACCGTGGATGTAGAAATTTCTCATCGGCCGGGACGGCCTCGGTAAGGCGTCCACTCTATTCAGCTCGCCGAGCAGGACGTCCGGAGCCGGTTGGGGACCGTGATTCCAGCCCGACCCTACGATGTGCGTGAAGTCATGATCTATTCTCCTAGCCCGCACATCGAACGCTGGACGTGACAAATGTCGCGGCAGGTCCAAATGGCTCGCACCGGCGACCAATTTCCCCTCGACCTTTCCTTTCGAGCCGCGAGGCTCCCCCACATCCCTCGGGCTCTGTCCCGCGAGTTTTTCGGTCCGAACTTTCTCCAACTCGTCAATAAAGTGCGCGGACCATTTCTGGATGGGATACGCTCGAAGCTTCGCCATCATCCGTTTCCATCGAGAGCTGCGCTCTTCGGGCATCATCGAAAGTGCGGCCGAAATCTTGTCTGCTATGTCATTGATGTCGTTGGGATCGACGAGCAGCGCCGCGTCGAGTTCCTTGGCCGCGCCGGCAAATTTCGACAAAACCAGCACGCCGGGATCGCTGCAGTCTTGCGCGGCGACATATTCTTTCGCCACGAGATTCATCCCGTCACGCAACGATGTAACCACGCCGACACGTGCTGCACGGTAGAGACCCGCGAGCACGGCCTGGCTCTGAGGCTTCGTTTCGTGACGGATCGGCTTCCAGCCGGCCGCACCATGACGAGCGTTGACATCGTCGACAAGAGCCTCCACCTCGCTCTGATAATCTCTGTAGCTCTTGATGCTGGATCGTGAGGAGGTAGCGATCTGCAAAAGCGAGACGCTGCGCGGCTCCTTTTTCAAAAGGCGATCGAAAGCCCGAACGCGATTGTCAAGCCCCTTGGTGTAGTCGAGCCGGTCGACGCCGACGGCAAGCTTCTCACGATCGAGACCTTCCAATAGTGACGAAACATCGGCATTCGAAACCGCGTCTGCAGCGGATTGTGCAAATTTGTCCGTATCTATGCCGATCGGAAACACTTGGCACCGGGTTGCACCGCCATTGCGCGAGATCACAAGTCCGTCTGCGTTCGATGCGAGCCCGAGATCGGTACGGACACAGGCAAGGAAATTCTGCCTGTCCTCGTTGGTCTGAAAGCCTACCAAATCATACGCAAGCATCAATTCGGTCAATTCGCGATGATGCGGGACCAACTGCACGTTGGGTGCCGGCCATGGCGTGTGCAGGAAGAAGCCGATCGGACGGTCTATACCACGATCACGCAGCTCAGCGCCGAGCGTGAGGAAATGATAATCATGCACCCAGAACGCGTCCCGGTCCCTATAGTCGAGCAGCGCGTCCGCCATAAGGGCGTTGATTTTACGGTAGCTTCTATAATCGCCTTCCGAGGACGAGATCCGGTCTGTTAGCGAATGTAGTGCCGGCCATAGTTCCGAATTGGCAAAACCCTCATAATGGCGGCGATACTGCTCGGCAGGCAGAGGCACCCTCACGAGCTTGCCTTCGCCGAACGCCATCACAGACGGATCAGCCTCCAGCGGGCGCGAGGGCCCTACCCAAACTGCGCCTGATTGTTTCACCACGGGGACCAGCGCCGCCTCAAGCCCGCCTGTCTTGGGTTCATCGACGTCGCTGCCGGCAACACGGTTCGACACGACGACGAGATTCACAAGTCATCCTTTCCCGTCCGATGTGCCATTTAGCCGGACGTTCGATCAGTTTGCCACGCTTGATCGCCGAAGAGTTGCGGCCTGAAACCCGACCGGACTGGGACGATTTCACGCGCGCTTCGTCGGCTGTTACTAAACACAGCGACCCGCCTCGAATAACCGGCGAGCCACGCAGGCCCTCGCTGACCTACAAGACAAGTGTGGTCATTCCGGCGCCCAGTGCACCAACAGCTTCGTCTCGCGAGGCCAGCTTTCCCAAGGCCAACGAAGCACCGGTATTTCTGCAGACGGAGCCGCTTGTACTCTTCGGCGAGCCGCACCCCCTCCGTGGTCTTCTATCAGGCCGCTCGAGCGGCCTGCGAGTTGGAGCGACCATTTACGTAACGCCGAGCCGAATTGCTGCCTACCTAACTTGGTATGTGACACAGAGACGCGCTCGCATGGTGGGATCAAAGGTCCGTCACGCTCGAGCGATATAGGTAAAAGCGAATTCGTCTCGGCAGGTTTGTCTCGGCAGGTTTCATGCCCATTTTGGTAAAGCCACGCACATTGAGTCTGTTGACCAAATGCGAGCGTCGCCCTCCCGGGGCCAGCCTCATCATTTCGGTGTTCGCGATGTTCGACCTCGCCGACCCGGGCGCCCACCGTCTCCAAGGCGAGCAGGAGCTTTGGATTATGGCCGCGAAGGAGCTTTCGCCCGATACCACTCTCGACATCGGCATGCCCAAACCGCAAGCCGAGATACTCATCGGCGGACATGCGGCGGCGCCTGAGGGACGGCCAACCGAACGCATGATGTTGGGCTGGGCGCTCGGACCAATCCAGAAACACCTTCTGGTGACTGGTGACCGTAATTGGCAGATGACCGGCTCCGGCTGGCGACCGACAACCGCGCAATCGTTCCAGCAAATGCCGCTAACGCGGCAACGCGCCTTTGGGGGGCCCAGCTATGCGGCGAACCGGGTGGGTGCCGGCAATGAGGCGCTACGCCGCAGCATGGCCGGCGAACTGGTCGCCCTGCCCAACGTCGAACGCCCCGAGCATGCGATTCAGTTCATCGACACGATCGCACCGCCGGCAATCTTCGGGCCCATGGCGCTTGATGATAAGGAACGTCTACAATACGCTGGAACCTACGACAGCGCCTGGCTGAAATCAGTTGCCCCCGCTCTGGCAGGCGATGCTGATCCCCGGCTTTTTCTGTTCGCTCCGCCAGACCAGCGCCTGAGCGGCTTCATCAGCGGCGGAGAACCTTACGCGCTGCAGAACTTCTGCGCCGCGCATCCATTGATCGAAGGCCACCTGCCGACCTTTCGGGTGCGCTGCTTCATCGGCTGGAGCGATGCGACACGTGGCGTCACGGAACTGCAGACACGCATCGATACCCTGTGGCTGTTCGCGGGAGCCCGCCGCGGCGTCATGATCTACCGCACCGCGATTGCCGTCCGGGAATTGGACGGCAGCGACGTTGGCGACATTATGGTCGCTTACGAGCAACAACGCGAGCGTCCGCGGCCGTTCGACCATTATCTGAATGTCCGGCAGCTGCGGCTCGACCCGGCGAGCGCCGCACGCTATGCCTTTTCGGAACACCAACTTGCTCCCGAAACGTCGGCTGCCGAACGCGCACGCCGCGCAGCGCGGCGTCGCCATTTGGCCGAACAGCGCGCAGCACGGCAGCAGGCATCGATGCGCTGGGCGCTCGATCAGGAGTTCACGCGCATTGAGCTTCCGCCTTCGCTGCGCCCGACGATCACGATACCGCCGATCGAACCATCAGTCATTCCGGAATTGTTGCCGGAGGAACTCGAGAGCGGCGAGATCGACTTGGCCGAGATCCTCGACGCGTTGGAGACAGTCCAGGCCAAGGCAGAATCCGATATCGACAAGCTTGACGCCCAATATCAACCCATACGTGCCGCCTATGAAAGGATTGCCGGTGGAAATGCCGCATCGAGCGATATCGACGCCTTGCTTGCCGCGATCTCTTCCACGGACGCTGTGCAGTCGATGGACGCAAGCTTTGAGCAAGCTCCGCCACTCCACGAGCTGCCCGACACTGATCCGGGCCTCATCGGCGATATCGAAGACAAGCTCGCGCGTGCGAAAAATTGGCGTAGCGAAATCGGCGCGGCACCGCAACCGCTCGATGAGCAAAAACAATTTGCACTTGCACATGCTCGTTTCTTTAACCTGGCAGCTGGACGACCGCTCGAATCGATACGCAACGCGATATCGGATAACGCCTTTTCCCTTCCCGATATTTCCGCGCTGGTTCTGCCGGAAGAAGGGCGGAGCGTCACACCCGAGACGCCGCCGCGCCTGACCATTGGCGAGATACTGGCGCAGATCGAAGCTTCCGATCCACCGCCTAACGCTGCCCAACAAGCGCGTACGGCGCTCACCGATGCTCAAGCGGCATTCAAAAGGGCCATTCCTGCGTTACCGTCCGACGAATGCGCGCTGTTCGAGGCCTTGAGTGCGCCACATCCAACGGCAAGTGCTGATGAGCCCGAAGCAGGGATCGCCGCGGCGAAGACCGAATCTGCGAAAGCATTGACTGTCCTGCGGACCGCGATCGACAAAGCGGAAGGACAGTTGGCAGCCGGCATGGCCGCGGCAAGGCTCGCGTCACCCAAGCCGCTCAGGCCTGAAACGACGCTGGCACCAGCCGTCGCACGCGCGCTGGGCGACATAGTGGAAGCGGAGTTCCAGCGCGGTGGCACGGTTGCCGGTCGGGATCTCGGCGGCGCCGACCTCTCCTGGCGGAGATTCGCGAATGCGGACTTCTCCGGCGCCTTCCTTGAACGTGCGAAGCTGAACGGGACCAACCTGGCCGGCGCAAACCTGATGAAGGCCGCACTGACCGGCGCGACGCTCATCAATGCTGATTTAAGCGCGACCGATCTTACCGAAGCCAATCTCGGTGAAGCCGACTGCCGCGGAACGCGTTTCGCTGGCAGCCAACTTGTGCGCACCAATCTTCTCGGTGCGCGCATGGTGGGCGCATGCTTCGACCAAGCGCGCCTTGGCGAGCTCCAGGTTTTGCGGGTACCAATGATCGGGGCAACCTTCCGCCGTGCGCAAATACAACAATGCACCTTCATCAAAGTCGCCCTCGATAACAGCGTTTGGGGGAACGCCATCCTTGAGCGCGGACAATTCATGGATTTATCGTTATCTGGTGCGAGCTTCGTTGGCGCGCGACTTGAGCAAACCTGCTTTCTCAAGGTGGCGGCGCGCCAACTCGATCTCTCGAGCGCGCAATTTGACGAAGTCAGTTTCATCGGCGACATCGACCTGCGTGACGCACGTTTCGTCCGCAGCAGTGCCGAGGCGCTCTCCTTTCAGGCGGCCAACCTCAGCGGCGCCGACTTCACCCTGGCCCGACTAAACGGGGTTTACTTCGGCAAGTCCACGCTGGCGCGCGCTACCTTCCGAATGACATCGCTGAAACGCGCGGTCTTCACCGGCAACGATCTGCGGGGCGCCGACTTCTATGCCGCCAACCTTCTCGAGGCACATCTCAATCAGACCGCCCTCACCGGCGCCAGCCTACGCCATGCAAATCTCTACGGCGCCGACCTGATGGATGCGTCCTTGGTCGCGACCGATTTGAGCAACGCAAATATTGACCGCACCGTCCTGATGGTCACGCGCAATGTCAATTGATCTCTTATTGCAGTCGATCGCCCATAAGGTCCCCGTACGCGAAGCCAGTCTAGATGGCCAGACGCTATCCGGGCTGAGCCTGACGGATGGCGTTGTGCTGAGCTCGTCCTTTCGCAACAGCCACTTCACGCGTGCCCACCTTACTGGCATGACGTTTCAGGCTTGCGACTTCAGCGGCGCTTCCTTCGCCGACGCTTGCTTTGAAAGATGCATATTCGCGGGTTGCCGCACTGGCGGCTCCGACTGGCGGCGGACGCGCTTCACCCAATCGACGTTGATGTCGTCGGATATCAGGCATAGCGACTTCACCGAGACGCGGTTCAGCCAGACGACAGCGATGCGCTGTACGTTAGCCTATACCCTGTTGTGCGGGGCCACCCTATCTCAAAGCGCACTCATGGATTGCGAGCTCGCCGGCCTCGTGCTCGACAATGCCAGGCTCACGAACGTCGCCATAACGCAGGCCGATTTGCGTAGCGCGCAGCTCACGGGACTGCGTTGCGACACGATTCTTTTCTCCGAATGTGACCTGTCGGAGCGGGATCTCTCCGGGCTGACGCTTGCGCGAGCGAACCTGAGCGGTGCTAATCTGAACGGCACAAACCTGTCCGGAGCCGACCTCTCCGGTTCGGTATTGGCGGGTGCGAGCCTCGCGGGTGCTGATCTCTCCCGTGCCACCGCTCCGAACACAGTGTTTGTGCGGGCTAACCTCCGAGCAGCAAGGCTGCGCAACGCCGATTTGACGCAATGCATCTTCGAAGAGGCGCGCCTCGACGGCTGCGATCTTTCGGGCGCACAATTGGGGACGTCCGTTTTCACACGTGCATCGGCCAAGTCTGCCGTGTTTGCCCGCGCCGACATGTCCTACGCGCTGATGCACCACGCCAAGGTTGATGGCGGCGACTTTTCCGGCTCGCGATTTCTGCGCACTGACTTTCACTGCGCGTCGACCAAAGGCAGTCTGTTCGCGACCGGGCGCGCGGGTACCCTGCAAACCGTTCCGGAACGTGCCGTCGCCGAACTCTACGATGCAAGCCGGGTCATCCCTCTCAACGGAGCAAGTTAGACATATGACTTTTGTCAATTCAAGTGGCCCGATGTCGGCGGCGGATCACGCGTTTCCTGACGTCTGCAACACGCCATCTGGTCCCGCCGTCGTGCCTACCCCCTACCCAAACCTCACTCTGAACACAACGGCTATTCCGACGCAGTCCCGGTGCCTGATCATGTGTATGCCTGCACACAACATGACGACCGAGCGCGCGACATCAATGGGTGACAACGCAGGTGTGGCCCTCGGCGTCATCTCTGGCCTTGTCATGGGTCCGGGCCGCGCAAAGGCCGGATCGGACAATTTGTCAATCGGCGGGTCACCGGCAACCAAAATGGGGATGCCGACCAAGCAGAATGGTTCCAACCCGAACGCCTTCGGACTTTCGATATCGCCGTCTCAAACCCGCTTGACGGCGCAGCGCTAAGGTGCCGACAGCCATACGATTGGGAAAGCCCGCTATGCCAAATGCCTATACGCGACTAGTCGTTCCAGACTCCCTGACATCTCCCCTGACCGAGTCAACTTATCTGCGCCTCGGCTCTTACTCAGACGAAGAAGCAAAGCTCGTCACCGGTCTCACGACGACCATTAGCGAAAGTCCACACGAAAGCGACAACGCCGGCTTGCTTGCCTTCACCAATCATGACTGTCAGGCAAATGTCGAAGGCGCTGCGTTGCTGAAAATCGGTCGCGGGCAGACCACGGAGGTCGCGAACGGCAACTCCCTACATAGGGTCGCGAACGGTACCTATGAAATTGCCGCCGAGAATGGCGTGTCAATCAGTGCTGGCGCTAATGGTGCTCATGCGGACGTCATTCTGACGGCCTCCAACAGCGTCAAGCTAATCAACCACGGCGACAAAATCGACAGGACAGGTGGCAACTCGGAAAGGCGGGTGATGGGCAACACCAACGAATACTACCAGGGGAAGAGATACACCTGCATGAACGGCGTAGCTACCACGGTGACGATGGGACTGAACGTAAGCGTCTTCTTAGGAGCAGTGACGACCATCAAGGCCGGCGGGGATTGTTCAATCAGTCTGGGCGGCCAGGTCTCTCTCACGACCGGCGCCAAAGCCGAGTTTGTCTACGGAAGCGACACTAAGCTTGTGAGCGGCCATACGCGCGAGTTAATTCTCGGATTTGACTTCAAGTCGGCAGTTAGCGACACCAAAATTCTCAGCAGCAGTGACTTCAAGCTCGCGCCCGTTGAGGACTTGAAGGTAGTCGGCCGCGACGTCAAGACCTGCGAGACCAGCGTGTCCGTAACGAATGAGGACGTTTGCCAGGGAACGATAAGCACGGAACAGTACGAGCTTGTGAACCGAGCAGCAGAGATCAGTTCGAGCACCGGCGATAAGGAAGTCATACAAAAGAATTCGGTAGTGATCTTGTAGCCGGCTGGAGAGCAGGAATGACGATGACGATCCGCGCCACAAACACCGACATCTTGGCGATGGCCGCGCGCGTGCTTGAATCCGGACATCACACAGCTCGTATCGTGTCTGTCAGCGACGATGGCGCTGCGGCGGAGGTTGAAATCGCCGGCGATCATCACACGGCGACAGTGGCTGTTGGCTGCCTAGTGCGGCCTATTCCACAGGATATGGTGCTGCTCTTCACCGACGGGGAGCAAGCCTTCGTCGTGACCGTACTCGAGCGGACGGCTTCCAATGGTGGCGTGGTCGGTCTACCCGGAGGGCGCAACATATCGATAGAGGGCGAAACCATCACTCTCGCCACACGCCAGCGCCTGTCCTTGCGCGCCGACAGTATCGATCTGCAGACCAAGCTGTTTGCCGTGCTTGCGGACAAGGGCACCTGGATCGGCAAGCTCTACACGTTGATCGCGGACCACGTCAGATGCTCGGCGCGTATCCAGGAAGCAAGCGCCGAGTCGCTTACGATAAAAGCGGTCGCGCGCGTCGCGGTGATCGAGCGGATCGACTCATTGCAAACCGAGACCCAGGCCATTAGGGTCACCGGCATTGCTTCCGAGATGGCCCACAGCAAAGTCATCGCGGTGAGCGAGGATCTCCGCCTCGACGGCAAACGCGTCACGGTTGCATAGCGCATGCTGTCCACTGGCATGCCGGCTCCGACCCGGCAAGACCGGGTTAGAACGGCCCAAGAGTTCATTGCGGCCGGCCGCCTCGAGGAAGCGGAGGCACTGCTGGAGGGGGTCGTCGCCACGGGCGATCCCGATACACTCAATGCAAGGGCGGCTTTGGCGCTTGCGCGGCGACGGACCGAGTTCGCATTCGAGATGCTAGCGGAAGCGGCGACCATCTACCCCGAACACGCGGGCCTCACCACCAATCTCGGCATCGCCCACGAATTGCTCGGACGCACTGAGGAGGCGATGGTCTGCCTCGAACGCGCAGCCGCTCTCGCCCCGCACAACGATGAGATCAAGCTCGCGCTCGCTCATGCCCTGCTGAGCTGCGGCAAGGTTACGGAAGCCCGCGCGATGACGGAGATCGTTGTCATACACGAGCCTGGGAATGCGCGGGCCCTCCTCCAACTCGGCGCCATCGAGTTCGCCCTGGGCAACAGTTCGTCGGCTGAGGCCGTCCTGCTTCGTGCGCTTGAGATTGTTCCGGACGACCCCGATGCGCTCGGCAACTTGTCGGTGCTCATGCTTGAACGCGGTCGCTTCGACGAGGCGCTCAGCCTTGCCGAACGCGCGCATTTGCGTGCCCCTCTCGATACAGCCAGGCTCCTGCATCTGGCTTATTGCCGCGCCGCAACTGGGCTGTGGCCGCAAGCAGAGGCCACTTGCAAGAAGTTGCTCGCCTATGCGCCGGCTCATGTTGGCGCCCGCGAAATCTTGGCCCGCGTTACGATTGCCATGGGTGAGGTGGACCGAGGCATTGCGCAACTGACGCAATTCGTTCGCGCTCGCAAATCTGATCCTTCCGCCGCGCTTGCCCTAGCACGTGTCCTGCAGTTCGTTGGCCGCTTTGATGAATCTCTCAACCTTGTTAGCCACGTCGTGCACACGCGCCCTGAGAATGAAGCAGCGAAGGCTCTACTGACGACGCTTGAACTGACGATCGGTCGCTACCCAACGCCCGAGCCGATCGCCTCGGCGCCTGTAACGCGGATAGCCGTACCGCCGACGACGAGCGCCCTCGAATTCGTGGCGCTCGTTCGTCTCTTGCGTCGGCTGGCGAGCCAGCAGGACGTGCATGTGGTCGCGGAGCCACGTTACCAAGCTCTTCTTACCAGTCTCGCTGAGCAGGTCATTTCCGACGAGCTGACGCTCGAGCGCTCAGCTATGCCGCTGCAATCATTATTGCGCGTTCTGCCGATCGATGCCAGCAACATTGCCGATGGGATTCCCTACCTACGCCCTGAAGCCGACCTATCTGCCAAATGGCGTGATGCCTTGGCTGTGTTCGCAAGGCCTTTGGTAGGCATCGTGTGGGAGAGTGGGGCTCTCGGCCTATCGATGGAACAGGTCGCCGCCGTGATCCCTCACGGCGTCACGCTGGTCAGTTTGGTGACCGAGGCGCAACGGCACGACATGAAGCGATGGAGTCTTCCGATCGATGCTGGTGTGCATATCGAGTGTCCCGCCGAATTGATCGCAGCGATCGTCAATCTCGACGCCGTGGTCGGGCCCGACAGCTTCGCCGTCCATATCGCCGGAGCGCTCGGCGTTCCCGGCGTGGTCTTCGTGCCGCGCGGCTATCCCTGGTATTGGGCTCAGGCAGACGGTAAGCCACTGTGGTACCCATCGTTCGAAGTCGTCGTGCAGGAGCGACTAGGTGACTGGGCTGGGGCAATCAATGAAGGCCGGCGTCGGCTTGAGGCACTGCTGCGCGCGTCAACGAGTGATTGAGTAGCGTGCTCTCACGACCACATCTGGAAGGCTGCGGTATCTTCGAGGCTGGGGATCGTGAAGTCCGCTCAAAAGTGCTAGAGCGACCGGATTGGCGATTGGACTTTCCGGTCGAGGTCGACCTCACCGATCTGCCTGATCCGCGCCACCGGACCGGTCACTTGACTCGCACCTAACACGCGCGTCGCGGACGCATCCTTCCGTCAGGTTGCCGACGGCGACTACAAAACGACACATTTGCTAATGTAGCGATCACTTGATCGCGCTCGACAGTATCTCAAACATGATCTGCCGGTCGACGCATTGCCATTGCGGAAGGGCGGATACGCCCGCTCTTATTGAACGTTCCGTCTCTGGCGCGGGCAGACTTGCCGCCCATGAGAACGTCTCTATCTAGAAATCCCCGGTCCGGCTTGATCTGGCCAGACTCGGAGGAGAATCTGATGACCCCCTTTACAATATCAACCGGGTCGACGGGCCGCAGATGTCGCGCAGACGTTCGACATCTTACTGCAGCTGCTCGGCCGGGTTCTTGATCGCCTGCTTCATCCATCGTCGCTGATCAACACACGCGGTGACGGCTATCGGCTTGGAGAAGAGCCGCGCCGGCCCATTTGCTCGGCGGAGAAGAAGACGGTACTGATGAACCCCAGAACGAGACCATCGAGGCTCGGGAATGACTTGTGAACAGAGCTGGTCCCGGTTGTTTGGACAGCGCCCCGCGAAAATTAAGTGGATTCCTGCCGGGTTATGCTGAACGCGGGGCTTTACGATTTTGCTGTGGCGTCGGGAGGGCGCAAGCCCGACCAGAGCCGCAGCAAAATCGTTGGCGACGATCATGCGGCCGTCACCATCGTTTGCGCGCCGAAGTAAGCCTCGTCGGGCGTGCGTTCGTCAAGGCTCGAGTGAGGACGTCCTCGATTGTAGAACGCCAGATATTTGGAAATCGATGCTCGCGCCTCGAGCACGCTGTCGTAAGCACGCAGATAGACTTCCTCGTATTTGACAGTGCGCCACAGCCGCTCGACGAACACGTCGTCGCGCCAGGCACCCTTGCCGTCCATGCTGATGGCGATGTTCGCGTCCAGCAGCACGCCGGTGAAGTCGAGGCTGGTGAACTGGCTACCCTGATCCGTGTTGAAGAAGATCTCGGGCCTGCCGTGCTTCGCCAACGCCTCCTGGAGCGCTTCGACGCAGAATATCGTCTCCATCGTGATCGATACGCGATGGACCAATACCCTTCGGCTGAACACATCGACGACCGCCGCGAGGTAAACGAATCCACGTCGCATCGGAATGTAGCTGATGTCCATTGCCCAGACCTGGTTCGGCCGCTCGATCTTCAATCCGCGCAATAGGTACGGGTAGATCTTGTGGCCCGGTGCGGGCTTGCTCGTGTTCGGACGGCGATAGATCGCCTCGATCCCCATGCGCTTCATCAGCGTCGCGACGTGGCGGCGGCCAGGCCCCCATCGATGTCGAACGACATCGCGTTGACGGCGTCGGCAAACCGCAACGCCTCGGTTCCCGAGGCTAGCGACTGGGCCTCGACCCGCACGCGGTCAGGACGCTGGTCGTCGAGACTCTTCTGCTGAATGGCCTTCAGTCCATCGAAGAACTTCAGGACCTCCTCAGCGAACTTGGGATCGTCGAACACATCGGGATTGTCGTAGCCCAGCGCCTTGGCCAGGGCGCGCCGCGAGGTGATGTTGACGGTCTTGCCTGCTTCGAAGCGCTGCACCGTCCTGATGTCGACGGAGGCGCTGGCGGCCAGGGCTTCCTGGGACAGGTGCTGGGCGTCCCGGATGCAGCGGACCCAGAAGCCAAGCATTTTCGGGTCAATGAGGGGGGTGTTCATGTCGGTCTCCTTTGACCCGAACGATAAGCCGACGATCTCTGGGCGAACACGGCAGAATGCCGACAGTTGCCCGCCACTCCAGCTAAGAAGCTGATAATACTTGCAGTTTTCTATCGAACAACGGAATCCGCCATTGACCTCCCAGCTTGACGGCTTATCTTGAGGTTGGGATCGGGAATGCTCGATCGGCACAGGGCTCCGGTGAACATCGGGGCCCTTTGCATTCTACGGACGGCAAACTGCGGCAGCATGCACACAGCCTGAACGTTTTTTTAGGCGCATGCTGCTGAAAGTTGTGCCTGCCGCTTGACGGTCAGGTTAGAATCTTCCTCGGGGAAGCAAAGACGATGGCGAAGAGTGTAAAGGCCCTGATCAACCCGGCCATGCTTGCGTGGGCCCGGGCGCAGGCCGGGTTTAGCCCGGACGAGGCTGCACGCCGTTTGCACATCGACGAGGAGCGACTGAATGCGTTTGAGCAGGGCGGCGAGGCGCCGACCTTCGCCAAACTCCTGGACATTGCGGACCTCTACAAGCGCCCGGTAAGCCTGTTCTATCTCAAGACGCCGCCCAAGGGCTGGCAGCCCATTCAGGACTTCCGCCGCCTGCCTGGCGTTGACGAGGGATTCTCTCCGCAGCTCAACTACGTGATCCGCTTGGCGCGAGAGCGCCGCGAAATTGCGATGACCGTGCGAGACGAGTTGAGCCTGCCGGTGCAACCGTTCGAGCTGAAGGCAACGCTGAAGACAGATGTCGAACAGCTCGGTGGGCAAATCCGCGAATACCTGGGCGTTACCGAAGCCAAGCAACAGCGATTTGGTCGCAAGGCCTTCGATAACTGGCGCATAGCTGTGGAGGCCAAAGACATCCTTGTCTTCGTCGTGCCGCGGCTGAAGATCAAGGAAATGCGCGGCACGGCCCTCGCCGAGCAGACCATGCCGGTGATCCTGATCAACGGCAAAGATCGCGGCAACGGCCGCGTGTTCACACTGCTACACGAATTCTGCCACCTGGCGTTAAGGCAAAGCGGCGTCAGCAACATGGGTGGCGATCGCAATGACGCCCCTCACCCCGATGTCGAGAAGTTCTGTAATGCAGTCGCAGCCGCGACGCTGATGCCGCGCGACTGGTTGCTGCGCGAAACGTTGGTTAGTCACCACAAGATTCAACATATACGCGCGCGCTAAAGAGAGTCGTCCCTCATGGGGTGACCTAGTGGTGCCGTGGAGACACACCCACACTAAGGAAAATAGCAGTGCGAGAGTTTGCGATTGATCAACTCGGCCTTGCGACGACGCTGCGCCAGATCAGCTTTGCCCGTAGAATGAATGCGAAGCAATGGATCTTGCTAGACGCTTTGGCCAACTTTCGATTTCCGCTCAGCGTCGGCGAATGGAGCGATCCGGACGTGATCGCTCTCTTTGAAAATGGCCTAGTTTCGTCCGGTATGATCGAAGACGGTGCCGTAACGACCTGGGCCGCAACCGATGCGGGAACAAATTTGGTGCGACTTCGTGCCGAGAACTCCCTAATTTGGTAGCGGCGCCCGCCGATGCTTAGCGCGGAAGCCAAAGGTGCACGCGCCTTGTATATCGGGGCTATGGTAACGCTTTGTGCTGTTGCGATGCCAACGCAGTTCTGGCATCGCCGGCCATCGGGGTTTGGTATCGGGCGTGGGTCCTTCCCGGCCCCCTCCCCCCTACGGTACAAGCGCGCCCCGAAGTATCACTAGCCGCAGATCTCAGATTCTGGGTTGACACGGTTGACAGGTTGACACGCGGCTCTCTTGGGTTCGGTCGGTCGGAAGACTCGGTGCTCTTGCCGATCTAGGGCTTTCCCCAAGCACTTCTCGGTGGAGGGAGAGAATCTAGAAAAAAATTTGCTCCTCTGCTGCGGCTGAGGTGCTCTCGCTAGGGGAGAGGGTTGCTCCGCGGGGGTTCGCCGAGGCCTTCTCCGTCGGCGATATCTATGCTCGAATCCTCTTGGGCCCACTTTTAGGCGCCAGCGGCCATTTCGCATCGCTGATTCCTACCTTCCAACTAGCCTCGGGCCAGAAAAAGCCAACCGACTTCCGAATGCACTCCACGTGAGGTTCGTCAAGTCGTGCAAAAGGCGCTTTGCAGAGCATGGTGCCGAGGCAGGCTGTTGAAGAAGGGCAGGCCTTAGGATCAAACGCCCAAATTCTTAGTGGCGCCTTCGCACCCGCAGTAAGACTTAGAATGACAGCTGGTTAAAGAATAGATATATCTAATCACAACCAAAGGTTCAGCGGAGCGGCAGCGATGCTGAGGCAACTCATTAATTCGTTCGTTTTGCTAATAATCTTAATTGCGGCGGCATCTAGCTCGCCCCACGCACAAACGTTAGGCTCGCCATTCGACTTTGGCGCCGACGACAGTTCCCTCGCCGGAATTGGATACTCACTAAGCGCCCAAGGCCGCTACTCTGAAGCCGAACCATATTTGCGGGGATCCCTCGCAATTCGTGAGAGAAAATCAGGTCCCGAACATCCCGCCGTCGCCGAAAGCCTGGCATACCTTGGGGGCGCCCTCATTATGCAAGGCCGCTTCTCCGATGCCGAGCCGTTCTTCCGCCGAGCTCTCGCTATCCGGGAAAAGGCGTTCGGCCCGGACAGCCCTCTAGCCGCCGAAAGTCTCGCGGGGCTTGGTGTGGCGATCAATAGGCAGAACCGCTCAGTAGAGGCGGAACCATATTTGCGGCGGGCGATCGCGATCCAGGAAAAGGCGGTGGGTCTCGAAAGTCCCCCTGTTGCTGAGAGCCTTGTATACCTCGGGAGCGCCCTCATTATGCAAGGCCGCTTCTCCGACGCCGAGCCGCTTTTCCGCCGGTCTCTCGCCATCCGGGAAAAGGCATTCGGCCCGGACAGCCCCGCAGCCGCCGAAAGCCTCACCGGGCTTGGTGTGGCGATCAATAGGCAGAACCGCTCACCAGAGGCAGAATCATATTTGCGGCGGGCAATCGGGATCCAGGAAAAGGCGTTGGGCCTCGAAAGTCCCCCTGTTGCTGAGAGCCTTGTATACCTCGGGGGCGGTCTCATTATGCAGGGCCGCTTCTCCGATGCCGAGCCGCTCTTCCGGCGATCTCTCGCTATCCGGGAAAAGGCATTCGGCCCAGATAGCCCCGCAGCCGCCGAAAGTCTCGCCGTGCTTGGTGCGGCGATCAGCAAGCAGAGCCGCTCCGTAGAGGCAGAATCATATTTGCGGCGAGCGGTTTCGATTCAAGAGAAAGCGTTCGGCAATGATAGCCCGCAGGTTGCCGAGAGCCTTGTATATCTCGGGACCGCCGTTATGGGTCAAGGACGCTTCTCCAATGCCGAGCCGTTCTTCCGTCGATCTCTCGTCATACGCGAAAGAGTATTCGGGTCCGACAGTCCGGCGGTTGCCGAAAGTCTCGTTGGCCTCGGTCTGGCACTCAACGGACAGAATCGCACCAACGAATCCGAACCATACCTGCGGCGGTCGATCGAGATCGTGACTAAGGCGCTCGGTCCAGATAACCCTATGGTTGCCGAGTCTGACTTGTATCTTGGGTCTGCCCTCGACGCCCAGGGAAAGTTTGCAGAAGCTGAACCGCTTTTCCAAGAATCAATTGCTATCCGCGAAAAAACATTCGGCGCCGACAGCTTCCTGACAGCTCAAAGCCTCTTGGCTTTCGGACAATTCCTTCTTGGCCAAAACCGCTTCGCTGACGCCGAACAATACCTAAGGCGATCGATTGAAATCAACGAGAAAGCGTATGGGCTGGAAAGTCCAATAGTCGCCGACAGTGTCGAATGGTTTGCGAGGTCGATATATAGCGAGGGACGCTTCGATGAAGCCCAATCGCTTTATAGAAGGGCCTTAGCGCTTCGAGAGAAGGGGCTTGCAAACGACAGCCCCGCAGTTGGCGAGAGTTTAAGAGACCTTGGTACACTCTTGTCTGGCCAACACCAATATTCGGAAGCGGAGTCTCTTCTAAGAAGAGCAGCTCAGATATATGAGAACGCTTTTGGAGCCAACTCTTTGCAGCTCGGACAGGTTCTAAGTCTGTTAGGAACGACGCTAGCCGAAGAACAAAAATACAGCGAAGCGGAGACCTCTCTTAAGCGCGCGACCGAGATAGATGAAAGTGTACTAGCGACTAATGATCGACGAAGATCACGAACCCTCGGTTACCTCGCGAAGCTTTACTACCGACAACATCAATATGATAAATCTGGACCACTATATGAACAAGCACTCCGAATCCTGCTAGAAGCACATGGGATTCAAAACGTAGACTTACAGAGCGATCTTGCTCCGAGTTTGACGAACATTGATGATGTTGAAGTAATCACAGCTGTCACAGATTTAGCTGGAAACCGCTATCGATCTGACCGGGCTCTTGCAGCACTCACTCTCATCCGATGCGCATCGGAACTCGAGATATCTCGTCTTCGTAAAGCCGATAGGCTGCTTGCTCTATCAAACAGCGACGAACGACGAAATTATACCGAAATTTTTCGCTTACATTTGTCGATCCTTGCTGCAGCGCAAGCAGCTCAAAGCGATCAATCATCGGAATCAATATCCAAGGAGGCTTTTTATATCGCTCAATTTGTGAACTCGAATAGTCCCGCAAGCTCTGTTTCCAGCTTCACTGCGCGACTGGCTGCGGGTTCTGATGAACTGAGCAAGATCGCACGAAGGCGCGAAGATTTACTTGCGCGGTGGCGCTCACAGGACGCGGCAAGATTAAAAGCAGCGGTGCAGCCCGGCCAGTCCAGCATTAGTTTCGAACAATTTCAGCGCGAGATTGATAACCTTGATAGTCAGCTAGACCAACTCGACTCTCGCTTACGAAAGGAATTTCCGCGCTTCGCAGAGCTCGTGATACCGGAGGCAGTCTCGGTATCCACGGTCCAAAGCTGGCTCGGGGCCGATGAGGCGCTCGTACTCTGGGTATTGGGATCAGATGAAAGTTTTGTTCTTGTGGTTCGGAAAGACCGTTCGGCCTTTCGCGTTGCGAGCATCACGCGCGATCAGGTAAGCCAATCGGTCAGAACTTTGCGTGAGTCACTTGATCCACCGAACGGCCACCTGTTTGTAGAGCTACCGCCTCTCGATCTCGAATTAGCCTATCGGCTCTACAGCCAACTGCTCGGCCCAGCCGATAGCTTGATAAGCGATGCCAGGAGCCTGATATTAATAGCGGATGGGGCGCTGCAAAGCTTGCCACCGGCTGTACTAGTCAGTTCACCGCCGAAAGGCCCAGTCACATCTCTCGCCGACTATAAGTCCGCAGATTGGCTTGTGCGGCGCCATGCACTGACTACGTCACTGGCCGCTTCCTCATTTGTTGCTCTTCGGCAATTTTACAATGCGCAGCGTGCTGCAAAACCATTCGTGGGCTTTGGCGATCCCGATTTCCGTACCCACGCTGGCACGGAGAGTTTCTCTCAACTACCCGAGACCGCGGACGAGTTGCGGGCCGAAGCCTTGGAAGTCCAGGCGGATGTCGGCTCAAGTGTCCACCTTGGCTCGGCAGCCACGGTCTCAAAAGTGACGGGGACGGATCTCTCGGACGTCAAGATTGTGAGCTTTGCCACGCACGGCATTCTGGGCAACGGCGGTCTTTCGGAGCCAGCATTGGCACTGTCTCCGGAAAATGATGATGGGCTGCTCCGAGCATCCGACATATCCCGACTAAGGTTGAACGCCGATTTCGTTGTACTTAGCGCTTGCAACACCGCGGTCCCGGATGAGGCACACGTTTCCTTAGGCGTCTCTTCGCTCGCTACATCGTTCATCTATGCTGGAGCGCGGTCTATTCTGGTTTCGCAATGGGAAGTAAATTCACGCGCGGCCGCTCAGATAACAACGGTCACCTTTCGCTTCCTTTCCTCCAATCCGGGAATCGGTCGAGCGACAGCGCTTCAACAAGCGATGCTTTCTATGATCGATAGCGCAAGCGCCACATCTGCAGACATGCACCCGTACTTTTGGGCGCCGTTCGTACTTATGGGCGAAGGCGGAGCTGGCCGCTAACGCTTTCAAAATTAGTTTGACGGAACTCTCCAAGTTGGAAAGACAACATCCGCGAGAGCCGAAGGAGCAGGAGACATGAGAGCTGTGTTGATCCTAGCAATCTTATTAGGGTTTAGCGAAAGGGTCGCAGGCCAATCTCTTTCCCTTTCGGGGCCGACGAATTTTTACGAGGCTTACCTCGATGAACCTCAGACTAGGACACGCGCCGGCCTGGTTGGGCATGTAATTGTTGGCATTCGACTTGGCGACATACCTCAGCCGTTTCTTGCGCGAGACATCGCAGTACACACTGGGCAACACCAGGACGGGTTGGAAAACGTTTGTCTCAGATTTCTTTCAAGGGACGGGCGCTATTTTGCCCGCGGCGTGTACGGACTTGCTCCAAATAGCGGCCCTTCATCTTTGGTGAAGTTTCATACACAGTACGCTAACAGACTGGATGCGTATGCCACCAACGACATCGCCATTTCTGCCTTTTACAGCAACGACTGCAACGAATCGACGGCGGGCTATCGGTTTGCGACTTCTCAGGACGCGTCGGCAAATGCAGAAAGCGTAGTCGTCCAACTCCGCGCCGGAGACGCAAGATTGACAGCCCAGTTGGGCCGCAACAATGCGCCGAGCGGGATAGCTGTCTTATGTCACCCCACAACCACCACTGGCCCAACCATTGGGTTCACGCATGAATGCGTGCTGCCATTCCCGGCCAGTACCACTAGCGGAGTTTACGAGTTAAGAATTGGTGAAACCGGCTCGGATGGAGGTATTAAAGTGAAAACCTATTCGATGGTTCTGCAGTCACGCACTGAGGGACCTCAATGAGCCCAAAGTGGCTTCGCTCGAAATTGCATGCTGATCGAATCGTAAGCATCCTTCGAATTGCAACCACCGCCATCGTTGTTGCAATTTGCTTCTATTTGTTGATCTTTCATCCCTCGGCTCCCACCATTGCGGTAATAAATGCGACAACCGAGGCTGTTTCCTTCGATGTTGCAGTGCCTGAAATCGTACAGGTTCGCCTGGACGGCTTCGCGCTCTACTATCAAGACCCTGACTCAGAAATTAACCTCTTCAATGATCGTACGCCCGTCAAACGAGATGGATTATGCCTCACCGGAATTCTCGAACCGCAACCGAACACGCGTGTTACTTATAAGCGGTTTGGAAAAGGCCCCCTCAACATTCTATTTGAACGAAGCGATGGAAAGCCGGCGGCTTCCTTCGAGCTGAACGACGCAAAAATAGCGAGTGTAGCAGCTAGCTCCTCCTGGATTCGCCTTGAGGGGCAAAGCAGTCAAGAAGAAGGTAGCAAGGTTAGCAAGCAATGCGAGGGTAAGTCACTGACCCGTCTTCCTATATACGGTATCGCTTCTCTTGGCACTGAAATGCGACCTGTGGGGCGCGGCAATGAACCGAGCGCTGGACTACTTGTCGAGGGCACAATAAACGTGTTCGCAGAGACTCTGGATTTCGGCCTGATCACACAGGGGGCCACGCGAATCTATCCAGCGAGCGATTCCAACATTACCTTGCCGCCTGGCTCTAGAGTTTCTGAGTATAGTAGCGAGGGGAAGCCTCGTCATCCTTGGTATGGCTTCATAGAAGCCGATGTTGATCGAATGCTGCATGTGGCGCTAACAACGCCATCTATCAATCTTTCGATACAACGACCCGGAATTGGCACGCGTCCGGAAGTAATTTCTGTCAGCTTATTTACTCAACTATGGCACGACCCGGCCCTAGTCTCTCTACAAATAATCGCCGCTTTTATGTTCTCGGCTCTCCATCTCATAGGTACTACGCTGTCATCCTTTGCCGGGGGGCAGCGACGTGAGGCTTCCAAGATTCAGCGAGGAGCAAACGCCGCGATCGGACGTTTGTCGAAGCGAATAAGGATCCAGCGGAATCGTCTGTCGAGACACGCAGATGGCGCTGAGTAGACTCAAAAGAAATGCAGAGACAACTAGATCAAAGTTGCTTGTTGCTCTTTGCGTTAATAAGCTTCAACCAATCTAGACTCGGCAAGACGCAAACGGCTCGTTCTTATCCGTTCCAGGACTTGGCAGCAGCCCTCGGAAGCGGACCGATTACGCGGCAGGGCGCTGCGGTCTGCCTTAGTTTCGGTCCTCAATTGTACAACGCGCGTATCCTAGTCCTCTCACATCAAGAGGATTGCAGTGTCGGCTCCGCCTCTCCCCTTTTCTTTGCGCTTCGTGAGAGTAGCACACATTGCCGCGCGCGGATGGCGTCCTAGTCGATCGCAACTTTCGCCAGAAATGTTGTATTCATCGCTTCTGTTGGGGTCAGAGCACGAAGATTCGGATTGCCAGGCCAGGGATCTTGAATGATAAGCTCATTCAGTTCGCCGAAAATCCCATTGCTTGAATATGTCATGCCGATCAGTAAAGTTGCGTGTCCCATTGCCCCCAATATCAGCGGATTACCCGCTTCCAGTTCTTGCGCAGCTTGGGCCACGGCATCGGGGCGACCAAACTGAAATTGCGAGTCCCATAAAACATCGCAATCAGCGTCAAAATCCCTTTGCCGATCATCTGTCCAAGTGCCGTCGATTGCTTGGGCTATTTGCGGCCCGATTGCAGCGCGACAAATGTCGCCACTGAAAATCTTCTCAACGATGCGGTGTTGGGCCACGGAATATCCGTGGAATGCGAAAACGGCCTCAATGCAAGCGGCCCAGCACCATTCCTCGCACTCTTGCCGCGCGCTCCCCACTTTGACGGTCACCCCAACTGAGCACCGACGGAAATTGGGGAAGTCCGTGCAAACCAAACCTGCTCTCGCAGGCCTAGAAAGTCCCAACACTCCACTCGCAACTGCGATAAAATGCCTCCGAGAAATCATTTGCTCCTCCTCCGCCTGCGGCTGAGCAATTCACGAACTGTAAATAATGAACAATCTCGGGTAGCATCATGCCACCCCATCTGCAACTAGGTAGAGTGGGCTTGCCATCACATATGCCGGGTCAACATACAGTCCGGTGGCAGTGCGGGAAGCCGGTGGTAGTGTCTTGCAGATCTAATAGGGCTAAGGCCCAACCAATTCGTCGACGACCCCCCACTGCGGAGATCGACATCTCCATGCCGATCGACGGTACTACGTCAGCAACTAGGCGTGTTCGCGTATTGAACATTATGGCACTGCTGGAAAGGTGGTCCGTACTCTTCGAGAGCGGTCGACGAAGCACTCCAGCTACGAAAATGTTCAGGTCGCCTCTTGCGACTGAGCGACTTCAGCGAACGTCGCGAACTCCGGCGCAACATCGCTTAATTGAGCAATATATGTGGCATAGTCCGACGAATTCCGATGCACAAATCCCATTTGCGGAACAATGTCGCTCAGTCGCCGCAAAACAACGGGGGCGGTGGCCGGAATGAAGTGCACGCCGCCAGGATTTGCTAGCGTAAGCATCAGTCCGCGGGCAATGCCAACGTGGTCCGGGCGAGTCACCATAATTAGACGGAGGGCCCCCTTGTCAACGGTCACCAAATTCATGAATGGCCTCCCGTCGGGTATATGCACCTGTCCGATCTGAGAATGACTGCTGTCGGGCCGATTGCGCTCCTCGAATACAAGGCAAGCGCGCTTATCGTCCCAACGGATCGAGATCTCATAAGCGTTCACGACCGCCGCGTTGGTGAACGTAGGCCGGAAACAAACGTAGCGCCCCTCAAGGTCCGCGATACTGTCGCGGCTATAACTTCCTAGTTCCCTCGACGCGCCCCGCGGCCCCATCCGCCCGGTGCCTCCGCTAGGTATTTCAACTGGCTGATCAGTAGCGCCGGCGACTCCTAGTCTTGCCTTCGTCAAGAAAGAGCGTGATGGATCAAACATCGTGACCGTTTGGCTCGAACGGATAGATCGTGGAAAGATCGCGAGTACGATCGCTCCCAACACAAACCCTGCGACGCCTAACGATGTAAGCAGCTTGGTAAGGTTCGGAGTCCCCTGAATTCTCTCCAAGAACTCACCGCTTAAAAGCTGAGTTACTAGAAGCGTTGTAACTACAAATGTCGCCGCATTCAGAACTCCCCCCAGGAGGGCCAACCGAAGCCAGTTCGAGTTCTGCCTACCAAGGTGGGCACACATCAGCCCGATCGAGAAAGTGCAAACAAAAGGTAGAAGAACAAATGGCCATCGATCAGAAAATTCGGAAAGGGATTGAGCTAGGGAAACACTCCCCGTGTTGAGTAAGTCCGGCACTAATGGCCAACCGATGCGCAGCACGATACACAGCCCAACCACGACGAGCGCCGCAATTGTGAGTTCCGCCAGAGGCGGAAACTGCGAGACATTTTCCTCCTCTCGACGAATGAATCGTTGGGCTACCGCCGTGCCTGCGATAACGGCCATCCCCAATTGGATCGCCATCAGCACAGAGTACATAAAGGTCTGGCTGAACGGTTGCTTTCCCGGCACCGCGATAGACATAAATAGGAAGAGAACAATGATCACCAATATCGAGGCAACCCACTGATCGCGACCGAACGCGGGAGAGTGATCGCGCGGATTGAGACCCATGCTCGAAAGGCGTTTGCGCCGCCGATTCTCAGTCACCTCAAGATAGAGCACCCATCTCGCGATCAATCTGCAGATCGTCAATGATAGATCTTGGATACTCTTCTTGAGCGCCTCTTCCATTGCTCGTGTCGGCCTTGACGACGTGAAGCAAGCGAGACCATTCTCCATGAGACTGTCGTAGAGACCAAGCGACTGCTCCACGGCCCTCTCGTTGAGCCGCATTATGCGTGTGTAGGTAGATCGTCCGCTAATATTCGTTGGGAACGGCAGCGGCGTGCCAGCATTATCCGGCATGATGAACAGCCAATAAAGTGATACTGCACGAGTAAAGCGGGATGCCAGCGACCCGTCATTGGTGAGACAAAGAGCATTCTCACCAATGTTCAGTGTGATCTCGCGCGAGACGTTCTCAATAAGAGTTCGGTCCATGAGCTGCAGTTGGCCGTGTGCCAACTCTACAGCGAGTTGTTCCGCTTCGGCGGGAATTGCAGCTAGCTGGATGCAAAACTGCCGAGCACCCGTATCAATCCTTCCCACAAGCTTAAACTGCGATGCCACCGTAATAACTAGAAAACCGATTACAGGAAGAGATGGGCTTAACCACTCATTGGCTTTGAGCGATTGGGCGATGGGGATCCCATCAAAGCCATAACCGCCCGCGCTAACGAGTATGATGACCAAGAGCCAAAGGCCGATCAGCAACGCGTAGTAGAATAAGACCCCTGTATAGAAGAGGAGAAATGTCGTTCCCGTTCGATTTGTGGGAGGTCTACTAAAACGAATTAGTGCGACGACAAACAACAAGAGACCAGATGCGATCCACAATCCATGATTGACGACCGTGTGCATGGGCCACTCCTTAAAATATGAACTACTAACGAATAATTTTAGATCCTTCTTTCAAGCCTGCCGAACCTCGGAACAGCAACTATCGCTCCGATCAGGCACCAAAACGATCAACAACAATAGCAACGCGCCAGCGAACCAACTGTAAGCTATTTCATATCCAACCATTGGTTGCACGAAATATCAATCCGGTATACTCTAACGTTCTGGACGTTCGACAGTCCGGCTCCACCAGGGATGCCCATCGCGGCGCCCTGAATGCTCGTGCCTGGCAACTTCGCCACTCCTAAGTTCGATCGCTTGAGCGTTCAGCGAACTTCATCCATCACGCGCTTTTTCAAATCCATTTGGCGACGCGAATTGTTTTTCGGCCTTTTAAGGTCCAACCGATGGCCAAGAGAATTATTGTTCTTTCAGACGGTACTGGTAACTCTTCGGCGGCGATTTGGCGGACGAATGTCTGGCGAATTTTTGAGGCGCTTGACCTGTCCCAATCAGATCAAGTTGCGTTTTACGATGATGGGGTTGGTACCTCGAGCTTTAAGCCGCTAGCAATTCTTGGCGGTGCGTTTGGCTACGGGCTAAAGCGAAACGTCATCGATATTTACAAGTTCGTTTGCCGGAACTACCACGACGACGACGACGAGATCTTCGGTTTTGGTTTCAGCCGCGGTGCGTTTACCATCCGCGTGGTAGTTGGGCTTATCCTCGACCAAGGACTTGTTCAGGCGAGCAACGAGCTCGAACTTGACCACCTGGCAAGGGCCTCATTTGAGGATTACCGACGACGCAAGTACCACACCGTATGGTGGGAGATGTTTCACAAGGACTACAATATCCCTCCTCCAACGGCGGCAGCTAGCAATAGACGGATAGAGGGCATTCGTTTTTTGGGGCTATGGGACACCGTTGCGGCCTACGGATTGCCCGTTGATGAAATGACACGGGGGGTTAGTAAGTGGATCTGGCCACTTGAACTGCCAAGTCGTGTGCTTGATCAACGAGTGCAGCGAGCTTGCCACGCTCTCGCGCTGGACGATGAACGAACGACGTTTCATCCTGTCTTGTGGGACGAGCCCACGCAGCGACCGATCGCTGACGAAAGGCGCAATGTATCAAGCGAAAGGATCAGTCAAGTCTGGTTCTCTGGGATGCACTCTAACGTAGGCGGCGGATATCCGGACGATTCGCTGGCGCATATCCCCCAGTACTGGATTATGAGAGAGGCGGTAAAGTGCGGATTGCGATTTAAGTCAGCACCCGATGCCGACCCTGACAGCCTTCTTAATACAAAATCCGGCAGGGACAAGGATGGTCGCCTTTACGATTCCCGCAGTGGTCTTGGCAGTTACTACCGTTATGGACCACGAAGTCTTGCCGAGCTTTGCAACGAGAAGTTCTCAAACCGCCCAGGCGACGGGGTCTTTATTCAGACGCCCAAAATTCACGAGAGTGTATTTAAGCGTATCGAGAACAACGCTCATCCTTGCGCTCCGCTTGGTATTCCAGCCAACTATGAGGTCGTCACCGATTCGGGCGACATTCTTGCTTTTGATAGCAATCCCTATGAATCAATCAGCGCGAGTCAAGCGCGAGCAAAAAGTCAGGAAGCCGTTTGGAATAAGATCTGGCTCCGTCGTATAGTGTATTTTCTGACTGTTTTGACTTCCGCGGCACTTGTTATTTTTCCGTTGCTGAAGAGCCTTCCGGCGTCCGATGAATTTTCAAGTCCGGTGCGATGGCTCTCTGATCTAGTCCGACTAGCTGGCTCGTTTCTGCCGTCCTCCGCAAAGCCATGGTTGAACGGATATGCGCGAAGTCCTCTCACTTTCATTTCCATCATTACTCTTTTAGCGGCGCTGTCGGCGCTCAGCGCACGACTATCAGCGTTTATCAAGAGCGATATGAGCGCGATCTGGCAAAACTCTGTGGTGGGACGCCTTGCGGTCAGCGGACCTTCAGAAAGCTGGATATATCAGCTGCGAAAAAGCGGGCCATATGTATCCGCGAAGCGCTTTTGGAAATTTCAGCTCGGACCAGGATTGTCCGCGCTCTTTTTTGTTTACGCGGGTGTAATGCTAGCGAACCATCTTGCCTATATTGCCCTTGATGACGCAGGATTTGCTTGCAGTGGATCCGCAGCCTCCAGCATGGCCAGAGGAGAAAAGCGCACGCTGGTTTTTGACTCTTCGTCTATTTGCGCCGCGACAGGCGTTCTCCTACAGGAAGGTGGTCGATACGCAATTTCGGTGAAGGCGCACGAACCCCATTGGTACGACGGTGACATCCAAACTAGTCCGGCTGGATTCTACAGCCTTGACGCACCGACCGTCTGGCAAAAGGGACTTATGGTGCTCGCGCTCCCCATGCGTCGCGAACTAATAAGACCCTGGTTTCGTATTGTTGCGCGCATCGGTAGCGTCGGCGGCGAAGAAAGCTTCCTGGACCCTGACCCAAAAGACCATTCCATCGATGAGGTCTTACATGCAACGCGCGATGGAGAGCTATTTCTCTTCGTCAATGATTCGGTAGTTGGAATTCCGGGTTTGGCAGGCATCTTCTACTTCAACAATAGAGGAACGGCCGACATAACGATATCTCGTCGATGAAGATCGGAAGAGGCTTGCGCAGGTAAAGGCCGAGAGCACACGCCTCGTCTGGGAACCTGTTTCGAGCTTGACTCGCCCGGATTACACTACGATCGCATATCCGTTGTTATGGAACATCGCGCATTAGAGGGCGCTCTCCGCAGCCAGATTTGGACACGCCTCATTCAGGACCTGACGGTAGATCGAAATTTTCTGTTCGCTTGTCATACCCGAGCGTCTCGTCATGGCGGATGGAGACGGCACAGCATGCAATCTGATCGACCTACCTTGCAGCTCGAGTGTTCGTGACCTGGGCATCCGACCCGAGATACCAGAAACCTTGATCACCCGCTCACGAGCCATGTATCGGCACGTCTCGCGCTCTGCTCGCCCGCCCGTAAAGATGACGTGTTCGATTGTTTGGTGCTCACTAAGCACGGTCTTGAAATCCGAGGGCTCGATAAGCCTTAAGTCACTATCTAGCGCCGAACCTGCTCGGGTTCGAGAATAGTTCTCGAAGATGTCGTGCATCCAGATGCGACGGGCCATCAGAAAATCAATCATCTTCTGACGCTTGATTTCGGAGGTCAGTCCATCAAACTGAAGGCCAGTTATCGCCGGCAAGATCTTCAGCCACAACTCGTTGTCTCCCGATCCGTAGTAAAAATGAACATCAGCAAGAGGCTTTCGGCCCAGATCCAACACACGTGTGTTTCGGCATGGAATAAGGACCCCGTTTCGGGGTGATCGGCATCCAATCGGGACCCCGGGATAAGGGTCCACAGTGGCTTCCATCGAGTCATGGAAGCCGAGGTTGGGATGCTGGTGGTGGAGACGATTGGTAAGATCCGTCGCGCCTACTTTGTTGATGGTCGTCCGATCAAGGCGATCTGCCGAGAACTTGGCGTATCGCGGAAGGTGGTTCGCAAGGTCATTCGTTCTCAAGCGACGGAGTTCCGGTACGAGCGCGAGACGCAGCCGCTCCCGAAGATGGGTGCCTGGAGTGCCGAGCTTGATCGGTTGCTGGCAGGGAATGAGAGCAAGGCGGCGCGGGAACGGCTGACGCTGATCCGGCTATTCGAGGAACTCCGCGGCCTGGGTTATGCCGGCGGCTATGATGCGGTTCGTCGATACGCCCGACGGTGGACCAAGGAACGCGGCACCTCGACAGCGTCGGCTTATGTGCCGCTGAGCTTTGCACCAGGCGAAGCCTACCAGTTCGACTGGAGCCACGAGGTGGTCCTGCTGAGCGGCACCACGGTGATGGTGAAGGCTGCTCATGTTCGGCTCTGTCACAGTCGCATGCTGTTCGTGCGGGCCTATCCGCGGGAGACGCAGGAGATGGTGTTCGACGCCCACGACCGGGCATTCGCCCTGTTCAAAGGCACCTGCACCCGCGGCATCTACGACAACATGAAGACCGCGGTGGAGACGATCTTTGTCGGTAAAGGCCGTCTCTACAATCGCCGCTTCCTGCAGATGTGCAGCCACTATCTGGTCGATCCGGTCGCCTGTACGCCAGCGTCGGGCTGGGAGAAGGGGCAGGTCGAGAACCAGGTCGGGCTGGTCCGGGAGCGCTTCTTCACGCCGCGGCTGCGGTTCAAAAACCTCGACGAGTTAAACGCCTGGCTGCTCGACAAGTGCATCGCCTACGCCAAGGCTCATCGCCATCCGGAGCTGGTCGATCAGACGATCTGGGACGTGTTCGAAGCCGAACGCCCCAAACTCGTTCCCTATGCCGGCCGCTTCGACGGCTTCCATGCGGTGACAGCATCGGTCTCGAAGACCTGCCTGGTGCGCTTCGACAACAACAAGTACTCGGTCGCAGCCAGTGCAGTCGGACGACCGGTCGAGGTTCAAGCCTATGCCGATCGCATCGTGATCCGTCAGGATGGACGTATCGTTGCCGAGCACCCGCGATCCTTTGGCCGCGGCGATACCGTCTACGACCCCTGGCATTATGTGCCGGTGCTCGCCCGCAAACCCGGCGCCTTGCGCAACGGTGCTCCCTTCAAAGACTGGGTGCTGCCGGCCGCGATCGAGCGGATCCGGCGCAAGCTGGCCAGCACCGACGATGGCAATCGGCAGATGGTCGACATCCTCACCGCGGTGCTGACTGACGGTCTGTCCGCGGTGGAAGCGGCTTGTGCCGAAGCGCTCAGTCACAGCGTCCATTCCGCCGATGTCGTTCTCAATATCCTGGCCCGTCAACGTGAACCCGCCCCACCGGCCAACATCATGACGCCGGCCGCACTGACGCTCCGTCATGCACCGATCGCCGATTGTGCCCGCTACGACAACCTCCGGAGGACCATCTGATGGAACGAACCCAAATCTTCGACCTCATGGGCGAACTTAAGCTCTACGGCATGAAGGCTGCCTTCGACGAGATCATGGCAACTGCCGTCAAGCGCCAGCACGAGCCTCAACGCATTGTCGGCGACCTGCTCAACGCCGAGATCAACGAGAAGCAAGCCAGGTCGATCAAATACCAGCTCACCATTGCAAAGCTGCCGCTCGCCAAGGACATCGCCGACTTCCAGTTCGACGGCACGCCGATCAATCAGACTCTCGTCAATGATCTCGCTGGCGGCGGCTTCATCGCCCAACAACGCAACGTCGTGCTGGTTGGCGGCACCGGTACAGGCAAAACCCACCTGGCGATTGCCATCGCCAGAAGTTGCATCCGCGATGGCGCCAGAGGACGCTTCTACAACGTCGTCGACCTCGTCAACCGGCTCGAGACCGAGACCCGCAACGGTCGGCAGGGACGGCTCGCCGAGCATCTGACCCGCATGGACTTCATCGTTCTCGACGAGCTGGGCTATCTGCCGTTCGCGCAATCCGGCGGTCAGCTCCTGTTCCATCTCATCAGCCGGCTCTACGAGCGCACCTCCATCATTGTCACCACCAATCTTGCGTTCGGCGAATGGCCCAGTGTGTTCGGTGATGCCAAAATGACCACCGCGCTACTCGACCGATTGACCCATCACTGCGACATCGTCGAGACCGGCAACGACAGCTGGCGATTCAAAAGCCGCGACGATGTTCAAACAACCCGCGCTCGCGCCGTCTCCGCAACCCCGACCAGCTCCGACGACCCGAGCGCTACCAGCAGAGCACGCCGATCAAAGGGGTCCCTTTTGGATGCCGATAGGGGGTCCCAGTCGAACGCCGATTGACAAGCAGGCAAGGCTATGAGAACCGTAGGAACCTTTGAATTAGGAGCCGATCTCTTGCGGGCGGCCGTGTGATCAGGACTGGCGCAATTGCAAGCTAGGCATTGCGACGCGCGCGTCCCGATGGCGACGTCTCCATCGAGTAGAGATTCAACCCTGCAATAGGACGGGTCGGAGTGTCCGGCGCAGACTTATCGATAAAATGAATCGATCTGCCCGGTCGATTCATAAAACTCATTGGACGCCGCTTCCCTCGGAAGCGAGAATCTGTCCGTGCCGAAACCCGAACCAGAACCGCTTCATCTGCGCCGCATCGATGCCGCGCGCAATATGCGTCGGTTTTATGCGCTGTCCACGCAGCCCACCTTGTTCGGAGAAATGTCGCTGATCCGCAATTGGGGCCGGATCGGCACGAGTGGCAAGACCATGGTGCAGACCTTCGGTGGTAGTGCGGAGGCGATCAAAGCCTTCGTACGCCTGGAGCGCGCCAAGCGGCGGCGCGGTTACGCTGTCGCGGACGAAAAACTGTCATAGTCTGGCGATTTTTCGGGGACTACGGCTCTGCCTGTGATGCCGGCTCTATCTGTTCCACGGCTTTGATGTCAGACGAGCAAAATCCAGGCAAGACGGAGCTTGTCCATGACGACTGCCAATCAGATCGCCGAAAAGATCGCCGCCGAGAACGACCTGACAAAGGCTCAGGCTAAAACTATCGTCGATAGCGTCTTCAAGGCGATCGCTGATGCGGCCGTAAGCGGAGCCGAGACCAGCCTTCCCGGGTTCGGCAAGTTCAAGGTCAAGGATAGCCCCGCCCGTGAAGGCCGCAATCCGGCGACCGGCGCAACGATTGCGATCGCAGCTTCCAGGAAGCTGACTTTTACGCCTACCAAAGCGATCAGGGACTGTCTCAACAGAGGAGCCGACCATAACGGCGGTGGATCGTAAGATGCAAGACGAGGGGGCTCATGCCCCCTCCTCGGCTGCGAACGCTTCGTTGCGTTGGCGAATGAGTTCGGCCAGTTCAATTTCGAGCGCCTTGCGCTCCGCCGGCGTGAACAGGCATTCGCGCAGTTCGGCGCGCAATTCTTCAATGGTGTCGACGGTCATGATCGCATCTCCGGTAGAAGGGAAGCGGGCCCCGCCTTGCGCGGAGCCCACTTTCTGGAGCTTCAGTCCCGGTTTGGCCGGGACCAGATCAGTTGGAGGCCTTCCGCACCTTCGACCTCGGTCAGGGTGGCGTAGATCGGAGCGGGAAAGCTCGGATCGTCCAGCTTGACGGAGAGGTAGTCGCGCTCGGTGTCCTTTGCAGTCTTCTGCCAGGCGGCGCCCAACTCGACGTTGCCAGAGTAGATGCGGAAGTGCGGGCCCTTCTCGGAAGGGTTGTCGACGCGGATCAGCTTGGCCTTGACGTTGAGATTGAGCGTCTTGATCGCGCCGGAGAAGCCATTGTCCGTGGAGGTGAAGGTGCCGATGGTAGCCATTGTCTCATTCCCTTGGTTTTCTCGGGCCGCGCCTATCGCGACCTCGATGGCGGTCGTGAGACCGGAGGCGATCGACCTGCACCCAAAGGGCCGAAATGAAATGGAGGGCGGCCGGCAGCGACTTTCTTGGACCGCGAGGAATGGTGCGCAGCGCCAGGGGAAGAAAGTCGAGGACGGGCGTTGCAGGGACAAGATCGAGAGCCCGCGAAGCGGGATCGGCCTTCGGTCAGACCAGCCTCTATCGAGGACGCAGATGGGTGCGCCCATCGCGAAAACACATGGAATGTAGACAGGCGGCCCTGGTCGGTTTGGCCATTCGCATCTCAAGGCAACGGGCGTCGCAGCGAAACGTAGTTCACCTTAAGCAGGCCACCTAAGCGCAGCGTCATCAGCCGCAATGGAAACCGTCGCTGTCAGCAACGTCGACGCACCTGTCGAACTTCGCCATCGCAAGATCGATAACGAGGCTGTCGACGTACTCACCATCCGGATGCAAACCCGCCCTCCGCATCGATGCGACCGACCGCCCTGCGAGGCGTGAAACAGATGCTAGCGCCGCTGGACATGTCGGCCTCCGAGTCCGGGACGATTCCGCCGGCACGCGCGATGGAACGAAGCTGGCGTTCGGGTTGCAACGCCACAGCGTTGGCGAGGGTTGTGAGCACAATCGGCCTCTGCAGCAATCCGGCTGCCCGGGCGCGATTTCAACTCGAATGTTATTTATTTGGCCGGCGGTCGCAGCGGGCTTTCCGCCCACTTCCGGGCGGCGGGATCGCGCAGCGGATCGTCCTCGCAGACCAGGCAGACGTAGCGCGGCCGGCCGGGCGCGACGTCGTCGGGCACGGCCGTCATCGGCTTACCGCACTTCGGGCACAGCTTCCGGCTGAGGTAGAGCGGAGTCATGGTTTTGCCTGCCGGGACCAGCCTAGTTCCGCGTGCGCCGCGAGCACAAGTAGATCGACGAAAATTGTCCGCATGCACCAGACCGCTTGACGTGGAGCGCGTCTCACACTGAAATCCGATTTTCAGTGATGTTGCGGGGTGGCGTATTGGAAGAATTTTACAGGGGCTTCGCACAGCGGGCGCGCGATCTGGCGGAGAACGCGGACCCGTTCACCAAGCGGCGGCTACTCGACCTAGCCCAGCGATACGATCTCAAGAGCAGACCGGGAGCCCCGGGCGGTCGGACTTCCCCGCCGCCGCGCGCGACGCCGACGACGGCGCTATTTTCCGGCTCCGGCGAAGCTTAAGACTAATCGGAGCGCGGCTCGGTCATCGGTTTTCAATATTTTCATTGACCACGACGAGTGTTCGCCGGACCGTCCTCACCGGTCCGGGTGTCGGCTGCCCGCGGTCGCGGTGCTCGCGTTAATACAAACTAGCCCTACAGCACTGAACCGCGCTGACTCGCGGCGCGAGGAGTCATCGCCTGCGCCGCGCGATCTCGTCAGCGACCAGGCCCTCCGCCCGCACTAGCCGCTCATGCAGGGTCTCGAACATATCGAGGATGTCATCGTTGGGTTCATTCTTGCCCTGCTCGATCGCTTTGGCGACGAGCTCATCGAGGGGCGTCTCCTTCAATTGGCCTTTCTCCAGAAGCTCTTCAAACAGACTATCGCTGCTCGGCTGCGGTTGAATGCGACCGTCGGAGTTACACCAGTATAGCGCGACAATCAGGATGAGAGTGGCGCGTCAATCAAGATGAGACAAGGCAGCCGAGTGGGCGGATCATTGACGCTGGCCGCGGGTTTGGCAAGCCTTGATTGACGCTGCGCGACAATCACGCAGGATTGCCAGCGTCAATCGTTGCCTTGTCGAGTTCGTTGGGGGTCGTATGAACGGGCGGCCGGCCTGGACCGCGCTTGCGATCGAGGGCAACTTTTCGACGGTAACTTTCGACGTTCATCTCGAGGATCGTGGCGTGGTGGACCAAACGATCGATGGCAGCCAACGTCATTGCCTGGTCCGGGAAGATACGCCCCCATTCGCCAAATGGCTGATTGGCCGTGATCAGCAGCGAGCGTCGTTCGTAGCGGGCGGCGATCAACTCGAACAGCACACTGGTTTCCGCCTGATCCTTGCTCACATATGTGATGTCGTCGAGGATCAGGAGGTCATAGCGATCGAGTTTGGCGATCGCGGACTCCAGCGCCAGCTCGCGCCGCGCGACCTGCAGCCGTTGCACCAGATCAGTGGTGCGCGCGAAGAGAACGCGCCAACCGTTCTCGACGAGAGCCAGGCCGATCGCCGTGCCGAGATGGGTCTTGCCGCCGCCCGGTGGACCGAACAAGAGCAAATTGGCGCCGGCCTTCAACCAGGCGTCGCCAGCGGCGAGCGCCATCGCCTGTGCCTTTGATAGCATCGGCACGCTTTCGAAGTCGAAGGTGGCGAGCGTCTTGCCGGCGGGCAAACGCGCTTCCACCATGTGTCGCTCGATCCGACGGCGGGTGCGATCGGCCGCCTCGTGCTCGGCAAGGGCGGCGAGGAAGCGGGCGGCAGGCCACCCTTCCTTGTCCGACTGTGCGGCGAGCTTCGGCCAGATCGCCTTGACGCCCGGCAGGCGGAGCTCATTGAGAAGCAGCTCGACACGGGCAGCATCGACGGAGGTAGCGATACCGGTCATGCTGCCTCTCCCAGGTTCGAGCGGCCCGACATGACGCTGACGGAGGCGAGTTCATCGTAGACGTCGAGCGGCGCCAGCTTGACGGCGACACGCGGGATCGAGGCCGCCTCGGGTCGGAAGCGGTCGCGCAGCGCGGCAAGATCGGGTAACTGTCCGGCGTCCAGATCCATCGCGATCACCTCGGCGAGTTCTGCTTCGCAGGCGCGCTCGTGAGCCAGCGCCAGAAGCTCGACCGTCACCTTGCAGGCGCGCCGGTCATCACCATGCTCCCGCAAGGTCTCGAACAGACGTTTGTAAGCTGCACGCGGGAAGAGTTGGTCGCGATAAACGAGATTGAGGAGCGCCATCGGCTTGCGCCGCAGGGCATGGATGACGTGCCGGTAATCCACAACATGACCGCCCTGGCTCTCGGACACAGGCCGACCGCGCCGCAGCGTCACGACCGGCGTGACGCCAAGGAAGCATTCGAGCCGGTCGTCGAAGATGCGCACACGCAGGCGATGGCCGATCAATCTTGAAGGCACGGTGTAGAATACGCGCCGCAGGATGAAGCCGCCTGACGACGTCACCGGGATCACTTTCTCCTCGAAGTCGGTCGTGCGGCCTTTTGGCAGCGGCGCCAAGGCCTCCTTCTCGAGCGCGATCGGCTTGGCGAGGTTGGCGTTGCGCCGGCCGACAATCTCGTCGACAAAAGCCCGGTACGCATCGAGACTGGCGAACTCGCGCGTCCCCCGCAGCAACAGCGCATCTTCCAGTGCCCGCTTGAGATGGCCGTGCGCGCTCTCGATCGAGCCGTTCTCATGTGCGATGCCCGCATTGTTGCGCGTTGGCGCCATGCCATAGTGGCCCATCAGCCCGGCGTAGCGCTGCGTCAGATCCCCCCGTGCGTCGGCGGCCAGATTGCGGAATGCTGCCGACAGGCTGTCGCTGCGATGCTCCCGCGGCACGCCGCCAAGCGCCCACAGCGCGTTCTGCAAGCCCTCCGCCAGGGCGACGAAGCTTTCGCCGCCGAGCACGACATGGACATGCTCGAAGCCGGAGAACGCCAACCGGAAGTGATAGAGCCGGTGATCGAGCGGCTCACCCGCGATGGTAATACCGAGCGCGCTCACGTCGGTGAAGTCGGACAGACCCAGGCGGCCGGGCTCGTGCTGCTGGCGGAAGATCACGTCCTGTTCGGGGCCGTTGAGCGCCCGCCAGGCGTTGATGCGCCGCTCCAGCGTGCGGCGGATGTTCGGGTTCAAGTCATGATGCCGTCGGCGCAGCTCGTCCAGCACGCCGATCACGCGGATGCCGGGCGCAGCCTTCAGGATCGGAACGATCTCGGCGTCCCAATACTGCCCGAGCGGATCGGACCGGCGCCGGCCCCTCGGCGTCTTCTTCTGCGATGGCGGGCGACAATCGCCCTCGATTCGATCCGCGCTTGCCTTCGAGAACCCCGCCTTGGCCGCGGCGGCCTCGGGGGACAGTGTCAGTCGGTACGTCATGTACAGCCTCATCTGGTGGTCGGTGATGTGGAGGCCAGGCAAGGCATCGATTCCCTCTTGTCGAGACGAACCAACAGCTTGCACCAGCCGCACCCGGCCGCCAGACGGGTCCAAAAACGCGCGACGCCGATGGGGACGGTCCTCCGGTCGGGCTGCGCCCTCCCTTCGGTCCGTCCCCATCGGCGCAGTCTCACCTTGATTGTCGCTGGAGTCTCACCCTGATCGCCGCCGCGCACACCAGACCGTGAACGACTGATGTCCCAGAACGGCGCGCTCGACCGCCTCCGCATTCAACGGAATCAGCGTCCCCCAGGCCTCGCCCGCCTCGTCCGCGAACCCCGCCACGTACATCCCTTGCTCCGCGGCGCCTTCATCACGAGGCTGGAAGAACGGCGTGAGGATAATTGGAGGGTGTTTTGCCATGACGATCTCTCCGAACGGCTTTGCGTCGACACAGCGCAGCAGCCGGGCAGTGCGGGTAGTTCGATCACACGAAAAAGGCAAGGTCTGGGAAGGCGCCTCATCGCCTCACGCCCGCTGCTTGTCTCGCCGACGAGAATTGATCTGCGCCATCAGGATCGGGCCAAGCGAAAATTCGCCGACCTCGGCTTTTCGCGTCAGACCGCGCAGATAACCGCCGGCAGAATTGATCGCCGTCCCGCGCTGCAGGATACACGCGACGACGATGGCTGCGGGCACCTCGCCCATAACCCTTTGTGCCTCTTCCCAGGCGCTCGGGCTGATGCCCAGCATCGATCGCACAACGGCCGCTGTGGCGAGGAAATCGCGCCAGTTCGAGACCCCGCCCTTCGCATAATCGACGATGTCGGGGCACGCACTCAGGACCATTCCTAACGGATACGCCCCCTCCCCGACTCGCGACGGTTGAGGTTTGGGCTCAGCTCCCGCCGCCCTTCCTTCTCGAAGGACAGGTTCAAGATCAATAGGGGCCTCTGGTTTTGAATTCTGTATGTGGCGCTCAGAATGGGACTCATTGGCGCTCGGATTCTTGGATTTGATGTGCGCTTCCAAAAGATTGAGCACGTCGTCTGCGAGTTGAGACAGCTCATCGGCGATCGGCTCGAGCTGCTGGCGCGTGGCAGTGCGCGGAATCTGATCGACGATCGCACGGAAGGCGGCGTGCACGACCTGCCAATCGGCAGGCCCCTGCCCTCCCCTTCGCGTCGGGACGGCTTCCTCGATGCCCGTTGCAATCATCTTCGCGATGTCGCGCCGGCACAGCGTGATCCGCTCGCGCACGAACTTGAGGGCGCGGGCCTCGGCTTCGATATCGGCCGCCAGGCGCTCAAACTCCTCCGATCGCACGACGAGCGGCGACAGATCGAAACCGAAGGCGAGCTCGATTTCGCCGGCGTTGTCCTTTCGCGCATACCGCTTGCCATTCGGACTGTCGCGCCGAACGATCAGCCCCGCGTCGACCAGCACAGCAAGATGACGGCGAAGCGTCGATGCCGGCATGCCGTGCGCCCGCCGGGTGAGTTGATGGTTTGACGGAAAAACAATCAGATCATCCTCCCCGGTGAGCGCGGTCTCGGGATGGAAGGTCAGCAGCGCGTTCAATACCGAGAGCGAGCGCTCCGACACGCCAAGGCGCGGCCGTGCCGTGCAGATGGCGTGGAAGATCTTCCACTTGTGCACGATCTTTTCGGGAGGACGTTCCGTTGCGACCATCTGGCTTGCGACATGGGCAAGCGTCAACGATCGCCGCCCAAAGGGCGTCGTTGGGGAGTGTGACTGCATGTCTTTGCCTCAGCTGGGCAAAGAAAACCTGCTCGCCGAAACGACGATAAAATCGCGTAGAAACTCTTGACTGCGATTCGCGAAAGTGATTCTCTGTCAGTCGCCAAACTTGAAGAGAAGGCTTCCGGAACTCCGTTTCGGGGGCCTTTTTTCTTTTCCCTTGTCTGCTCCTGGTTCGTGTTTTCGGGACGAGGCCGTCAGGCCTCGGTAGTTTCCTGGCCGCCGCTCGTCTTGGAAAAGGCGTCGAAGATGGCCGGGAGTTGCTCCACAAGAAATGCCGCGAATGTCGCCGAGACATTCTTGTCGATGGTAAGCTTCAATTCGCGCTCGACCTGACGCACGTGCGCAATCTTGTCCCCGGATGCGGAAAAGACTGGCTTCTCTTCCGCTGCCTTCGATGTCCCCGTGGGAGATGGACGGCTTGCTGCTGAGAATGCTGCGAGAAATCGAGCGTCGGTTTCTCGCTCTGCAAATTTCGGTTCAGCGATCGCCGCTCTGACACGTTTGAGCGCCGCGGCATCCTTGAGTAATTCAGCGAATGACTGCCAGCGGCCGCGACCAACTTTCGGAGCCTTCCCGATTGCTTGAACGACTTCGGGTGGAACCGATCGAGCGACGGCAAGGAGTTTCGAAGCCTCAGCCCGATCGATTGACAACGCATCCTGCACGATTGACCGGCTATGCCCGGCATCTTCGATATGCATCGCGAAGCTGGCGCGCTCAATGAAACTCAAATCCTCGCGCGGTGCGTTCTCGAGTCCTTGCGCCACGACAAGGGCTTCATCTGACAGCGATCGCAGGATCGCTTTGACGGGAATACCCAATTCGCGCGTGGCGCGGACTCGGCGATGGCCATACGCGCTTTGATAGCGCCCTTTTGCTTCAGGATGTTCCCGAACGAGAATGGGCACCTCTTGGCCACGCTGTGCGATCGACTGTTTGAGTGCTTCGAACGAGCTATCATCGTTGTCGCGAAACCGGTCGGACAGGGGTGACGGATCAATAAGCGAAGGGTCGATTTCAAGGATCACAGCCCCAGATGCGATTCTTTCGCGAAGCTCCTCGTTCTCCTTCTCGACTTCGGAAAAAGAATCCTTCAACGAGCGGACCGAGCCCGACGAGACCCGCGGCAAGGCAGTGGGCACGTTGTCAGCTGACAACGTGCTTGATTGCGGGGCCGTGAAAAGGCTCTTGATAGTGTCAGTACGTTTGCTCATCGATCCCACACCTTCTTAAGAAGTTGCGCGATTTCGGCATTGACCGCGTCGACTGATTCCAACGCGCGGTCGTAGGCACCCCGCCCTACCGCGCCGCGCTCCAGCTCATAAAGTGATTGCTTGGTGAGGCCAGCATTGGCGATTGCAGTCGATTTCCAAACAGTGGCCTGGAGCACATCCGATCCAAAGAGATTACGAAGGAGGGCCACGATTTGAGCTTCGGGCACGTCGTTGGGATCGTGACGCGTGATGACGTACCGGATGAAATCGTGGTCGAGTCGCCCGCCGGCTTCCTCGATGACGGACATGAGATCCGACGTCATGAGGAGAAATTGGCTCATGGATGCGACATCGACCATCTGCGGATGGATGGTCACGAGCATCGCGGTGGCCGCGTTTAGCGCGCCCATGGTCAGGTAACCAAGTTGGGGTGGGCAGTCGATAACGACAACGTCGTAGTCGTCGGCAACCTGGTCGATGGCGCTGGCGACGCGGCGAAAGAACAGGTCGTGTCCGCGTTCACGCCGCTCGATCATTGCGCGAGGGGTGTGGTGCTCGAACTCCATCAGCTCGAGATTGCCCGGAACAAGACCTATCCCGTCAAAGTAGGTCGGCCTGACGATGTCGCGCATCGGCCGGCGGTGCTCGTCATACCGGATGGCACCGTAGAGAGTTTCATTCGCCCCAATATCAAACTCGGGCTGGTACCCGAACATCGCGGAGAGCGACGCTTGCGGATCGAGGTCAATCGCAAGGACCCGGAAGCCGGCAAGGGCAAGGTACTGGGAAAGATACAATGCCGTCGTCGTCTTGGCGGACCCGCCCTTGAAGTTTGCGACGGTGATAATTTGGAGCTTGTCGCCCGGCTGGCGGCGCGGGAGAAATTCCAACGCTTCTCGGGGCCGCGCCGTGGCTAGATACGCGCGCAACTCATGAATCTGAGCCAGGGTATACGATCGGCGTCCCGCAAGTCCGGTCGCTGGGGTCGGTCCGAGTCCGTCGAGCGAGAGCTGTCGAAGGTAGCCGTCGGAGACGCGGGCAATTCGCGCAACCTCCCCTGAGGTGAACGAGCGGAGAGACTTGCTGGCTGAAGGCGGGAAAAGCGTTGTAGCGAGCGAGCGAAGCTGGCCGGAAAGAATGCCGGCATGGCGGGTGATCCGCGCCGACGCAGTCTCGCTCATGGTAACCGATTGTTCCGCTAGGCTCGGCATTTGCTTTCTCAAAACGGTTTCTGCGCGTCAGACGCCTGATTGCCGTCTTGAGAGATGGCCACGATTCTGTGATTTGAGCAAGAATTAAAGGGTTAACGAGTTGTTAACGCCTAAAGGCGCGCTGACGACAAGCAACGGCGCTTTTCGGTGCATCGTGCGGCTGTTGTCAGCTGACAACAAAGCCTCCAGCGACCGGGCGGAACTCTACTTTAGCATGAGTCGGCGCCCCCCGCTCCCGCCGCTGCATCGAAAAGTGCAGCCATGGTGCATCGTCTCAATCAAAGAGACCCTCCCGCGCAGCTCCGCAAAGTGCTCCGAACCGTCCCCCTCCCCCACTCTTGCCAGCGCGGGCCGCCGCGACATTATTCACCGCGGATGATGTGATGGCACGCTGCATCCAGCCCCCGTCAGCCCGCTTCAGCCCCTCGTCAGCGACACGGGCCTTTAGCGCCCACGTTGGACGGGCGAAGAGTCGGCAACGTCGGCTGACTATTCCCGAGCCGTCGCAGATGAATCGAGGGCGTCCCCGCCTACGCTGTACCGTCGCCGGGCAAACACGCTGTCGACGCTTCGGTCCGGATCTGCTGGACATGCCCCGCCCGGCGCGCGGCGAGCGGTTATTCGAGGCAGTCTTCCTTGGTATTAAAATACCATCATCGCCGAAGTCTCCCAAATTCACGACGCTGACTAAACGCCTCTTGCAACGGGGACTTTATGCGGCGGCGCCGCGTTCCCGTGTGCCGCCAACGGCGGGTCCTGGGGTGCAATCCCGTTCGCGACCGCGACCGGATAGGCGACCTGGACTCGGTTCGCCACCTCGGCCGGGCACGACCAAGCAGCAGAGAACTGGCCTCGCCCGGCTCAATTGTAATGGCAGTGACTTGGCCCGGCTTCGGACAGTCGGCCGAGGCGACGTCCATCGCCAAGCTTGAGATGCGCTTGGTTCGGCGCATTCGCACGCAGGGGCGCGGCATCGCTGGAGTTAGGGATGGGGCCATCACATGCGACATTGGGAAGACCCGGTCGAGGGTTGAATCGACCTCGCGGCGGACTGTCCTAATCGAGTTCAACAGGACGAGGCGCCCAGTGCCGAAGGCCAGCCGCTCCTTTGGATAGCAAGCAGCAAAGCAGCCGCACCGAGCCTCGGCCCGACGGGAAATCCGCCGAGATCCGAGCTGCGAGCCACTCCAACATAGCGACATCGGACGGGCGGAACTCTTGCCAGATAACAGCGCCCCGGGAAGAGGTTGTTGTCAGCTGACAACAGGGGGCTTGCCTGGGATGGATGTTGTCAGCTGACAACATTCTCCCTGTTGCGCTGGCTCCCAATGCCATTCAGCACAGGCTCGCGGGAAGCACCAAAGAGGAGGGGTGGCATTCATAAAATGCTAACCTCAAAAATTCGGCCTCGGACGAGTTTCGCGCCAAGCTTCGAGATAGGCGAGGTCCGAGGCCAGCGCCCGCAGACTATTCTCGCCCATGCCCTCGCGCGCGAGGTGCTTCAGCGTTTCGACGTCGTCGTCGGTCAGGAGCTCGGCGAGCCGGTCGCGCCGTTCCATCGGCAGGATCGCCGAGAGCGTATCGAGCTGCAGCGCCCGCCGGGTTTCGGGGTCGGAGATCAGTGGGCGGGAGGTGATGTCGTCCCATCGGCGTTGCTCGGTCAGAAGCCGTAAGTTCGATCCGCCCAGCGCAGCAGCACGCGGGCGTCGGGGTCGGGCAGGCGCACGCGCTGCGCCTTCAGGCCTTGCGCAATCGCCAGGCCGACGTCGGGATCAACCCAGTGGCCGTGGGTCATCAGGAAGAACCAGCCGAAGGGCAGGCCGATCTCGCGGTCCACGGCCTCGATCCGGTCCATCAGAATATGAATGGACGCATCCTTTGGCGGCGCGAGGCGCTCGGCCAGCGGCTGCAGCGGCCGGGGGACAAAGCCGACTTCGCGCTCTCCCTTGTGCGTATAATCGCGGACATCGAGCGCCCAATGTTCGAAGACGCGATGCGGCCTGGCGCTCGAGTCCTCCCAGTCCCGAAAGAACCGTAACTCCCGCGGCACGTAGTCGAACCAATCCGGGACCGCCTCGAGAAACGGGGTTTCGCGCGTCCCCCAAGGTCCGACTTCGCGAATGACACGCCCCTCCATCTCGGGCCGCTTGGCTTCGCGTTTCTCGCGTTCGATGCGGCCGCAACGATCGAGAAAACTGCGAACGTGGATCACCGCGCCGCCGGCTCGGCCGAGGAGGCGATAGACCGGACCGGCCAGGCGATCCGACTGAGGCGGCTGATCGGTGCGGGGCCAGCTCGGATCGAGCAGTTCCTCTTGGCCAAACGGGCGGTAGTTCGGATTGACGATCGGGCCGGCTCGCCATTCGATTTCTCGCCCGAGCGCGACCTGAACATAGTCGGCTGCACCTGGCCCGGTCGGCGCGAAGACAAACGCGCTGGTGCCGCGCCACTCGGTGATCTGCAGGTCCGTCTCTTTCCAGGAGGCACCAAAGCGCATCGATGGCGCCGCCGTCCTTGGCGAGCTCCGCCGCCATCCAAGGCCGCAGTTCGCCAATCCGCGTGCCATCCGGTCGAATTACCGAACGGGTGTCGCGCCAGTAGTCATCGTCGATCCGCGCGACGCTGAACTGAAAGCCTGGGAACGCGTGGGCGAGGGCTGGGACGAGGTCGTCGTCAGCCGAGGTCGGGCCGAGGTCTGCGAGGACGGCCTCGATGGAACCAGCGTCAGGGAGACGGAGAGGGAGGCGTTCATCGACTATTAACCATAAAAGCCACCTCACACGCCGCGACGGCCGCGCGCTTTGGCGGGATTGCCGGCATTTCCGTGTCGCGCGATCGGTAGGTTGCGCCCCGTCGCCCTGAGCGGGGGTCGAATCGGCGGGGCCCAGGACCTTGTTGGCCCTGCTGGCCCTGCCAATGGCGCAACCGGCCCTTCCTTCTGTGTATCCGAGGTGATATATACGGATACACGGTACGATCTAGAGGAATGCGCATGGCTTTCCACATCAAGAACCCGGAGACCGATGCACTGGCCCGCAAGGTGGCGGCGCTGAAAAAAATCGGCCTCACCGAAGCCGTGCACGCCGCACTCGCCCATGAGCTCGAGCGCGAGCAGGGCAAGCCGTCTTTGGTCGACCTCGGCGTCCAGTTCTGCCGGGATCTGCGCGCCAAGGGCAATCCGGCGCAGGGCCAGCCCGCCGACAAGGCGTTCCGCGACAGCCTGTATGAGGACACCTGATGTTCATCGACGCCTCGGCGCTGACTGCGTTGTTGACCGACGAGGACGAGGCGCGTGAGCTTTTGGCCCGCCTGCAGCAGACCGGAACGCGTCTGACCTCGCCGCTGGCGGTGTGGGAGGCGGCGGTCGCGGTGGCACGCGTGTTGAAACTTTCGGTCAACGCCGCCGCGGAGGCGGTCGAAGACTATCTCGCGCTGATGGAGATCGCCGTGGTCGCGGTGCCGCCGGAGACGGCACGGATCGCGCTCGACGCCTTCGACCGGTTCGGCAAGGGCCGGCATCCGGCGAGCCTCAATTTCGGGGACTGCTTTGCCTATGCCTGTGCCCGGCATCTGGGCCAGCCCCTGATGTTCAAGGGCGGCGACTTTCCGCAGACCGACATCGAGGCCGCCTGAGGCGGCCGCCAGGCCATCCCTGCAACCGGAAGGGCAGGGGACTTTGTCTTCCGGAAGGGCAAAGCGCCTCAGCATGGCAGGCTCACAGGCCGATCTGGTGCCCAGACGATGCGATGTCCGGGGCTTCCAGAGCTCAGAATCACTGATTTGCGCTATGCCGTCCAACACTATCGATAAGGGCTGGTTATCGATAGTGAGGACTGGTCGGGAACAGGCCCCGCTATGACGGAAGTCAAAGCTATGTTAGCTTCCGTTTCGCCGCTTCCTGTTAAGGTTATCAAGACCTTGCTGTCGAGCTACCAAATCCCCGATCCGCTGCCCTGGGTCCAGCTCGCCGGGCCGCTCGCCGCCGCCGAGGATGCGCTCGCCCGCCTCGACGAGCGGCTGGCCAAAAGCCCAATCCGCGACGGCGCGATCAGCCGGACGCACTTCGCCGACGCATGCGCCAGTCTGTGGCTCGACGGCGAACTTGTCCACCTCGACGACCTCGTCCTCCACGATGCCGGCATGGACGTCCGTGCCCCGACTCACGAGCTGACCCGGGCTCATGCCGTGCTGCGCGCCCGTCGGCGCATCGCCGAGGCGAAGCCCGATTGGGCGCTGTCCATTGCCGGGCTCGCTGGCCTCCGCGGCCGGAGCGAGCGAGAGGAGGGGACGGGCAACCGGACGGACGTTGGGGGAAGTCTTGGAGTCGACGAGGACGCGGAGCGGGAGGAGATGGGTTTCGAAGGGCCGCTTGATGCCATCAACACCGATCCCCATCTCGCCGCCGCCCTCGCCGCGGTCGATGCCGCGAACGCCAGGGCGGAGCGCAGGCTCGCCGACGAGGCTTGGTCGCGGCCGGAGCGGGATTCCCTCGTCTACGATCCCGACTGGGACGAAGACGGCCGCCTCGACGACTGGCGCACCGTCGTCGACGAGACCCGCACCCTGCCGCCGACCCTGGCGGCGGCGATCGCCGCGGATGCCTGGGACGCGATCGAACCGCTCGAGCACACGCCTTGGCTCGGCCGCCTGCTCGCAGCTGGCGTGTTGCGCGCGCGCGGCAAGACACGCTGGCATCTACCGTGCCTGCATGCCGGGCTGAAAAGCATCTCGCGTGAGCGCCGGCGGCCGCGCGACGCCGCAGCACGGCTCGCGGTGCAGCTCGAGGCGATGACGGCCGCGGCCGAGGCCGGCCGCAAGGACCACGACCGCTGGCTGATGACCAGAAACCTGCTCACCCGCAAACTCGCCGGCCGTCGCACCACTTCAAAACTGCCGGCGCTCCTCGATTACGTGCTGACCCGGCCGATCGTCTCGGCCGGCATGATCGCCGAAGAGCTCGGGATCACGCCCCGTGCGGCCCAAAACCTCGTCGCGGAGCTCGGCCTCCGCGAGGCGACCGGCCGGGGACGCTACCGGGCGTGGGGGATTCTCTGAAAAGGCGCGCGCTGGTTGGATCGGGTTTGTCCGAAGTCAGTATATGTCTTTCGGACATCCAATTTGCCATCTGTGGCCACCCGTCGGCCATTTGCGTTGTTTAAATCGGGCAGTAACCCCATCGTGAAACGGTTCGATTGAGGTTATGATTCGTCCCACAGGGGAAAGTAAAGCAGAGCCATGGCCCGCGGGGAGTTGATGAAGAAATTGCTGGCCAGCTACGGTCGGGACGATGAGTTCCGCGCCGTGGCAGAGCAAATCATCGACGAGGAGGAAAAGAAGAATAATCGCGTTCTGGCGCGCAGCCTGCGCAAGACGCTCGAGGCTGGCCCGAGCCGGCCGAGCGGTCCCAAGGCGCTCGCGCCCCTCATTCCGTTTCCCGAGGCGGCGGCGGATTTTATCGAGCGGGTTGAGCCACGCCACAGCCGGAACGACATCGTCCTGGGCGCGACGAACGTGCGCGTACTGCTTGGCCTCGTCAAAGAGTTTCGCCGCGCCGATGAAATCCGGCGCCACGGCCTCAAGGTGCGCTCGAAACTGCTGTTCTGCGGGCCGCCGGGCTGCGGCAAGACGCTGTGCGCGGAGATTTTCGCCGCGGAGCTTGGACTACCGCTCTTCCTCGTCAAGCTTGACCGGCTGATCTCGTCCTACTTGGGCGAGACGGCCGGCAATGTCCGCAAGATCTTCGAGTTCGCCCGCAAGCAACCTTGCGTTCTGTTTTTTGACGAATTCGACGCGCTGGCGCGCTCGCGCGATGACAGCAGCGAGCACAATGAGCTACGCCGCGTCGTCAACAGCTTGTTGTTGTTCATCGACCATATCCAGCCGAAGGGCTTCTTGATCGCCGCGACGAACCTGGACCGATCGCTCGATCCCGCAGTCTGGCGGCGGTTCGACGAGGTCGTCTGGTTCGACAAACCTGGCCGGTCGATGATCGGGCGATTCTTGCGGTTGAGGTTCAAGAATGTCGCCCTCGCCTTCGATCCGATGCAGCATGCCGCGGCGCTGGAAGGCTATTCCTACGCCGAGATCGAGCGGGTCTGCACGCAGGCGGTCAAGTCGATGATCATCGACCGCCGCAAGCAGGTGCAGGAACGCGATTTCAATCGCGCCTTGGAAGATGAGGCGCGGCGCCGAGCAGGACAGTCTCGCCTCGCGCCGACGAGCTAGGCGCATCGTGGCACGCTACGATCATCTTGAGCTTGTCCGGCTGCCCGAACAGTTCGAGCGCCGCAAGCTCGGCGGCGGCGGGCCTCCGCCGGCACGCGATCGCGACCAGCACAGCACGAAACTGCGCGATGAACTTAATGCGGCGACGCAGGCGCAGAGAGGCCGGCGCAAGCCTGAATTCGTCGATCCCTCTCTGATCCTGCGCGTGCAAATGACGGGCGCCCTCCTTGAGGAGGACTGGGAGCGTTTGGGGCTTACGGTCTTGTCGAGCGATGCAGACCGCACGCTCGTGCTGTTCGCTTCGAACGAAGACATGCAGGACTTCCGCGCCCGCCTCGATGCCTACCAGCGCGGCGCGCCGCCCGGCCAGAAGCATGCGCCGTACAACAATTTCGTGGCAGGAATCGAGAGCATTGGGTCAGTCGAACCCCGGGACCGGATTGGTTCGCGCTTTCAGGAGGAAGGGTTTGCGGACCTCAACGACTTTGTGCCCCAAACATCCTACCTGGTCGATATCGAGCTTTGGGACCTTGGCGAGCGCCGTCTGCGGGAACGCAAGATCGAGGAGGTCATCCGTTACGTCGAGGCCCGGGCCGGTGAGGTCTTGGATCGCTACATCGGTCCCTCGATCAGCATGTTTCGCGCGCGCCTGACGGGCGAACTCATTCGCACCCTACTTACAATCGAGGAGGTGGCGACGATCGATCTGCCACCTGCGCCGGATGTGACGACGGCGGAAGCGCTCGACCTGACGCTGGCCGATGCTCCCGCGCTGAACGCGCTTGCCGAGGACGCGCCGCTCATCGGCATCATCGACAGCGGCGTCAACGATCACCCGTTCTTGGCGGATATTGTCGCCGGCGCGATCGGCGTTCCCGCCGATCTCGGCACGGCGGACGTTTGGGGTCACGGCACCCGGGTCGCCGGCGTCGCCGCGTTTGGTGACCTGCGCGCACAGCTTGCCGTCGGCGCATTGCAACGCGGCGCCCGTATCTGTGCGGCGAAGGTCGTGAACGACCGGGGTGACTTTGACGATCGCCGCCTCGTGCCCTCCCAGATGCGCGAGGCGATCACGACGCTGAACCTGCGCTTCGGCTGTCGGATCTTCGTCGTTGCCCTGGCCGACCGCCGACGCGTTTTCGACGGCGGCAAGGTGGGGACGTGGGCGGCCACGCTCGATGAACTGGCGCGTGAGCTCGATGTCGTCATCATCGTCTCCTCCGGAAACCGCAGCCCGCGAGGCGGCAATCGCCTGGAACAGGCGGTGACCGAATATCCGCGCTATCTTCTGGAGGACGCCAATCGATTCTTCGAGCCCGCGGGCGCATTGAATGTGATCACCGTCGGCGCGCTCGCGCATGGCGAGGGCCTCGATCCGGATCGGGCCGAGGATGTGGGCGTGCGCCCGATCACGCTCCTGCACGAGCCGGCGCCGTTTTCCCGGATCGGACCGGGGCCTGGCGGGGCCACGAAGCCTGACGTGGTCGAGATTGGCGGCACGCTGATCTTCGACCCCATCGTCGCGCGTCTGCGGGGCGGGGAGGATGTCGGCAGCGCTGGCGTCCTGACGCTGTATCACAGCTATCTTGATCGCCTGTTCACGGCGGGTTCGGGCACATCCTATGCCGCCCCACGAGTTGCGTTCAGCGCCGCTCAGATCCTGACGCGCTTCCCGCATGCCTCAGCCAATCTGGTGCGCGCGCTCATCGTGGGTTCCGCGGAAATCCCGCAGCCAGCCCAGGAGCGGCTTCAGCTGCTTGGTGTGGACGCGACGCGCGCGATCTGCGGGCACGGCCTCGTCGATCTGGAACGCGCGGCCTTCTCCGACGACGCGCGCGTCACGCTCTACGCAGAAGACGAGCTCGCCCTCGACCATTTTGCCGTCTATCGCATTCCAATTCCCGAAGCGTTTCAAGCGGGAAATGGGGAACGCTGCATTCGCGTGACGCTGGCGTTTGATCCACCGGTGCGACACACGCGAACCGATTATGCAGGTGTCGGCATGAGCTTCCGGCTGATTCGGGGCTGCCAACCTGATCTGATCTTCGAGCACTACCGAAAGCGCGAGCAGGACGATGGTCCATTTCCGGAGCTCGCCGGGAGATACAATTGCAATCTCGTTCCCGGTCCCCAGGCGAGGGAGAAGGGGACCGTCCAATCCGCCACCGTCACGTTCAAACGTGGCATCGAGGACTATGGGGATAGCTACTATCTTGTCGTGCGCTGCGAAAGCGGCTGGGCCACCCATGTCGATCGGCAGCAATTCGCCGTCGTCATCGAACTCTTGCAGAAGGCCGAAGTGCAGCTCTACGAAAGAGTGCGGCAGCGGCTGCGTCTTCAGGCGTGACGCACCGGCGGAATGCTTAAACAATTCGGTGTGGAATTCAAGGATAGCGAGACGCCACGAGGGGCCGAGCGAGCGACGCGCAATCCTCGAACGCGTGATCGCCGCAAGCCTGCCGCAGGAAACGGCGAGACAAGAGCATGCCGACACGATGCACCGGCATTAGCCGCTGCCAACGTGAAACGTCAAACTCAGACTTGATCCCCTTGATTGAGGCCGCGGCCTTGCTGACTTCGCGTTGCTCGAGCAGGTGGCAGGCCCAGACGCGATCAATGCGGCGCCCCGCCGCGAAGCAAATGCCGATAGCCGTACTCAGTCATCCAGCGAGCGCGAGCTAGGTGTGTCTGCCAGGCGCGCCGAGCACGCTCAGGCTCTTGGGCCGGATTAAGGTGCAGCACGATCCGCGCAACCTCTTTCCAATCGGCGCCGTCGGCTTCGGCATGGAGCAGGCGCAGGTAGGTGACCAGGTGCTCTTCGTCATAGCCGGTCAGAACGGAGGCGGTCGGTGCTTCGTCGGCGACATCCTGGTCAAGCAGGGGCTTCTGCATGGGCGACTTTCGCGGGCGAGATTCTGGCGACCGGAGCGTAGGCTAGATGCTGCACCGGCGAATAGATCCCAAATGCGCACCACGTGGTGCATCACCGGCATCCCCGGGCGCCCTGGCTGCTGCTGTGTCTCGATCGCGCCGGTGGCGGCTTGACATACAATGCAAATGCATTACATCGAAGAGTGTGCGACCCCCGGAGCCGGCCATGGCGAAAACGGCTGAAATTCTCGAAATCCCCGCCACCATCACTGAGCGTGGCCAGACGACCGTGCCCGCGGCAATCCGGAAGATGCTCGCGCTCGGCAAGCACGATCAGGTGGTGTTTCGCGCGCTTGCGGATGGCACCGTCGTGATCGCGAAGAAAGTGGCCCAGGTCGAGGATGGCGATCCCGTGATCGGCAAGTTTCTCTCGCTTCTCGCGCGCGACATGGCGAATGAGCCGTCGCGGATTCGGCCGGTGCCGCGCTCACTCGTGTCCCGCGGCAAGGACCTGGTCAAGGGCGTTAAAGTCGATCTCGACGCGCCGCTTGCGGATGACGAGGCGTGAGCGACGAAACGCTCGAAATCAACGGCTGGACGATCTACGCGCACCCGCTGTTTCTCGACCAGCTTGAGGCGATGATCGGCGCCGTCGAAAAAGCGCGGAAGAAAGACCCGCAAGGATACAAGAAGAAGCGCGCTACAAAACTACTCGCAGCCGTTCTCAAGGTCGCGTTCGAAGACATTCCGAGCGACCCGACGCGCGACGCCTACCGCCAGGGCGGCACGCTCGGCGACGCGTACAAGCATTGGTTCCGGGCAAAATTCCTACAGCAGTTCCGGCTGTTCTTTCGCTACCAGCAGTCCGCGGACGCGAAGGTGATAGTGTTGGCCTGGGTCAATGACGACACGACGTTGCGCGCTTATGAGAGCGCCGACGACGCCTACGCGGCGTTTCGCAGGATGCTCAATCGCGGCAATCCGCCCGACAGCTGGCCGGACCTGCTCGCGGCGGCGAGCGCAGATTCGGCGAAGCAACGGCTGGCTCGCGCCGCTCCCAAGACATAGCTCTCGCTCGGCCAGCAACCGAGCGTTCGCTGAGGTTTGGGCGGCTCGGCGGATGGTCGCGGAGCAACTCGCCACCCCGACGCGACGCAGGATCTCGTCGCGGAGCTAGGCCTCGCAGGGCTAATCGTGCTCCTGGTGCGGGATCGATAAAGCTCACTCTCCTCGCTTAGATTAATGTTCGTTATCGTATTCCAACTACGACTTTGGCCTCGAGTTTCAAACTGGTCGGTTCATACCCTCGTAGCAATAAGCTAAACAGCTCCATACCCGCGCCTGAGGCCCTGAGCGTGCGCACATCTGCTGGTGTCAATGCAGACGCGGCCCCGCCTTTCGGCGAGGCCGCTCTCGCGGGCCCTCAGTCCCGGCTGGGGCGGGACCAGATGAGCTGAAGACCTTCCTGGCCTTCCACCTCAATCAGGGTGGCATAGATTGGAGCCGGGAAGCTCGGGTCGTCCAGCTTGACCGAGAGGTAATCGCGCTCGGTGTCCCTGGCGGTCTTCTGCCAAGCCGCTCCCAGCTCGACATTACCGGCGAAGATGCGGAAGTGTGGTCCCTTGTCGGAGGGGTTCTCGAAGCCGCGGCTCTTCTCGACGCTGATGGTGCCGAGATCGGAGAAGATCATCTGCGCGGCACCGGGCAACTCGAAGGGTTTGCCATCCGTGCGCGTGTAGCTGCTCTCGGCCGTCTCGTTCCAGATGCGGAAGGCGTTGCCGACAAGCAGGTTCAGCTTGTTGTCGGCCTCGTTGTCGCTATCCGGAACAACCAGACGAAGGTCGATTGCAGCGTGGCGGCCGTCGGTGATGACCGACAGCAGGATGTCGTCGCCGGGCTCCGGTGCGCGGTCGCGCTCCTCGATCGCCTTGATGCGCTCGCCGAGCAGGGTCTGGTAGCGCTTGAACGCCGGCGACGGCTTTGCGGTGAGGATCTGCCGTTTGCCGGTCGACACCGCCGGCACCTTCACGTACTGACGCAGGTCCTCCGGCATCACCACGTCCGCGAAGGAGCGGAACATGGCGATGAGCTCGGGCACGTTGACGAAGGTGGCGAAGCGCGTCACCGGCTTGTATTTGCCGGAGGGCTGCAGCTCAAGTTCGGTCGTGACATCGCCGAATGTACTCGCCCAGGCGTCGAACTCGTGCAGCCCGCGCTCGAGGAGCGCCGCGTAGCCGAGATAGCGCTGCACCGAGAACATCTCGCCGATCGTGTTGGTGATCGGCGTGCCGGAGGCGAGCACGAGCGCGCGGCCTGGGTTTTTCGTCTCGATGAAGCGCGACTTGACGTAGAGGTCCCAGGCGCGCTGCGAACCGTTCGGGTCGACGCCCTTCAAGGTCGACATGTTGGTCGCGAAGGAGAGTTTCCTGAATTCCTGCGCCTCATCGACGATGATCTGGTCGACGCCGATCTCGGAGATCGTCAGCAGGTCGTCCTTGCGGGTCGAAATCGACTCCAGCCGCTCCTTCAGGCCTTCCTTCAGCCGTTCGAGCCGCTTGCGCGAGACCCGGTCGTCGCTCTCGACCTTGGTCAGCAGCGTTTCGTAAAGTTCCAGCTCGTCCTGGATCAGCTGTTGCTCGAAGGCTGAGGCCACCGCGATGAAGCGGAACGCGCTGTGCGTGATGATGATCGCGTCCCAGGTCGCGGTCGCAGCGCGCGCGAGGAAGCGGTGCCGCTTGTCTTTGGTAAAATTGGTCTCGTCGGCGACGAGGATGCGGGCGTTCGGGTAGAGCGCGAGAAATTCGCGTGCGGCCTGCGCCAGGCAGTGGCCGGGCACGACCAGCATCGCCTTGGCGATCAGGCCGAGCCGGCGCTGCTCCATGACGGCGGCGGCCATCGTCATGGTCTTGCCGGCGCCCACCGCGTGCGCCAGGTAGGTCGAGCCGGCCGAGACGATTCGCCAAATGCCGCGCTTCTGGTGCCCATAAAGAACGAAAGCGCCAGAGGCGCCCGGAAGCTTCAGGTGCGAGCCGTCGAAAGCTCTCGGCGCAATGTTGTTGAAGCGGTCGTTGTAGACGCGCGCAAGGCGGTCGGTGCGGTCTGGATCGGACCAGATCCAGTGCTGGAAGGCGTCCTTGATCTTTTGCAGCTTGGTCTTGGCGGCTTCGGTGTCGACGATATTGAGGACGCGGCGCTCGCTGTCGCCGTCCTTGACCGTGTCGAAGATCTGTGGGACGCGGCTGTTCAGCGCGTCGGCGAGAAGCTCGCCGGCGTGCCGGCGGTCGGTGCCCCACTCCGACGTGCCGGCCGCCATCCAGCCGAGCTGACGTGCCTCCACGGTCCAGGAGGCGAGCTCGGGCATGTGATGGATCTTGATGTCGGCGTCCATCGTCTCCTTGACGAAGGCGACCACGTCGACTGCCGGAATCCATGGCGCGCCCAGACGCGCGGTGATGTCAGAGGGCTTGAGGTCTGCGGGCTGCACGCCTTGCAACGCCGTGACGTTGCGCTCGTACGAGGGGTCGAGCGCGGCCGCCGCGGCAGCAGCCTTCAGCTTCTCGCGGACGTGTCCCGACAGGTAGGAGTCCGCCGTCTGCCACGAGCCGTCCGCTGGGTCGCGGAAGACGGCGCCGCCGAGTTCGGCGACGACGTCGTCGCGGTCCCGGTGCAGCAGCTCGGCGATGTGGTCAATGTCGACGTGGCCACGCTCGTTGAGGACGACGGCGAGCGCGTCTGCCGCGCTGGCGATTTCCGGGGCAGCCGGCGGCGCGATCACCCGCTCGGTGAAGAGCGGCCCGGGCTTCGCGGTGTTGGTCTCGAGGTCGTAGTCCTCGATCGAGGCGACGAGCCAGCAGTCGGGATCGTCGAGGAAGGGCTGCATGTTCGGCCGGCGGTGCGTCTCGCGCACCTCGCTGGTCTCCTCGTCCTCGGCGGTCGAGACCGTCGTGAAGTTGATCGGGCCGAAGTCCCGAACGAAGTTCGACCAGGCGATACGCAGCCTGACCTGCGCGTCCCTCCAGGGCCGGTCGAGCTCCTGCGCCTTCAACACCTCGCGCACGGCGTCGCGGACCGGAATCAGCTTCCTGATGATGCGCACGTGCTTTTCCGGGATGCCCTCGGCGCTGCGACCCTTGCGCGATTTCACCACGACGGGCTTACCGTCGACGACCTGCATCAAGCCGTGGGCCTTGTCGAAGAAGTAGCTGCCCTCGCGCACGCGGCGATCGGCAGGCCAATCGCCGTCAGATGGATCGCCGGCTTCTTCCAAGACGGGATCAATCACCTCCGGCTCGCCGTCGTAGACGCCTTCCGGAAGAAGGCCGACCGCGGCTTTGAGCGCCGCTTCGAGATCCTCATCCTCGCGCGGCAGGCAGGTGTAGGCCTCGCCGAAGCGACCAGACGCGAGCGCGTGCGCGCCGAGCACGAAATCCGGCCGCTGCGCGAACCATCGGTTCACGCGGATCGCGCTCTCGTCTTCCGCCGCCGGCCGGATCTCGTCGAGGTCGAGCCACGACAGGTCGCCTTCCGCGTCGCCGACCTTGCGCTTGCGGAAGAACAGGATGTCGACGACGACGTCGGTGCCGGCGCTGGCGCGGAAGCTGCCCTCGGGCAGGCGAATGGCCGCGACCAGATCGGCCGACTTCGCGATGTGCTCACGCGCTGAGGCGTCCGCCTTGTCCATCGTGCCGGAGCTCGTGACGAAGGCGGCGAGGGCGCCGGGCTTCACGAGGTCGATTGCTCGCGCGATGAAATAGTCGTGCAGCCGGAGGCCCATCGACCCGTACGCGCGATCCGAGCGCACGGTTCGGTCCGAGAACGGCGGATTGCCGACGGCGAGATCGAAGCTGGCCGGCAGCTCGGTGCGTGCGAAATCGCCTGCGACGATCCGCGCCCGCGGCTGCAGCAGCCGGGCGATGCGTGCGGTCACGGGGTCGAGCTCGACGCCCGTGACGTGGGAGGTCTCGCGTAGTTCCTCCGGCATCAGCGCCGGAAACAGTCCGGTGCCGACGCCGGGCTCGAGCACGCGGCCGCCGCGCCAGCCGAGGCGCTGCAGGCCTGACCAGATCGCGCGGACAATGAACTCGGGTGTGAAGTGGGCGTACTGGGTGCACCGCGCCAGCGAGGCGTAGCCGGCGCCGTCGATCGCGTCCTCGAGGTCGGCGCCGATCTCCTCCCAGCCCTGCGCGAACTCGGATTCGCCCGGCCGGCGGAAGACGCCATTGGCAAGCTCGGAAGCGCCAAAGCCCGTGAAGCGCATCAACTGCCGCTGCTCGTCCGGCGAGGCGGGCAGCTGCTCCGCTTCAATCCGCACGGCGAGCCGAATGGCCGCGACGCTGTCGCGGGCGCGCTGTTTCCAGCCCTTTGCCAGGCCGCGGTCGCCAGCGAGGTGGAAGTTGTCGCCGCGCTTCACGGCATTCGGCTCGCGAGCCCGCGCGGGGGTGAACGCCGGCGCGGCGGGAGCCGGGGCCGACGGCGGCGGGTCGCGGTCATGGTCGTCGCCGTCCAAGTCGGCGGCGAAGGCGGTGACGCCGAGACCGAGACCCGACGAGAGGGCTGTGTTGCCGAAGAGGTCGATCGTGAAGGGGTCGTCCTGAGCCACTGGAAATGTCCTTCTGCTGGGCGCGTGCAACCGCGCGCGCGAGCGGGCTGTGGCGGACGGCACGGCGTTGCGGGGTTGAGGCGAGGGCCGGCGGAAGGCCGGGTGCCGAATTGCGAAGCCCGGCGCATGGCCGGGCTGCTTGCAGGTCAAGGAGGGCGCGCGGCCCAGCTAGGCCGCGACTGCCTCCGGCAGGTGGCGGAGCTGCACCGGCAGTTTCGCTGCGATCTCCGCTTCGGTGAGTTCGTCCAGCAGCTTCAGCGCGGTGCCATGCCGGCCGGCGTAGACGAGCACGGTGCGGCGGCCGCGCACGGCGGCGGGCCAGCGCTCGCCGACATAGCCGCGGTAGTAGTCGTGCGTACTCGACCAGATGTGCTCGAGCCGCTCTTCGCGCGTCATCGCGCGGACGGGACGAGACTCGCGCTCGATGATCGCGGCCTTCATCCGCTCCGGCGACGCTCTGTCCGACAGGTCGCAGTAGCCGTGGAACCAGCGCATCTGCCCGTCAATCAACGGTGACAGGAAAACGCTTGTCACGCTTGCCGTCATGAATTCACGCATTGCGAACATATCGCCTCGCATCCACAGTGGCGGCAGGATCTCGAGCATGTAGTCGTGTTCGCGCTCGGCGAGCTCGAACCATTCGCCAGCGAAGAGTTGGGCGGCGTCGCCTTCGGCCATCGCCGGATCGCCGCGATGCCGGTTGAACATGCCGTACATCTCGGGGCGCGTCGCGACGCCCTCGAAGACTTTACGGATGGTGGGTGAGGTGTGCATCGGCGGCTCCTCTTGGCCTGGCCGGACTGAAGCGCGAGCGATCGGCGTGATCTCTTCGTTCACTTCAGTCCTTCCTCACACCTCCTCGCCGGCCGCATCGAAGGTCCGGCGGGTCAAGGGCCGCGGAACGCGGGCGAAGCTTCACCCTTGACGCGCTGGCCGGGCATGCGGCAGCGGTTTACCCTCTTCCTATTTTCTCCCTCTTTATTCGGACTTCCCCGTCGCATCGCTCAGGTGCAAGCCTCGCCATCGCGATCATGCGGGAGCCTTGACGCCGCAGCCACCCGCGAGGTCCGCAGCGTCGGGCGGGCCTCCGCCGTCGACTTGCTCAGCTGTTCTCCGTCTCTTCGCCAGCCCCGTCAGATCCTCATTCCAGTCGCCGGCGCACGGTCGCGATCGCGCATAGTGCACGCTCGCTTCCGCGGCGATGGCACGAACGCGATCAGCGTAGACGTCACCCTGTCGATTGTTGTCGGTTGCTGCCACAAGCCGGGCGTTGGCGCGCATGGCCAAGCTGCGGATAGCTTCATCGGTCGCCGGCGACCAGCCGCCTCCGGTGCTGACATAAAGGGTGTCGGAGCGGTGGACCTCGATCGCGGCGAGGCTCATGGCATCGATGGCCGCCTCAGTAATGCAAATCCGCTCGGACCTGGCCGGTCCGAAGCGAAACAGCTCCTTGGCGCCGTCACTGGCGAAGCCGCGCCATGCCGGTCCACGCTCCTCCCACCCCGTGAGCACTCCAGCAGAATCGCTATGTGCCGCCCACATACTGCCCTTTGGCCCCTCACGCAAACGATCGCAGACGACCGCCTGCCTCACGATATCGGCCGGCAGCCCGCGTTCATCGGTGAGATAGCGCCAGGCTCGCGAGCCGGGGCGCGGCTTGACACGATGTCCCCACCGCTCAGCAATAGACCCAAGCGCCTTCGGCGTTGTCGGATGCTGCCACGCCGGTGTGCTGGGGACGAAGCCAATCATTTCCGCAACACGGTCGCATGCGTCAAGGAAACCGACAGATCCAAGATGTTCGGCGAGCGAAAATACGTCCCCTTTTGCCGGCGACAACGGGTCGAACCAGCCGCGGCCTTCGTGGATGACGATGATGATATTGCTGTCGCGGCGATATTTGATCGCGCGTCGTGTGCTTTCCTTGACGTCGACCTTCCAGCCGTCTTTCTCCAGCAGGGCCGCGCAGCCAACCTTTTGGCGCAGCTCTTCGATTTCTCTCTTGTCCATTTGTCTGCACCGGACTCGCGCAGGCGGGTCCGCCCCTTCTTCTGTTGGACTCTCTTGCTCCTAGCCTTGCGGAACATCCCCGACCGGCCGCGAAGCCTGCCGAATGCAAGGGCGCGCTGACCAACGGTCAGTCGTCGCATCGTCAGGCGCGGCGAAGCCTCCCTTGCATTCGGCATGGCGCCAGCGGCAGCCGGTCACCCGGCTCAATGAGCCGGGCTCCAGGGGGCGTATTCATGAACGATGGCGTCCTGATCGCCGTCGTACTCGCTGGAGACCATCACGCCGAATTCGTTATCAGCCTGGAAAAGAATGACCGGCACCATGAGCGTGCGAGCCAGATCGAAGGCATGGTTCTGAGCGAGAGTAAGATTGTGCGACATTGAAGGCTCCCGTCTTGCGGCGGGGACCATCCCCGCTCGACAGGCGCCGACGTGTTCGGGGGCGGCTGCGGTCACCTCGAGAGGCGAAGCCGAAGAGGTCGCACGCTTGCGTAGCTAACCCCTTGCGGGTTGATCGTGAGCTATCGCTGAAAGTTGGTGACGGCGGGAATCGGGAAGGCGGCATATCGTGGGGGTGCTTGACGCCTCCACTTCTCCACCGAAGGAGCGATATGCCGTGTCCAAAGATAACATCATCAAGTTGATTCAGCCAGGAAACGTCGACGATCAACTCACCGAAATCTTGCGCAATAGGGCGCGTGCTCTGTTGGCCCAGGCGGTCGAGGCCGAGGTCGCGGACTTTCTCGGCAAGCATGCCGATTTGAGGACTGCGGACGGCCACCAGCGCTCGTGCGCCACGGTCACCTGCCGGAACGCGAGGTGATGACCGGTATCGGTCCGGTCGGCGTCCGCCAGCCGCGTGTACGCGATCGCGAGGCGGAGGCTACCGATCCCGACCGCATCCGGTTCTCTCCGTCGATCCTGCCGCCCTACATGCGCCGCTCGAAATCGATCGAGACGCTGCTGCCGATCCTTTACCTGAAGGGTATCTCCACCGGCGACTTCTCCGAGGCTCTGGCGGCGCTGCTCGGCAAGGATGCTGCCGGGTTGTCGGCATCCGCCATCGGCCGTCTGAAGGACGGTTGGCTTGACGAACACACCGCGTGGCAGAGGCGCGATCTGTCGGCGAAGCGCTACGTCTACATCTGGGCCGATGGCATCCATCTCCAAGCACGCCTCGAAGACGAAAAGCAGTGCATCGTGGTGCTGATCGGCGCGACGCCGGAAGGCCGCAAGGAACTGGTCGGCTTCACCGATGGCGCCCGCGAGAGCGCGCAGGACTGGCGCGATCTGCTGCTCGACCTGAAGCGGCGCGGGCTCGGCGTGCCGCCGCGGCTCACCATCGCCGACGGCGCGCTCGGGTTCTGGAAGGCCGCCGGCGAGGTCTGGCCGAAAACGCGCGAGCAGCGCTGCTGGGTACACAAGACCGCCAACGTGATCGCCAAGTTGCCGAAGAGCCAGCAGCCTAAAGCCAAACGCGCGTTGCAGGAGATCTGGATGGCCGAAACCAAGGCCGCCGCCGAGCTGGCGTTCGACGCCTTCATCGAGAGCTATACGCCCAAATACGAGAAGGCGGCCGACTGCCTGAGCAAGGATCGGGACACGCTACTGGCGTTCTACGACTTCCCGGCCGAACACTGGAAACACCTGCGGACCACCAATCCCATTGAAAGCACCTTCGCTACCGTGCGCCACCGCACGATCCGATCGAAGGGCTGCCTGTCCAACAGAACGGCGCTCGCGATGGTCTTCAAACTGCTTGAGGCCGCGCAGAAAAGCCGGCGTCGTCTCGATGGCCACAACCAGTTGCCAAAACTCGTTCTCGGTGTGACATTCAACGACGGGATCGAGCTCATCGCCAAACCGACTGACCGTCAGCCCATAACCGCCGCCGCCTGACCGGCCGCGCCGTCACCAACATTTGGCGATAGCTCGTTGATCGTAGAAGGCCGTACCTGAACCAAGGAAAGCCCATTCGAGAGCGGGGTTGGTCCTTCAACGGAAGCATGGTCTGCCAAAACGCACATATTTGATCCCGCGGATAACCAAGCCGAGCCTGCTTTGCGAATTGTCCCATTCAAAGCACTCATGGTCGTCGGCATCGCACGCACGCACGCATGGATAAACTCCCGGTCCGAGTACGTGTGAAGCTGCTTCCGATTAGATCAGCAGGTATTGTTGTTCGGGGATTCGGGCCGTTTGCGTCAGGGATGGCAGCTTATGCCGGGCTCGGCATAATAGAGAGCGTTTTTAGATTGGCGGCGCGGTACCGAAACTTCAAAGTGCGCAGCTGCGAGTGCGCCGGTAATCTAAAAACGTGTTGGACGAAGCCGCCTAGCGCGCAGCTGCCGCTATGGAAATTGGATGCTGCTTCCCGATGGACAGCGCCGTCGCCGGGGCTTCGGGGACATGCTGGATGCGGTCTTGATGCGAAACATTCTAATCGAGATATGGTCTCCCGGACGAAAGGACCGGCGACGCCAGCGCCTGGAGGGCTCGATGTCGGAGGCGTGACAATAGGACGCCTGCTGTCTGCCTTGGCAGACGGAAAGCACGATGATCAATGAGTTGAAACGCCCGACCGTCATGAAGTGTCCATAAGAGGTGGGTCGTGTGACGCAACGGGCGCGAGCACCTCGATGCACACCATCTGCCCTTGACGGCAAAAGGGACATTCTCGCAGGGAAACTCCGGTCAGCTCCTCGACCTTGTCGCGATAATCGCGCCCTTCCTTCGGTTTTACCGGCGTATCGGACTGCTGCATTCCGAGCAGTTCGCGGCAGCGGGCGAGCTTTTGCTTGCGGTAGCGGTTGCCCATGAAACCGTAATAACGGATGCGCTGAAATCCCTCGGGCAAGACATGGACGAGGAAACGCCGGATGAACTCCCCGGCGTCGAGCGTCATCACCTTTTGCCGGTTCTCGTTGCGATAGTCCTTCCACCGGAAGCGTACCTTGCCATCCTCGATATCGACGATCCGGTTGTTGGCGATTGCCACCCGGTGTGTATAGCGTCCGACATATTCCAGAATCTGCTCAGCGCCCGCGAAGGGTGGCTTGGCATAGACCACCCAGTTGACCTGGCGGGCGGGATCCAGATAGCGCCGGAATGCGACGGGATCGTGCAGCCGTTCCAATGACGAAAAGAATCGCAACTCACCGGCATCGAATGCTCTTTGCAGGCCTTCGAGAAACAATCGCCGGAAGAGTCGGGAGAGCACGGCGACTGGTAGGAAGAAGCCGGGACGACACGCGATCCAGCGGCTCCCGTCAGGCGACAGCCCGCCGCCGGGCACGACGCAGTGGAGATGGGGATGATGGCTGAGATTCTGACCCCAGGTGTGAAGCACCGCGAAAAACCCGATCTCCGCGCCGAGATGTCGCCGATCGGCAGCAATGGTGCGCAAAGTCTCGGCGGCTGCGTGGAACAGGATCTTGTAGACCGTGCTGGCATTCTGGAAGGCAATCGCGGCGATCTCGTCGGGAACGGTGAAGACGACATGGAAGTACTGCGTATCGAGAAGCTCTTCCCGCCGAGCCTCGATCCATTCCGCTCGGGCGAGCCACTGGCACTTGGGGCAACTGCGGGAACGGCAGCTGTTGTACGCGATCCGTCGTTCACTACAGCGGTCACACTGTTCGACATGCCCTCCGAGCGCCGACGTTCGGCAGCGCTCGATGGCAGCCATCGCTGCGCGTCGTTCGGTCGATAGCGAGGCCCGGTGCTGCTCTCGCCAGGCAGCACCGTAGCGACGGAATATATCCGCGACCTCCGGACTTGAGCGGCCCATGAGGTTGGCCGTCAGAAATGTTCGGGCGTTGGCGGCGAGGAAGCCTTGGGGATTGGGCGCGGCAGCAGTTCAAGCGGGCTCGTCGCCGCGCAGACCTTGTTGGTAGCGATCCGCAAATATTGGGCGGTCGTCGACAGGCTGCGATGGCCGAGCAGGAGCTGGATGGTGCGGAGATCGGTTCCGGCTTCGAGCAGGTGCACCGCAAATGCGTGCCGCAGCGAATGCGGCGTCACCGGCTTGGAGAGTTTCGACACCCGATGTGCCTTGCGGCAGGTGGCATCCACGGCGCTTGTCGATATCGGTTCTCCAGTAACGGCGCCGGGAAACATCCAACCCCCGGTGGGTCGCACGGCGCGCCAATAGTCCGTCAGCACCTCCAGCAACCTGGCCGATAGCATGACGTAGCGGTCCTTCTGTCCCTTGCCTTGTTCGACGCGCAGCACCATGCGCTGGCGATCGATGGCCTCAGGCTTCAGGCGGGTCGCCTCGGAAATACGCAGGCCGGCGGCATAGCATGTCGTCAGGATCGCCTGGTGCTTGAAGCTCTCGATGCAGCCAAGGAAGTGCAGCACCTCCTCGGGGCTGAGAATGACGGCCAGTGTCTTTGGCGCCTTTGGGCACGGAATGACCTGGTCGAAATCCCAATCGAGGCCGAGCGTGACGCGGTAGAGGAATCGAAGCGCTGCGACGGTCACGTGCACCGAACGTGGCGCCAGCTTTTTCTCGTTCGTCAGATAGACCTGGTAGGCTCGGATATCCTCCGGGCCTAGCAAAGCCGGCGATTTAGCGAAATGCCGGGCGAACTGCGAAACCTGCAGCAAATACGAATCCTGTGTGTGTGTCGCGACAGGTTGCGTACCTGCATGTCTTCCATCATGCGTAACCGAAGCGAGGTCATAGCGAACTCCTTGGCAAGGGGGACGCTGCGCGCGGGCAGCAACACCATCTTGCCAAGGGCAAGCGCGTCTGAAATGGAATGGATTACGTCGCTGTACGGGTGGTGTCGGGGTCAGAGACACGGGCTGGCTTCAAGGGGGATACCCCACGCTCAACACGGATACCCTCCCGCGGAGCGGGTTCGTCCAAGCGTCCTTATGCCGAGTGCTCGATTATGCCGAGCACCCGGCTTTATCGCGTCGGTTCGCCTAAGGCGTCGAGCAGTTTGGCACGCGTGACTCGGCATAATCACAGGGTAGCGAGAAACGCCATGAGCCTGTCCGTGGGTCTGTAGCGAGAGAATCTCCCGGGTACAGGATCGAGCCTTTCGAGAGCCTTTTCTTTGGTAGCCAAATCGGCGGTTATGTAGATGTTCGTCGTCTGGATGCTCTCGTGACCGAGCCACAAAGCGATGACCGCAAGATCGCCCCCCGACTGGAGCAGATGCATCGCGGTGCTATGGCGGATGACGTGTGGCGACACCGACTTGTTCGCTAAACTTGAACAGGACGCCGTCGCTTTGACGACAGCTCGGCGTAGAATGTAGTCGGCTCCATCGCGTGACAGTGGCTGGTTCCGAGCGCTTGGAAAGATGATTGCATCCGGCGCGTCGTCGATCTCGCGAAGCCATCCACGCAAAACGCGAGCTGTTTCGTCCCAGAGCGGGATGACGCGCTCCTTCCGGCCCTTTCCCAACAGCTGGATATTTGCGTGGCCGGCATCGAGATGCAGCTGACGGCGTCGTAACCCAATGATCTCGGAGATTCTGGCCCCTGTGTTGTAGAGAGCCAGGAGCAATGCGTGATCGCGTCGACCCGACCATGTGCTGCCGTCTGGCGCAGCAATCAACGCTTTCACCTCGGCGCGCCTAAGGAAACCGACAAGCTTCTTTTCAAACCTCTTGTTTGGGATCGCCATGATCCGAGTTGCCATTCCCAAACAGCTCGGGTCGTGGAGGGACAGGAAGCGAAAGAAGCCTCGAAAGGCTGCGAGCCTGGCGTTGCGAGAACGGACGCTGCAGCGACGATCGCGTTCGACATAGTTTAGGAACGCGAGGATGGCATCGGCATCGATCTTGGCAATGGGAAGGGCAGTCGGCGCGATCCCGGTCGTATCCTGCACAAACTGTAACAGGAGGCGGAAGGTGTCGCGGTAAGAAGCCACTGTTCGAGGGCTGGCATGTTTGTGCACAGTCAAGTGCTCGGCGAAGAATCGCTGAAGGTGCGGACCAACAAGAGTGACAGGTGCACTCATCCCTCGCCTCCCGCCGAACGATCGAGTGTAAAGCGCGTTCCGGCTGCTCTCAGGAGGTCCGGTGTGGCGGAGAGATACCAGTAGGAGCTCTCTGGCCCAACATGACCAAGATAGACCGCCAGCGTTGGCAGCAGTGATTGCACGTCCAAACCCGCGCTGTGCCACTCGCACAACCGCCGCACTGCAAACGTATGGCGAAATGAAGTGAGACATGGGCGGCGATCATGCGTGTTCGCCGGCGCGATCCCAAGGCTCTGGCACAGACTCGCGAACCAACGTCCGAGATCGTGGACGTCGAGCGGACGGCCATCCCGATTGACGAACAGTCGATCGCCCCAAGTATCACGCTCGTGTGCACGTCGTTCCTCAAAATAGCCACTTAGGGCCGCAGCAACAGTCGCATGGATCGGCACAAGCCGCGATTTATGGAACTTCGTTTGCAGAATTTGAAGATGGGGGTGGGCATCGTCGAGGCGCACGTCCGCCATGGTCAAACGACACGCTTCGCCTACGCGGATCCCGGTGCTTCCGAGCAGACCAAGCATTGTTGACAGCACGATTGGTCGAATCGGTACACGCGAGTGTGACCGTCTGGCCGAGTTTATAAGAGTCGTCGTCTCCTCGTCGGAGAACACATACGGCCGACGCCGCCGACCTGCGGCGATGACGCGCGGGCCCGGCACTTCTGTTCCCGGAATGATCGCAGCCAGATAATTGAGAAAGCCCCGGACGAGGATAAGCCGATCGCCTCGCCCCCTGATGCCGCACGTCGCAGGCGCGTGATCCCATGCCCATGAGACCGCAGTCGCCGCTCGAATTGGAGATCCATCGGTCGCGCCGATGTTCTTGGCGTAAGCGATGAAATCTCGTAGCCCACGCCCATGTCTCGTGTTTGTCAGGCCGACAGCCTTGCGGATCGCCAGATAGTCATCGACGTGTCGCTCGAATTCCAGCGGACCGGTCATCGCGCACCTCCGATCCATGGCATCGAGACGCGCGATAGTGTGGCGAGGTCGAGCTTGGCGTAGATGGCAGTGGTTTGGAGGCGTTGGTGGCCTAGCAGGTCGGCAACCTCGCTGAAGCTTGCACCGCCGTTGATCAATCGGCTCGCTGCCGTATGGCGCAGCATATGCGCGCCGCTAAGCCGACCGAGCGGAATCCCAGCACGCCTCAGGTTGCGCTTGACGATCTGGGTGATCGCAGTGGTATTACTGAGGCGGCTGGGCGGATTGTTGACGCCTATGAACAAGCCGCGACCCGACCCAGAGGGGCGCTCCTGTTCAATATACGCTGCAAGCGCCGTCCCTACATCCTGAGGTAAGGGCATCGCCCTCTCGCGGTGTGACTTGCGAATGCGGGTACGAATGACACCGGCTCGCCAATCGATATCGTCGATCTCCATTGCAATGATCTCGGCGCAGCGCAACCCCAACTGCACGGCCAGGAGTAGTATTGCCCGATCGCGGCACGGCGCTTTGCTGGTCATAACCGCGTCGAGTAAGCGCGAAATGTCGTCGGCTGATAGGCGCCGCGGTAAGCTCGCATGCGCCGCCAGCCGCGTCCTCGGAATCGCGCGATCGAGCCCGCTTGGTACGATGCCGCGCCAAGCTAGAAACCGTAGGAATGACCGAACCGCGGTCACCGGCACTCCGCGGCCACACCCCTTCTTCGATGCCGCTTCCTCGCAGATGAAGCCAGTGATCTGCTGAACCGACAGCGTGGCCCATTGGTCAGTGTTATCAAAACAGGCGGCAACGAACCGGCGTACGACGCGCCAGTATCGTATCCGCGTCGCCGCCGCACCGGCGACGTCACGCAAGTAGCAATCATAGCTGTGCAACCATGAGTTAGCATCGATCTCGGATTGGAAATGCATTGTTGTTCTCTCCCGTGGCCAGGATGGCCAACCGGGAAAGCTCTTGGATTATTCGAGAAAGACCCTGGATTATCCCGAGTCGTGCACAGGAAATTGCTCGATTCACTAACGAATCGACGCGATAAAGCCGAGTGCTCGGCATAATCGAGCACTTGGCATAAGGCAGCCCGCAAGGGGGAAGACCCGCTTGCGGGGCTTCAGCGCAGTCAACAGCCCGGCCCGCAGGGCGACGCCCATCCTGCTCGAAGACACTGCGAGCAGCGATCCGCTTTTAGCTGAATACCGCAAATGATGCGCGCCGAACTCACTTGATGAGGCCGCTGCACCTCTTTGGCACGCTCACTCGGGTTAACCGCCGATCTTGAGCCATGCTTGCCAACCCTCACGGCTGTTCTATGCATTACGGGAGCAATCCCTGCCGAAGCGCGAGGGCCACAGCGTGTGGAAGGGTTAGTGCGGCAAGATTTCGCCTGGCATTGTCCAGATGAAACTTCACGCCTCGCGGCGTGACGTCAAGAAGCTCCGCAATGTCCTGCATCGTCTTGCCGTCAGAGATCCACGCGAGACACTGCCGCTCGCGCTGGGTTAGTGGGCTTCCTATCCCGCCTGATGACGTACGTCCGATCTTGGCACTCACGTGGGCATGGAAGTTGAGACCCACCGTTTGCAACATGTCTTGTGAGGTCTCGATGAAACGCTCGAGCCCAAGGCTGCGGTCGTCCACCGCGAGCGTAAAGGCCGCGACCTGGTTTTGGCTTGCGGGCATGCGAACCGTCAGACCGGTCCTGATCTTGAAGCTGAGCGCATCGTCAAATAGTCGGCGTTCTCTCGGCGACTTTGCGCTTCGCGCCTCACGGCCATCCCACAGCAGCATCCGGCTTGTGTTTCGCGGTTCCTGAAGAACGGGATCGATGTTGTCGTACCCTTCGCGAAAATAGTGACTTGTCCAACTCTTCGGATAGGAAGAGATCAGTTTGGGGCCGTTCGCACGGTGGCCAAAATAGGCGAACCAGCGGAAACCCAATGCATGCGCAGTTCGTTCCGCGACTCGCCGAAAATCATCTTCCGTATGGGCAGAGTGAAGACAATCGACAAATTCATCGCATGCTCGTTTGACACCTTTCATTGTGCCCCTTTTTTGAACTGTTCTGAGTTCCCTAAAGCGAACAACGCGCTTGATTCGCGCGCTGCGTGTGGGCGTGTATTGCGACGTTGCGGCAGCTTTGCGGCAAGAACAATTCCAAAACGCCCTGTCAGAACTGACAGCGCAACGCTGTGATCGTGCCTGCTTTCTTGATCTCGAAGCTGTGATTCGTAAGCAGGAGGTTAAGAATGAAGGTCATTGTGCGCTCGCGTGCGGCGCTTCTGCGCGATTTTGAACTGGCGACAGGAATGCATCGTCTGCGAGGGCGCGTGTTCAAGGAGCGGCTCGACTGGGATGTCTCTGTCGCGGGCGGATTGGAGATCGATCAGTACGACTCATTCAAGCCGACTTATCTATTGGCGCTCGAGCAGCGCGAGCTGGTCGGTTGCGTGCGCCTGCTGCCCACTACTGGACGCAACATGCTGGCGGATACGTTCCCGGTGTTGCTGGATGGCCACACGGCACCGAATGCAGTCAAGATCTGGGAGAGCTCGCGCTTTTGCGTTGATACCAAACACGTCGCGGTGACAGCTGAGAACGGCTTGCGGGAAGCAACGTACCTGCTCTTTGCGGCAATGATTGAATGGGGCCAGCAGCTCGACCTGCAGGCGATCGCGACCGTCACTGATCTGCGCATGGAGCGCATCCTGCGCCGGGCCGGATGGCGTCTCGACCGCCTCGGCGCCCCCCGTCAAATCGGGACGACCAAAGCAGTGGCTGGACTGTTGCCGGTCACCAATGACGCTCTCGGCGCAATCCGAGCGGCCGGGAAGATTTCGGGGCGTGCAATTGAAGCGCCGTCAAGCCTTCCGCTCGCGGCATAGCGTCCGCGTCTTCAACTCCCGAAACAAAGTCATCAACAATGGATCCAGCTGCATTCTCAGCTCTGGTCGAACAGTGCGCGCCGACGCCGAACCTCTTGCGGCCGCTAACGGCAATTGTGCGGCAAGCGAGCTCGTTCGAGCCGCTGCTCATCACAATTCAGGGGCGGAAACCGATTCCTATTCAGGCAAGTGACCGTGACGAAGCGATCCAGCTCGCGACTGAGGCCATTACCGCCGGCCAGTCGGTCCAGACCGGTCTCGCGCAACTTGATGCAGATGAAACCAAGCAGGCCGGGTTGACGGCTACCACGACCTTCGACGCCTGCAAGCATATCGCGGGCCTTGGCAGATTGTTCGAGGCCCGATTGCAAGCGGCAAGGGTGAACGCCGCGGGCCGCGATCAGGCTATTGCCAGGGTTGTTGCGAGCTTTGCAGCCAAAGCTCCCCGAACAACGCCCGAGCCCCGTACCCTGCCGGCCGATGCTGCCGACATTTCCAACGCTGACATGCCGACAAGCAACATGCCAGCTCGCTCCGTCAGGGAGCGCCCGAACTGGGACGTCTACCGCTCAGGTCTCGGCACATCAGCCTTCGTCTATGAACGATAAGGGATTCTTCTGTTCTGCCCTCAACTCATCACCGCGGTCCGGGCTGGTCCGGCTGCAGTGCCAATCGGAGCCGTGCCATGACTTCTCCTCTTAAACACTCTGCTGCCCTGCTTTGCATGGGGGCCGTACTCAGCATCGCCTTGGTTGAGCCGGCGCTGGCGCAGACGGCAAACATCGAAGGCGTGTTGCAGAACATCGTCAACATGCTGACCGGCAACGTCGCGCGCCTGCTGGCGACGCTGGCGGTCATCATCGTCGGCATCGCCTGGATGTTCGGCTATCTCGACCTGCGCAAGGCCGCCTACGTCGTGCTCGGCGTCGCCATCACGTTCGGCGCCTCCGAGGTGGTCTCGACCTTGACCGGAGGTCGCTGATGATCGAGGCCGGGCGTCTCACGGAGGACACCTTGTTCCTCGCCTGCACGCGGCCTGCCATGGTCGCCGGAGTCACCATGGAAGCCATGGCGCTCAACGTTATGTTTTCCTGCATCCTGTTCCTGGTAGCCGGGAGCATCATCTACGGTTTGGTCGCGATTCCGATCCATGGTCTTTGCCGCATCATCTGTCGGCATGACCCCAATATGTTCCGAATTCTGCTCGCCTGGATCGAAACCCGTGGACGCACGCGTAACGCGTTATTCTGGGGCGGATCATCCTGCACACCCCTCAAGCTCGTTCGGCGATATCAAGCACGAGACCTCGGCTATGCGTAACACGGCGCTCAAAACCCGGGAGATCGGGCCAGATGTCTACCTGCCGTTCGGGCGGCACGTCACGGATACGGTGATTAGTCTCACGACGCGAGCGCTGCTCACGGTGATCCGGCTCGACGGTACCTCGTTCGAGACCGCCGAGACGGCGGACCTGAATGACCTTCACGCCAAGCTGAATCTCACTCTACGCAATGTTGCGGATCCGCCGCTGGCGCTCTGGACTCATCTGGTGCGGCGCCGGACGTCAGACTATCCAGACGGGGCATTCCGATCGATCTTTGCAGCTTCGCTCGACGCGCAATATCGCGAGCAGCTTCGCAAGGCAGCGCTATTTCGTAATGATCTCTATCTGACGCTGGTTTGGCATCCTGCTCGCGCCCCCGCCGATGCCGCAGCTGCGTTCTTCAGGCGGCTTGGCCGGAGCGCTGCGGCTTCCATCGAGGTCGACAGCGACGCCTTGAAGCGGCTCAACGATGCGACGCGGGATATGGTCGCGGCATTGGAGCGCTACGGCGCTCATGCTCTCGGATTGGCCGAGCGCGACGGCATCACCTTCTCAGAGCCAATGGAGCTACTCCACGCCGTGGCCTCCGGCGAGTGGATGCCAATGCCGTTGCCGCAAGGGCCGATCGGCCCCGCACTCTACTCAAATCGTGTTATCTTCGGCCGTGAAGCCATTGAAATCCGCAGCGCCGGCGGCTCGCGCTTCGCTGGCATGTTCGGACTCAAGGAATATCCGGCGTCCACCCGGCCAGGCCTGTTGAACGCGCTGCTTTCCGCGCCTTTCGAACTTGTCGTCACGCAATCCTTCGCGTTTTTGTCGAAAGCCGACGCCAAGACGGTCCTGACACGCAAGCAGAACCAGCTGGTCTCGGCTCAGGATCCGGCGGCCTCACAGATCGACGAGCTCGGTGACGCGCTCGACGATCTCGAATCCAACAGGTTCGCACTTGGGGACCATCACCTGTCGCTGCAGATTTATGCCGCGACGCCTTCACAGCTGCAGGATCACATGAGCGTGGCGCGGCGCACTCTGGCCGACGCGGGCGCCGTGGTGGCGCGCGAAGATCTCGGCCTTGAAGCGGCTTATTGGGCGCAGCTTCCCGGGCTGTTCAAATATCGCGCACGAACTGGGGCGATCAGCTCACGCAATTTCGCGGCATTCTCCCCATTCCACACCTATCCCACAGGACAGCCTGCCGGCAACCACTGGGGGCCAGCGGTTGCGATGCTCAAAACCGCATCCGGCTCGCCGTTTTATTTCTCGTTCCATCACGGCGACCTCGGCAATACCTTCATCTGTGGCCCCTCGGGGTCCGGCAAAACCGTCGTGCAGAATTTCCTGCTGTCGCAGGCCGAGCGGCTCGGCGCCACTTACGTCTTCTTCGACAAGGACCGCGGTGCGGAGATATTCGTTCGCGCCGCCGGCGGCACTTATCTGACACTCCGCAACGGCGTTGAGACCGGCTGCGCGCCGCTCAAGGCGCTGGAGCTGACGCCAGCCAATCTTTCGTTCCTGGGCGAGCTTGTCCGGAAGCTCGTAACGCCAGACAACCGTCCGCTGACCGTGATCGAGGAGGAGCGGATCGATTCCGGATTGCGAGCCCTTGCTCACTTGCGGCAGGCGGAGCGCTCGTTCGGAGCGCTGCGGGCTTTTCTGGGCCAGCAGGATCGCGAAGGAATCGGCGCTCGCTTGGAGCGATGGTGCCGAGGCGCTCCTTTCGGCTGGGTGCTGGATGGCGAGCAAGATGCAATCGGGCTAAACGCCCGGTTCATCGGTTTCGACATGACCGATCTGCTTGATCATCCGACCGTTCGCACGCCGCTCATGATGTATCTGTTCTATCGGGTCGAGCGCCTGATCGACGGCCGGCGCCTGATCATCGACATCGACGAGTTCTGGAAGGCGCTTGGCGACGAAGCATTTCGGGATCTCGCCAACAACAAGCTCAAAACCATCCGCAAACAGAACGGCGTCATGGTGTTCGGCACGCAGTCGCCGCGCGACGCGCTGGCCTCCCCGATCGCACACACCATTGTCGAGCAATGCCCGACCCAGATTTTTCTGCCGAACGCGCGGGGAATGCGCTCGGACTATGTCGACGGCTTCCATCTGACCGACACCGAATTCCGCCTGATCAAGGAGGAGCTCGCGCCCGAAAGCCGGCGGTTCCTGGTCAAACAAGGCCACAACTCGGTGGTGGCGGAGCTAGACCTCGGCGGGTTCGATGATGCGCTCGCCGTGTTGTCGGGACGGACGGAAACTGTCGAGCTGCTCGATCGCGTCCGGGCGGAGGTCGGCGACGATCCAGCCCAATGGCTGCCCGTATTTCAAGCGGAGCGGAGGGACGTCCGATGATGGTTCAGCGTATCCCGGCAATCTTCACCTGCGTGTCTATCGTGGCCCTCCTGACGGCATTTCCCGCAGCAGCGGAGATTGTGTTCGATCCGAGCGTCTATGCACGGCAATTCGAGCAACTGACGGAACTGAAGAAGCAGGTCGATACCCTGACGTCGCAGCTCAAGGTGGCGCAGGATCAACTGAACCAGGCCAAGCAGCTCTATGACAGTTTCAACAAGCGGACCAACGCCAACGACATTGGCGCGCTTCTAAACACGCCCCAGTTCCGGAAAGTGCTGCCCCAACAATTCTCTGACATCGAACGTCTCGTGGCGGGGCAGGGTGGCGGCAACTTCGCTGACGCGATGAACCACTATCTTTCACAGAACCGCACCTATGCAGGCAATAGTGGCAATTCGTATTACCAGAGCGAGCTGGACCGGATCGCACGGCAGACTGGCGCCAAGCACTCCATGGGCCAGGCGGTCTACGACACCGCCTCGCAGCGTATCGATGCGCTCGAAGAATTACGAACACGCATCAGCTCGGCAGCCGACGTCAAGGAGACTCTCGATCTGTCGGCGCGGCTGCAGGCCGAACAGGCATTGCTGCAGAACGATGTGCTTCGGATGCAGGGTCTTGCGATGATCCAGCAGGCCCGCACCGACATGGATGGCCAGCGGGAACGCGAGAAGCAAGAACAACTGGTTGATGAAATGAAGGCGGCTCTGCAATGAAATTGAACACGTCCATAGTTGCACTGTCTTTCGCCGCTGTGCTTACGGGCTGCAACGAGGCCGACCAGAGTCAGCGCATAAATACGGTCGGCTGGTATCTCGACCATCGGGACGAGCTTGCGGCGGATCTCAACACGTGCGGCGACAATCCCGGGGAGTTCGCAAAGACGCCGAACTGTATCAATGCGAACGAGGCTCGCAACAAGATTACCGTCCAAGAGATGGAAGACGCCCTAAAGTAAGGATCGCCGCGATGGCCATAAACGTCTTTGACAGTTTTCTGAAGGAGTTCGAGCAGCCGATCACGACGTTCGTGTCGACCTCGGTATCGAATCTTGCCTCCTACATTGATGGTCCTCTTCGCACGGCCGTGATGCTCTATGTCATCCTCTACGGCTTTGCGGTGATGCGGGGCGCAATCTCCGAGCCAATCATGGAGTTTGCCTGGCGGGCAATGCGGATCGTAGTCGTGGTGCTGCTAGCGACCAACTCAAGCGCGTTTCAGCAATACGTCACGGGGCTGTTCTTTGATTCCTTGCCGAAGGAGATTGGCAATGCGTTGGCTGGTGCTGGACTGAATACCAATTCGGGGGTTCCGTTCGATCAGCTTCTGACCAAAGGAATTGACGTAGCAAATAAGATCTACAAACAGGCCGGACTGACCAACATCGCGCCAGCGCTGATTGCCGCCATTCTTCTGGTCTTTGTCGCGGTTGGTTCCTTCTTACAATTTGCCATCCTGCTCTATGCCAAAGTTGGTCTGGGCGTCGTGATCGCGCTTGGGCCGCTCTTCATTGCGCTTGGACTATTTGAGGCCACGCGCCCGTTCACGGAGGCCTGGCTTCGGCAGGTCGCGAATTTCGTGATCCTGCTGGTGCTGGTGGTCGCTCTGGTCGGGCTGATGTTGACCACCGTCAGCGGCTTCATCGACAGGTTCGCTGCAAACGCCGGCACGGCCGGCGAGATGGTGGTAGCTGCGGTCGCCATCAGCGCGGTGCTCGGTCTGTCCGGATACATCGCGCTTCAACTGCCGGTCATCGCAGGCGGCCTCGCCGGGGGTGGCGCTTCGCTCGCAAGCCGGCTGGTCACGAGCCCAATGATTGCCAACGCGACGGCCGCAGCCGGCGGCGCTTATGCCGGCGCGCGCTGGTCAGCCAGCCGGGGTCTCGCCGCACTAAGAGCGAGCCGGCAGGGCGGCAGTATGCAGCGCACCCGATCGCAGGGGACCGCCGCGACGTAGACAATCATCGCCGGCAACAGGCGACAACGACAAACAGGGGCATCAGAACGATGTGGCGTCGACTATTCATCATCTGCCTAATCGCAGTTCAGCTTGGCGGCTGCGCGAGCTGGTCAAAGGGACCGCCATCATGTGATGGCCAGGCTCGGCGGCCGCTCAATCGTTCGCTGTGGGATTGGGAGACGGGTACGCCATTGGCGACGCCGGAGCCGCCTATTCCGCCGTCCGCACCGGCACCAGACATCCGCAAGGGTGAGATCGCCCCGGCAGCGCCCTCCACGCAACTGGCTGCATCAGACCACCAGGCCGCCATTGCAGCCTCTTACCGCGCTTGCGGCAAGGAGGCATGAGATGGTCGGGCACGATGAGCTGAAAGCCTATTTCGACAATGCGCGTCGATGGGAGCAGGATCTGTTGCTGGCGGCCCATCGCTCGCGCAGAACGGCATGGGTGATTGCCGCGGGCGCCTGCGCATTGGCGATCGCCTCGCTCAGTGCGGTCGCGGCACTGGCGCCGCTAAAGACGGTCGAGCCGTTCGTGATCCGGGTCGACAATGCCACCGGCATTGTGGACACCGTCTCCGCCCTCAGTTCGACGCCGGCGCGTTATGACGAAGCCGTCACCAAGTATTTTCTTGGACGCTACGTTCGGGCGCGTGAAGGTTACAGCTACCCCGAGGCAGAAGCCAATTTTCGGACGATTTCGCTGCTCTCGGGGCAGGGCGAACAGGCCCGCTTCGCGGCATGGTACCGCGGCTCCAATCCCGAAAGCCCCCAGGCCGTTCAGGGCCGTTTCGGGGTCGCCACAGTACGGATCAAGGCGATCTCGCTCCTGGCCGACAATGTGGCCTCTGTGCGTTTCATGAAGGAGAGCCGCAAGGGCGAGGAAACCCGCATCACCCACTGGATCTCCACCCTGACGTTTTCCTATGCCAACGCGCCAATGTCCTCCGCCGACCGTCTCATCAACCCCCTCGGCTTTCTGGTCTCGGAATATCGCGCCGATCCGGAGGTCGTGCCATGAAGTCTTTCGTTCTCTTGATGACCTTTGTCCTGGGATTCGCGGAGCCGGCTTTTGCGTTGCAACAGCCGTCACCCGGACAACATGATGCGCGCGTGCGAACCGTGACCTACGATCCAGCCAACGTGGTCCGGGTCAACGGCGTGATTCGGGCGTCAACCCAGGTGTTGTTTGCCGACGATGAGGAGGTCGCGCATGTCGCAATCGGCGACGCGATCGCATGGGAGGTCGCACCGGCGGGCTCAATCCTGTTCCTTAAACCCCGGGAGAAACATCCGCCAACCAATCTGCAGGTCGTCACCACGCGCCCTGATGGCCGCAAGCGCTCGTATCAGTTCGAGTTGTCGATCGCCGAGACGACTCTGGCGGACAGCTATTTCGTCGTCCGCTTCGCCTATCCCGGCGACGAGATCGAGCGTCGGCGTGCGGAGGCGGCCGCCCGTGGCGCGGAGCGGGAAGGCGCGCTGATCGACCAGACCTTTGACCTGCATCATGCCTATGGCGCCCGCAACTGGCGCTTTTCAGCACAGGGCTCGGTCGACCTCGAGCCCGAAGCCGTTTTCGACGACGGCAAGGAGACCACGTTCCGCTTTGCAGGCAACCGCGAAGTCCCCGCGATCTACCTGATCAACTCCGACGGCTCGGAGAGCCTGGTGCCCAAGGATGTCCGCGGCGAGCTCGTGGTGGTCCATGCCACGGCGCGGGAGTTTCGGCTGCGCAAAGGCGACACCGTGCTCTGCATTTTTAACGAAGCATTCGACGCGGTGGGAATTAATCCGGGCACCAACACCACAAGCCCGTCTATTGAGCGGCGGGCGAAGAAATCAGCACCAACTCCAAGGCCACGATAGGCGAGGGCGATATGACCGAACATGATGATGAGAAGATCGCCGGCGACCGTGCCATTACGCCTGTGGGAGGAGGGGACAATGCTCGCGCGACGATGCTCAAACGCGGCTTCGGCGCGCTGGCGCTCACCGCCTTTGCCGCTCTGATCATCTGGGGCACTTGGAAGGGCGAGAAGCCTGTCAGCGATTCCGCCCGAAAGCTGATAATCCGCCAGGCGGCAGCTTTCGAACCCATCCCGGAAGCGCCGGCCGCGCCTGTTACCACGGCCTCAGTTGGAGCCCCGCCGGTCTCAGCCACGCCAGCGGTCCCCGCGCCCGCCTCCGACCAGCTTCTGGAAAGTGCCCGGCGCGCACCGGTGCTGGCCTACAACAGGCCGAGTTCTGTAGGACGCGCGGCCCACGACGGCGTGACCGGAAGTGTCGTCACCGACCCCTATGGGTTCGGACGGGGCGAGCCGCGCAACGACCTCGCCGACAAGCTGAAGCCGACCCCGATCGAGGGCGTGCGCGCGGCGCGGCTCCCCAACCGCAATCTGCTGGTCACCCAGGGCACCTCGATCCCGTGCGTGCTGGAGACGGCGATGTCCTCGGACGTGGCCGGCTTCGTCTCCTGCGTCGTCGTGCGGGACGTGATGTCCGATTCCGGCAACGTGGTGCTGATGGAAAAAGGCACGCAAGTGGTTGGCGAGTATCGCGGCAATGTGCGGCGCGGATCAAAACGCCTGTTCGTGCTGTGGACCCGCGCCAAGACGCCGACCGGCGTCATTGCGGCATTGGCCTCGCCGGCCACGGACGCACTGGGTCGCGCCGGTTTTGACGGTGACATCGACACCCACTTCTTTGAACGGTTCGGCTCGGCGCTGTTGCTGTCCATCGTCAGCGACGCCTCCTCAATCGGGCGTCAGCAGCTGCAGGACAGCTCGATCCAGATCAACAACACCACGGGAGCCACCAACACTGCCGCCGGCATCGCCGTCGAGCAGTCGATCAACATTCCGCCCACTCTGAACAAGAATCAGGGCGAGCTCGTCAATATCTTTGTCGCGCGCGATGTTGATTTCTCCTCGGTCTATCGATTGCGGCGGGTCGAGACCCGCACGCAGATTTTGGACCGCACCGTCCCCGGGGGCCTCGTGGCCCCGGCGGTGGTGACAAAGTGAGTGCCGTACATTCCATCGAGCGCGATGGCAGCCGGCTCGTGCTAGCGCGCTATCTCGAGCCGTTGGCTCCATTTCTGGCGGACAAATCCTTGACCGAAATCGTCGTCAATCGCCCCGGCGAGGTCTTCGTGGAAGGTCCCGGCGGCTGGACCCGGCACGAAGCGCCAGCTCTGACGCATGCCTACCTATCACACCTGGCGACCGCGGCCGCCGGCCACACCCGTCAGGACATCGGCCCGGAGCATCCGGTGGTCTCGACCACCCTGATCGGCGACGAGCGCTGCCAGATCGTGGTGCCGCCGGCGGTGCCAACAGGAACGGTCAGCCTCACCATCCGCAAGCCGTCGGCTTTGACAATGACACTGGACGCCTTTGACCAGGCAAAACTGTTCGATGAAGTCCGCGCCGCCAACAACGAACTCACTACCGACGAGCATCGGCTTCTGGCCCTGAAAGAGGCCGGTGCCTGGCGCGACTTCCTCCAGCTTGCCGTCTCAACGCGGCGCAATATCATCATTTCCGGCGCGACGGGTTCGGGAAAGACCACGCTATCCAAGGCGTTGATCTCGGCGATCCCGGCACATGAGCGGCTCATCACCATCGAGGACACCGCCGAGCTTGTTGTCCCTCATCAGAATTGCGTGCGGCTGCTCTACGCCAAGGACGGGCAGGGTCTTGCCAAAATTGGCCCGCGCGAACTTCTGGAGTCCTGCCTGCGGATGCGGCCGGATCGCATTCTGCTGCAGGAGCTGCGCGACGGGACGGCGTTCTTCTATCTGAGGAATGTGAACTCGGGCCACCCCGGATCGATCACAACGGTTCATGCCGACAGCGCCAGGCTCGCCTTTGAGCAGCTGACGTTGCTTGTCAAGGAAAGCGCGGAAGGGCGCGACCTGCATCGTGACGACATCCGCTCACTGCTGCTGCTTCTCGTCGACGTCGTCATCCAGATGCAGAAGCGGGACGGCCGCTACCGCATTTCGGAGATTTATTATGACCCCGTTCGCAAACGCGACCAGAACAATTAGGGCCGCGCAGGGCCTGGCAGTCGCGCTCGCGGGCTGCGCGCTGTTCCTGCTGGTCGCCTCAAACGTTCTGCTGCTGGGGCTCCGGCTTCACGATGGAGGACTGCATTGGTCGGAGATAGCGACGGGCTGGCCGCGTTACGGCGCTGACACACGTTTCGACCGCTGGCTGACTCTGTCGACTCTCACCGGGGTGGTTGTGGTCTTTGGCCTGCTCGGCGCACTCTTCCGGCACCGTCCTCTCCCGCTTTACGGCAGCGCGCGTTTCGCGTCCGAGCGAGAGATCAAGGCCGCTGGCCTGCGATCCAAGGAAGGCGTGCTACTCGGCCGTAAGGACGGTGCACTGCTCTGCTTCGGCGGGTCGGAACACGTCCTGGTCTACGCTCCGACCAGGGCGGGGAAGGGTGTCGGCTATGTCATTCCAAACCTATTGAATTGGCCAGATTCGGTGGTCGTTCTCGATGTAAAGAAGGAAAACTGGGATCGGTCTGCGGGATTTCGCGCAGCTCACGGGCAGGAGGTCTACTTGTTCGATCCGCTCGAGGAGAACGGTCGCACCGCGCGCTACAATCCGCTTGGTTATGTGCGCGGCGATCCCGCGGATCTCTATGACGATCTGCAACGCATCGCGGTGATGCTGTTTCCGGCCGAAAGCCGAGGCGATCCGTTCTGGTTCGAGGCGGCCCGCTCGGCCTTTGTGGCGATCGGCGGCTATGTCGCGGAAACGCCGGGCTTGCCATTGACGATCGGAGAAATCCTGCACCAGCTGTCCGCTGCCCCCGACCTCAAGACACATTTCGACAAAATTGTCGCCGCGCGCAAGTCCGGCCCTTCGCCACTGTCGCGGAATTGCATCACGGCCTTGAACGACTTCCTCGCGGCTTCTGAAAACACCATGAACTCCGTGCGCAAGACCGTCACGGCGAGGCTCGGGCTTTGGCTCAACCCGCGCATCGATGCCGCCACATCGACCAACGATTTCGATCTGCGGCAGCTGCGGCAAAAACCGATGTCGATCTATCTCGGCGTGACCCCTGACAATCTCGACCGCATGGCGCCGCTTCTGAACTTGTTCTTTCAGCAGGTGGTCGATCTCAATACCCGCGAGCTGCCGGAACAAAATCCCAAACTCAATCGCAAGGTGCTGCTGCTGCTCGATGAATTTCCGGCGCTGGGCAATGTCAACGTACTCGCGAAATCCGTCGCGTTCATCGCCGGTTACGGCATCCGCCTCCTGACCGTGGTCCAGAGTCCGGCCCAGCTGCGCTCGATTTACGGGGTCGACGCTGCCCGCAATTTCATGACCAACCATGCCGTCGAGGTGGTGTTCGCGCCGAAAGAACAGGACGTAGCAAATGAGCTTTCCGAACGCATCGGATACGACACCGTGAAAGCGCGGAGCCGCAGCGGGCCAAAAGGGCTCGCGATGCGCTCGACCAGCGAGACGGTCTCTGAACAACGGCGCGCCCTGATGCTGCCGCAGGAGCTGAAGCTTCTTCCAAGATCCAAGGCCTTCATCCTCGGCACAGGCCTTCCCCCGGTCGTCGCCGACAAGATCGTCTATTACGAAGACAAGGCGTTCCTCACACGCCTGCTACCCGCACCGGTCCAGCAGCTGCCGGGCGGCCGCTCGACCGCGCTGCTTGACGCCGAGATCAAGGAGCTGCGCTCCGAGGTTGCGGAGCTACGCGCGGTATTTCGGTCCCGCCCGTTGACTGACGAAGAGGTAGCCGACCCCTCCACAATTCCAACCAATGCCAGCTTTGATTTCGGGGACGTGGACGTCGACCTCGAAGGACTCTCTGAGGACGACCTGAAAGCCTGGGTCCAGAACTACATCGACGCCCAAGCCGTCCCGCCGGCGCGACGGTCCAGCCGCAAGCAGAACGGACGACAGCATGAACGACACGCGTGACCACAGCGGGGATTTCAGCCTGGAGCGGCAACGTCGCGCGGGGCGCGCTTTCACCCGAGGCAAGGGGGACGCCGAGTCCACAGCAACAGCCCCCAACACGCCTTCATCCGCGGAGGTCACGGAAGTTGCGTTTCCGGACCGCATCCGTCGGAGATATTACGTGGTGGCCAGTGAACCCCAAAAGGATGGATCCGACCGCGAAGCCCGGCTCTATGCCGATGAGCGGAAAGAGTACCTCGCGTTCAAGGCCACTGACGATCGCCTGGTCACCCGCATAGCTGCCGCAGAAGTGATCCGGGACATGGTCAGCGTGGCACAATATCGCCACTGGGAGGCACTTCACGTCCGTGGTTCTGTCGAGTTCCGACGCGAGGCCTGGCTCGAGGCTGGCGCGCGCGGGATGGATGTCAAAGGCTATCAGCCAAGCGAGCCTGATCGCCAGGCGCTCGCTGACCGGCGAGTCGCATGGGATCGAGCCCGGGCCCGGGCCAATGATGCAGAGGCTCGCTCCGCCTCCGACAGGCCGCTGCAGGCGGATAGGCTCGATTACGACAAGGGCGTTTCCGGACGTCTTATGGAGGTCGGCTATGGCCCCTACCGCAACCGCGCCGACGCCGAGCCATCAACCTATGTAGCCATTGAACTGGATGATGGCCGGCGACATCAGGTGTGGGGCGTCGGGCTTGAAACGGACGTCGCAAATAGCGGCGGCAGGCCTGGCGACCGCATCTCTTTGCGCAGGGATGGCGTCGAACCCGTCATCAGGGCAATCAAATCCATAGACGCCGCCACAGGACTCGCTAGCATTGAGCGGCGGCAGATGTGGCGCAACAGGTGGAGTGTGACGGTGGAGGCACGCCGTGCAGACCGACCGGCGGCCGCGCATGATTCCGACCTGCTCGCTGCCCAATCCCAGATCGCCGTCATCAACAAGCTTGTCGAACGCGCTCTGCCGAACGATGAGAATGCTCGCCAGAACATTATGGCTTTCGCCAGGGAGCGCATCGCCCAGCATCTTGAGAACGGGCATTCGTTTTCGCGGGCAGCAGTCATGGAACCGGTTCGAGATCGTCATCCATCGGAACGAGATAAGGAGATCCGAATAGCTCAGACTGGTGAACGCGCGACAGTGCGTGAGCGTCAGCGCTGAATGCACGAGGTCCATCAATGGGCCGCATTGGGCTTTTGGGAAAGTAACCCCGCCCGAAGACAATCCAAAAATCAGCGTGTTTCTGATTTACCATGCTGGCTGGATTGGACGCCAGCATGGCCAGCATGGATAGGCAAGCCTTATTCTCTGGATCTCCGTGCGTGTCGTGGCCGCCATCGAGCGCGGGATGTCGCGCAATCGTGCCGCCAAGCAGTTTGGGGTGGCGATCAGTACTGCCATCGGCTGGATGCAGCGGGTCGAGGAGAGCGGCAGCGTTGAGCCTGGCCAGATGGGCGGTCACAAGCCGAAGGCGGTTTCGGGAGACCACGCAGTCTGGCTGTCGCAGCGGATCAGGGACGGCGATTTCACCAAACGCAGTCTCTTGCCGAGCTTGCCGGTCGCGACCTGAAGATCGACTATCGGTGTGGGACTTCGTGCATGCCGAGAAGCTCAGCTTCAAAAAAGCGTGGCGGCTGGCGAACGCGATCGCCCCGAGGTAGCTCGCCGACGAGCCCAATGGGCAAAGTACCAACGTCGCGTCGCCGGCTCGCTCGTTTTGCTGAGCAAGACCTTGCGAACCTGGTGAACGGTTTCAGCAAGCGGCAAGATGCAGACACACGCTCTGATCGAGAGGACGTTGATCTGGAGCGATTCGGCCCGAAGGGCGGTCAACTACAAGAAGTTGCAGCTTACGGAAGCCACTATTCGGCTTAGAATTCGATCTGTATCGTGGTGGGACTCTATCGCGGTGACGGGCTCTTTGCGGCCGCATCGGAGCGGCTCCAATCATCGAAAGTCTCGCGTGATGCCGTGATGCCGTGATGCCAAGCTTCGTTTTCAGTTCCAAATTGAAGGACGGCCCAGCCAGATCCACACAAGGCATGCGCGCTTTATGACGTTGGGGGTGAGCCTGTAATTAAAGAGAAGGGCAAGCAGGGTCAACCGCAGTTGGAGATCGCGCCGTACCCCAGTTCACTGCGCGGCCGGAGGCTCGAGCCCGCAAGCCAGGCATTGGTCAAGTTTCACGAACGATTGGCTGCGAGGCTCGATTCCGAGATTGCCTTGGCGCCAGTGGAGCAAGACCTGCTGGACTTCCTCAATGGTATCAGGCTGTCGCCATCGATGATGGCGCAGGCCTGTCGGCAGAATGCGACCATGCGCGCGCCCCTCGGCCTGGACACGGTGGGGCGTGCCCCACCGCCGATCCCCGACGCGCTGTCGTTCGCGCTTTATTGCAACACGCTGCTGAGTATATGCGCCCCGGAAGCAGACCAGATGAATACCAACCCACCCGTTCAGCTCACCGCGAATTTCTCCATTTCCACTCGCGAGCAGTCGCCGCACCCGGCGCAGGGGCTATTTTCGTACAAGTGCGTTAGCATTGCTGGCCGGCAGCGAAAACGCTCGCTTGGCCTGCTCAGCGATTTTGTCACCAATGAACTGCCGCACCGCATTGCGGAGATTAGATGCAGTGAACAACCAAACGACGCGGTCAGGACCCTTGGCCGCCCGCGTTGAAGGCCGGGGATTGGGCGAAGGCGCTTTCGGCCGTCGAAGAGGCTGTCGCCGTGATGCCGGACGACCTCCATTTCCGCATGCTCCATGCGGATCTGTTGCTTCATAAACTGCGCGGCTTGCAGTCCGGCTTGCCGGCCCTGCGGCAATTTGTTCGGGACGCGATCGACAAAAAATCCGAGCTATGGATGGAAGGGGCGCTGCGCCAACTCTTCAGTTCGGCGAATGATAACTCCCACTTCCCGCCTGCCGAGCGCCTTCGGATGGGCAAGGATGTTGTCCGAACTGCTCGGCCCTTATAGCACGACAACCGGTGAGCAACCAGCCGAGCGAGATATGTCGTTTTGGCGTTATCTTTGTCGATTTGTCGCGGTCGCAACACGATCATTCAGAGTCTGCCACCACGCGCTCAGCCAAGTCACTGAACAAAATGGAGAGCGGCTTTTGGAGTTCATCCTGTGCAACTGGCACGAACATTGAAGACGTCATTTCGTGACGGCAGCGGCCGCTGACCGTCCTCACGGAAAAGGAGTCAAGAAATGAAAAGCGACATGTCGGACTATGATGTAACTGAACTGACTCTCGAAGAAGCATGTTCAACGTCGGGAGGCGACAAATGTATCATTTTTGAGCCGCCGCCGGGTGGCGGAACCATTGATGCCAATCCCCTGCCCCCCGCCGGGGATAGAGGGTTGATGTAAACTGACTACAAGCCTGCCAGAGACGCGATCATAAATCGCGTTCGCTGGCAGGCTTATTCTTATGCCCTCGTAACATGAGAACTCCATCGGGAACAACCGTTCGGATGCGTCGTAGAGGCCAGATTCGCGCGAAGGCCGATCTTGCTCGCGACCTCAAGATGACTAATCTCGACCGGCGGCGGAGGCCGAAGCCCGCCAATCGGCATCGCTGACGGTGCTTACCATCTGGAAAGAGGGGAGCCATGAAGCCTGAGATGTGGCTGAATTAACAGTTGAAGAAGCATCTGAACCTTCCGGAGGGAGTAGTTGTCGCAACTGCACTCGCGGCTATGGCTGCGTGGCAGCTGTCATCCGCCGCACTTGCATCTGAAGCGAGTTAGATGCGCAACCGCCTGACGTCGCATGGTGCAGACTGGCAGTTTCGCTACCAAATTAACGATTGCAAACCTTGTGACATAATCGAACAATGACCAATATCTTACTTCCTCCTGAAATTGTGAGCTACACGGCCGAAAGCATCCTCTCCCGGCAATCAGGACGATCTTTTCTCATTTACAAGATCATTGTGCTTTCTGTGGTCGCCGCATTGGTGGCGTTGCCACTCATTACCGTAACGGTCTCTGTTCAAAGCGCCGGCACCATTCGTCCCACCATCGAGAAGACTCCCCTGATCGCGCCCGTCTCAGGGCGCATTTCGCGTATCCTTGCCGTTGAGAACGATGTGGTTGCCCTGGGGCAAGAGATCCTCACCCTCGATGCCGTGGTGGTTGAGGAGAAGCTCAGAGCAGTTACAGGCGAAATTCGCGCCAAGGGCGATCTAGCCCGTGACCTTGAGACCCTAATCTCCTCCGGAACAGAAGCCAAGGACCCGATCCAGCTGCTGACCGAGTCCGCCACGGCCGAGCGGCTGCATTTTCTGAACCTGCTGCGGGAGAATGAATATGCCCGCAGTAACGCCGCGGCAGAACTCGAGCGCGCCAAGCGGCTGCTCTCCGTTGCTGCAGCGCCCGCAAAGGCGGTCGACGAACGGGCTTTCGCTCTCCAGAGCATTGAGGTCAAAGGCGAGATCCTCGCCCGGCGCAAAGCCGCCGAGTGGAACCAACAGCTCTTCGACACGAATCTGCGCTTGAAGGAACTCACTGCCAGCTTGCATCAGCTCGAGAACGAACGAGATCTGACCCGGATTCGAGCTCCCGTGTCCGGTGCTCTAGAGCAATTCTCCGGCCTCACCCCTGGTGGCTACGTCCAGGCGGGGCAAACTGTCGCTCGCGTCTCGCCGGATGGCGAACTGGTGGCGGAGATCTACGTCTCCCCCAACGACATTGGCTTCGTGCGAACCGGCCAGTCAGTGCGGCTCCAGGTGGATGCCTTCAACTACAATCAATGGGGCGTTCTAGAGGCGACAGTGCTCAACGTGGCCCAGGACTTCACCCTCCACGATAAAAGCCCGATCTTTAAGGTCCGCTGCGCGCTCTCTGCCAGTCATCTCACGCTCAAGAACGGAGTCATCGGTCAGTTGAAAAAAGGCATGACCGTGCGAGCCCGCTTCCTCGTGGGCGACCGCAGCCTCCTTCAACTCTTCTACAATGAGGTCGACGATTGGCTCAATCCGCTCCTTGCAGGCGGTTAATTCTTCCTCTTCAGAAACAGTGAGCGTCAATGTCGAGTAACGTCATCAAGTACAAACAGCGCGACGCCACGGATTGCGGAGCCGCCAGTCTTGCTTCCGTCGCAGCTTTCTATGGCTACAAGCTGCCATTGTCACGCATCCGCCAGTATGCGTCGACCGGCCGCTCCGGCACCACGGTGTCGGGCCTCATGCAGGCGGCTCAACAGCTAGGCTTCATCGCCAAAGGGGTGAAGGGTGGGTTCGACAGCCTTTACAAGATTCCCAAGCCCGCCATCGCGCATTTAGTCGTTAAGGAGGTCCTACACCACTTCGTCGTCATACAGGCGATCGACCGCCGGTCGATCATCGTCATGGACCCGGCCTATGGCGAAATCCGCAAGTTGTCGCACCAGGAATTTAAGATGCAATGGACTGGCGTCTTAGTGCTTTTGGTTCCGGCAGACATATTCCAGCGCCGCGACGAGACAACCTCATCCTTCGTCCGCTTCGCCCGTCTGCTTGCGCCACATAGGGAGCTGATGGCGCAGGCTCTCATCGGGTCACTGGTGACGACGATCCTTGGCCTCTCAACGGCTATCTACGTCCAGAAGATCGTCGATCATGTGATCGCAGCGGGCAACCACAACCTACTCAACCTGATGAGTGTCGCCATGCTGCTGATCCTGCTGCCGCAGACTCTGATCAATCTCCTCAGAAATCGGCTCCTCCTGCAAACGGGACAGAAGATCGATGTCTGCTTGATCCTCGGCTATTACGATCACGTCCTGAGCCTGCCTCAGAAGTTTTTCGACAGCATGCGTATAGGTGAAATCGTCTCCCGTATGAACGACGCAATGAAGATCAGAAGCTTCCTGAACGACGTCTCGATCACCATGGTGGTTAACGTGCTCGTGATACTGTTCTCGTTCGGGCTGATGTTCGTCTACTCGTGGAAGATCGCCTTGGTCGTGGCGACCTCTATCCCACTATACTTATTGGCCTATTGGACCATCAATTGGCTGAATAGGAAGCGCCAGCGCACCATTATGGAAAATGCCGCCGATCTGGAAGCGCAATTAGTTGAATCACTAGGAGCGGTCTCCACGATCAAGACATTCGGTATAGAGAGCCTGGCCAATCTTAAGATGGAGACCCGCTTCATCAAGATGCTACACTCCGTCTATAGCGCCGGCCTTATCTCGGTCTTCGGAGACAATGCCTCAACCCTCCTCTCAAACCTATTCACCGTCGTGCTGATGTGGTTCGGTACGACGCTTGTCCTCGATCAGAGCGTCACGCCCGGCGAACTACTGTCCTGCTATACGCTGCTTGGCTATATTACCCGGCCGGTTGCCAGCCTGATCCAAACCAATCGGATCGCTCAGGATGCGTTTATCGCCGCGGATCGCCTGTTCGAGATCTTCGACCTGGAGCCGGCAAGCGGTGGCAGCATCGATGCCACCAAGTCCGAACTTGGCGATATCTGCCTGGAGAACGTCACGTTTCGCCATGGCGCGCAGCCTGAGCTTTTCCAGCATCTCAGCATCACCTTCCGCCGAGGCGAGATGACGGCCGTGGTGGGGAAAAGCGGCTCAGGCAAGAGCTCCCTTGCAGCGCTGGTGCAGAATCTCTATCCGCTTGAGCGTGGATGTATCCGGATCGGCCCGCATGACCTCCAGGACCTCTCAACTGAATCCCTGCGTAAAGTTGTCGCTGCGGTACCGCAGTCGGTCGACGTGTTCTCCGGCTCGGTGATCGATAACATCGCCCTTGGTGAGTTCGAGCCGGACATCGAGAAGATCGTGAAGATCTGCGATCAAATAGGGCTGCGGTCGGTGGTCGACCGCTGGCCCGGTGGCTTCCAGGCCTATCTGGGCGAGAACGGCGTACGCCTGTCCGGCGGCGAGAAGCAGCGTCTAGCCCTGGCTCGCGCCCTGTACCGGGACCCGGAAATCCTGATCCTCGATGAGGCGACCTCCTCTCTCGATTCGGTCGCCGAGGCGCTTGTCGTAGGGGTGGTTGAGGAATTGCGTCGGGCCGGTAAGATCATCATCGCCATCTCTCATCGACTGAGCACCATTTGCGAGGCCGACAAGATCGTGGTCCTGGACAATGGACGGGTTGTTGCGGAAGGAAGGCATCCTGATCTGCTGGCAGCTGAAGGTGCTTACGCTCGCTTGTGGCGGGCACAACTTGGAACCGGCTAACATTTCTACTGTTATTGCTGTGTGCATCTGAGCAACACTGGTCGGGATCATCACCTTGAGCCGCTTGCCGCACACCCGATCCGACGCCTCCCACAGCGCCGTCAGCGCGTCCTTGATCGTCGCGCCATATCTGCGTCTTCGCTTTCTTGTTGTCTCGAGCTTGCCCGATCCTACCGTCTCGCGTCGCCGGAGCGCGCGCACCGCATGCTTGCGATGCCAGCCCGTCGTCGCGCACAGCTCGTCGAGGATCCGTCCCTTCTCCCCTCGTTTGGCCGACCGGTAACGCTCCGTTGCTGCCGACACCACCCTCTCAGCATTCGCCAACCGGCGAAGGGAAACTCCACCGCCCTTGTAGCGGACGTACATCTTATGACCACATCGTGCGCACCAGGCGATGCCGTGGAGCAGGAGCTCGCCATTGCTAGGCGCGACGCAGGACTTGGGTTGTCGATCTGGATCGCGACGCAGCCGGTCGATTTCCGTCGGGGGATGGACCGCCACCATCGATCGCCTGCTCGTCGATGTGAAGATCGCGGCGAGCGGCGTTCAGGCGGCGCCGTGCCGGATTCTATTCGGCAATCAGGCGCGAGGTCCCGATCCGCACGTTCGCTGACTGGAACAGCCCGGTGCCCGGCTTCGGCGAGGTCGACATGGTCGCCCATGGCGGCACGTCGGTGGCTGGCTCGTTCATCCAGACCCTCACGATGGTCGATGTCGCCACCGGCTGGACGGAGTGCCTGCCGTTGCTGACGCGGGAAGGTTCGCTCGTCGTCGAGGCGATCAACCGCGCACAGAGCCTATTCCCCTGGCTGTTGCGCGGCGTGGACTTCGACAACGACAGCGCCTTCATGAACGATGTCGTCGTGCCATGGTGTCGCGAACAGAAGCTCGAAGTAACTCGCTCGCGCGCCTACAAGAAGGTAAGCGCGAATTTCTCCGCACCTTTTGCTTTTGAGAGTCCTGATGCATGAGGTGTCCACCAAAATAGGTGGACACCTTGTGATGAGCGACGATGATCAGAAACTGCGGGTCAGGCTTGTCGGCCGGAACGGTCGCCGGCGCTACGAGGCGGCATCGAAAGAGCGTCTTGTCGCGGCCTGCCTTGAGCCTGGGGTTTCGGTATCGAGGCTTGCACTCGAACATGGGGTCAACGCGAACCTCCTTCGGAAGTGGATCAAGAAGCACAGCGCGACCAGGTCGCTGCCGCCGTCCTCACGCCCGGCGTTCATCCCGGTTCAGCTTGAGGGGAAGTCCGAGCGGGACCTGTCGCGAAAAGACAGCGTGGCGACGGTTGATTTGCCGGCTTACGATGAAGTGCGTGGTTCGGAACCCAAAGGGACTCCAGCTTTTTGTTCTCCGGCCAAAGTGAGCGTGTCGCTGCCGAATGGCGTGAAGCTCGCGCTGGAATGCGGCGATGTGGATGCATTGACGGCGATCATCGGAGCGCTGGGCGATGTTTAGACTGGGCGATGACCTGCAGGTCTATCTGCACCGTGAGCCGATCGACTTCCGGGCTGGCATCAACAGCCTTGCGGTCCTGGTCCAGGAGACGATGGCGCTCGATCCATTCACTCCGGCGGTTTTTGCGTTCTGCAATCGCCGTTGCGACCGGATGAAGCTTCTGTTCTTCGATCGGTCCGGCTTTGTACTGGTCCTGAAGCGGCTGACCGAAGACAGGTTCCGATGGCCGCGCCGCCAGGAGGCGATCGTCACGCTGACGACGGAGCAATTGCACTGGATCCTTGACGGCATCGATATCGATGCGATGGTCCGCCATCCGGTGCGGCAATATCAGGTTGCCGGCTGAGCTCTCGAGTTGAGCGGTTGACGCGTCGGTACGGTTCAGATTCAAGAATTCGATGAATCGAACCGGCGATCCGAGTGTTGAAGTGCTGTTGGCACGCATTGCTGCGCTGCAGGCGGAGAACCATCAACTCGCCGACCGCGTCGCCAAGCTCGAGGAAGAACTGGCGCTGGCACGCCTGCATCGTTTTGCGCCGCGCTGCGCGGCGGCGATCAGGGTGAGACTCCAGCGACAATCAAGGTGAGACTGCGCCGATGGGGACGGACCGAAGGGAGGGCGCAGCCCGACCGGAGGACCGTCCCCATCGGCGTCGCGCGTTTTTGGACCCGTCTGGCGGCCGGGTGCGGCTGGTGCAAGCTGTTGATTCGTCTCGACAAGAGGGAATCGATGCCTTGCCTGGCCTCCACATCACCGACCACCAGATGAGGCTGTACATGACCTACCGACTGACACTGTCCCCCGAGGCCGCCGCGGCCAAGGCGGGGTTCTCGAAGGCAAGCGCGGATCGAATCGAGGGCGATTGTCGCCCGCCATCGCAGAAGAAGACGCCGAGGGGCCGGCGCCGGGCCGATCCGCTCGGGCCCTATTGGGACGCCGAGATCGTTCCGATCCTGAAGGCTGCGCCCGGCATCGGCGTGCTGGACGAGCTGCGCCGACGGCATCACGAGTTGAACCCGAACATCCGCCGCACGCTGGAGCGGCGCATCAACGCCTGGCGGGCGCTCAACGGCCCAGAACAAGACGTGATCTTCCGCCAGCAGCACGAGCCCGGTCGCCTGGGTCTGTCCGACTTCACCGACGTGAGCGCGCTCGGTATTACCATCGCGGGTGAGCCGCTCGAACACCGGCTCTATCACTTCCGGTTGGCGTTCTCCGGCTTCGAGCATGCCCATGTCGTGCTCGGCGGCGAAAGCTTCGTCGCCCTGGCGGAGGGCTTGCAGAACGCGCTGTGGGCGCTTGGCGGCGTGCCGCGGGAGCATCGCAGCGACAGCCTGTCGGCAGCATTCCGCAATCTGGCCGCCGACGCACGGGGGGATCTGACGCAGCGCTACGCCGGGCTGATGGGCCACTATGGCATGGCGCCAACGCGCAACAATGCGGGCATCGCACATGAGAACGGCTCGATCGAGAGCGCGCACGGCCATCTCAAGCGGGCACTGGAAGATGCGCTGTTGCTGCGGGGGACGCGCGAGTTCGCCAGTCTCGATGCGTACCGGGCTTTTGTCGACGAGATTGTCGGCCGGCGCAACGCCAACCTCGCCAAGCCGATCGCGCTCGAGAAGGAGGCCTTGGCGCCGCTGCCAAAAGGCCGCACGACCGACTTCGAGGAGAAAGTGATCCCGGTGACGTCGTCAGGCGGCTTCATCCTGCGGCGCGTATTCTACACCGTGCCTTCAAGATTGATCGGCCATCGCCTGCGTGTGCGCATCTTCGACGACCGGCTCGAATGCTTCCTTGGCGTCACGCCGGTCGTGACGCTGCGGCGCGGTCGGCCTGTGTCCGAGAGCCAGGGCGGTCATGTTGTGGATTACCGGCACGTCATCCATGCCCTGCGGCGCAAGCCGATGGCGCTCCTCAATCTCGTTTATCGCGACCAACTCTTCCCGCGTGCAGCTTACAAACGTCTGTTCGAGACCTTGCGGGAGCATGGTGATGACCGGCGCGCCTGCAAGGTGACGGTCGAGCTTCTGGCGCTGGCTCACGAGCGCGCCTGCGAAGCAGAACTCGCCGAGGTGATCGCGATGGATCTGGACGCCGGACAGTTACCCGATCTTGCCGCGCTGCGCGACCGCTTCCGACCCGAGGCGGCCTCGATCCCGCGTGTCGCCGTCAAGCTGGCGCCGCTCGACGTCTACGATGAACTCGCCTCCGTCAGCGTCATGTCGGGCCGCTCGAACCTGGGAGAGGCAGCATGACCGGTATCGCTACCTCCGTCGATGCTGCCCGTGTCGAGCTGCTTCTCAATGAGCTCCGCCTGCCGGGCGTCAAGGCGATCTGGCCGAAGCTCGCCGCACAGTCGGACAAGGAAGGGTGGCCTGCCGCCCGCTTCCTCGCCGCCCTTGCCGAGCACGAGGCGGCCGATCGCACCCGCCGTCGGATCGAGCGACACATGGTGGAAGCGCGTTTGCCCGCCGGCAAGACGCTCGCCACCTTCGACTTCGAAAGCGTGCCGATGCTATCAAAGGCACAGGCGATGGCGCTCGCCGCTGGCGACGCCTGGTTGAAGGCCGGCGCCAATTTGCTCTTGTTCGGTCCACCGGGCGGCGGCAAGACCCATCTCGGCACGGCGATCGGCCTGGCTCTCGTCGAGAACGGTTGGCGCGTTCTCTTCGCGCGCACCACTGATCTGGTGCAACGGCTGCAGGTCGCGCGGCGCGAGCTGGCGCTGGAGTCCGCGATCGCCAAACTCGATCGCTATGACCTCCTGATCCTCGACGACATCACATATGTGAGCAAGGATCAGGCGGAAACCAGTGTGCTGTTCGAGTTGATCGCCGCCCGCTACGAACGACGCTCGCTGCTGATCACGGCCAATCAGCCATTTGGCGAATGGGGGCGTATCTTCCCGGACCAGGCAATGACGTTGGCTGCCATCGATCGTTTGGTCCACCACGCCACGATCCTCGAGATGAACGTCGAAAGTTACCGTCGAAAAGTTGCCCTCGATCGCAAGCGCGGTCCAGGCCGGCCACCTGTTCACACGACCCCCAACGAACTCGACAAGACTGTGATTGACGCTGGCAGCGCCGCTTGATTGTCGCGCAGCGTCAATCAACGCTTGCGAAGTAGGCGGCCAGCGTCAATTATCTCCTGACTCGGCCGCCTCGTCTCATCTTGATTGACGCGCCGCTCTCATCCTGATTGTCGCGCTATACCGGGCAGCGAAAAGCATGTTGATCGTCTCTTCAATGAAGCCGAGCAGGCCTCCGATGAGGAGGACGCCGGCAGTGAAACGAACAATATCGCCGAACTTCCGGACACGGGCTTGCCACCCGTCGAAAACACAATGGGAAAGAAGCGCGGCCGCAAGCCGCTGCCGGGGAACCTACCTCGTGAGCGCGTCGAGTATGACCTGTCCGACGATCAGAAGGCGTGTCCTTGCTGCCGTGGCCAGATGCATCGCATGGGCGAGGCTGTCACCGAGCAACTTCATATCGAGGTGAAGGCGAAGGTTTTACAGAATGTGCGCTTCAAATATGCGTGCCGCCATTGCGATCGCACCGGGATCCACGCCCCTGTCGTGACCGCGCCGATGCCGCCGCAACCATTGCCGGGCAGCGTTGCCACGCCCTCGACGCTGGCGTTCGCGCTGGTTCACAAATATGTCGATGGCACGCCGCTCTACCGCCTGGCGCAGGCCTTCGAACGTGCAGGTGCTCCTGTCAGCCGCGGCGCTTTGGGCCACTGGGTGATTGGTTCGAGCGAGAAGCATCTGCATCGCATCTACGACGCCCTGAAGCTGCGGCTCAGATCACAACCTCTCATCCATGGCGACGAGACAACGGTTCAGGTCCTCAAGGAGAAGGACAAACGGGCCACCAGCACATCGTACATGTGGGCTTATCGCAGCGGCAAGGGCAGCCACGAGCCGATCGTTCTTCTGGATTATCAGCCGGGCCGCGGCCAAATCCACCCGCAAGCCTTCCTCGGCGATTACCGTGGCATTGTAATGAGTGACGGCTATACCGCATGGCGCACGCTGGAAGGGGCCACCCACATTGGATGCATGGCCCACTCCCGGCGGCGCTTTGTCGATGCCCTCAAAGCCAGGAAGAAGGGCGGCGGTCCGCCCGAGCAAGCGCTGCGGTTCTTTGAACAGCTCTACCGGGTTGAAAGGCGGGCGTGGGACGGAATACCGGAGAAGGGTGAAACACAGGCCTACTGCATTCGCCGCTTCCGCCAGCAACATAGTGTCCCCATCCTCAATGCTCTCAAAGTATGGCTCGATGACATGGCCCCGAAGGTCTTGCCTGACAGCAAGCTCGGCGACGCCGTATCCTACACCCGAAACCAATGGGAATATCTGACGCGCTACACCGGGGACGGCAGCATGCCGATTGACAACAATCTTCTGGAGCGCGACATCAGGGTTTTTGCAACTGGCAGGAAGAGTTGGTTGTTCAGCGATACCGTGGACGGAGCCAAGGCCAGTGCCGTCGTCTATAGCCTGATGCTGACCTGCCGCGCCTCACGTGTCGAGCCGTTAGCGTGGTTGCGCCACGTCCTCACCGAATTGCCTCAGCGCGCCGGCGACGCCGATATTACAGACCTGCTGCCCTTCAACTTCCACAAAGCCGCCACTGCCTGAACGGCTCGGTATCGCCCGATACCAGGGCAATCCATCAAAACCGCCGGCGTGCGAAGAAAATCGCGCTTACACAAGAAGAATGATCAGGCGTTTGTCGAGCAGAAGAGTGGTGCCGTCGTCCGCCGCCTCATGGGCTATGGCCGCTTCGATGGCGTCGAGACGGCGCGTATGATGGGCCACATCAACTTCTTCCAACCGTCGTTCAAGCTGAAGGAGAAGCGTCGCGAAGGAGCTAAAGTGATCAAGCGCTATCATCTCCCATCGACGCCCTAAGAGCGTGCCTTAGCGCATCCCAAGGTGACCGCGGCCGTGAAGAAACGGCTACGCGATCAGTATCGCTCGCTCGATCCGGTCGCGCTGTTGGCAGAGATTCGCGCGATCCAAGAGGAACTAGGCAATCGCGTCGATCGTCGTGCCGGACAGGCGCGCGGCCCGCAACCCGCTCACACTAGCATCCTGCCAGCGACCGCAGCGACGTTCGCGAAGACGCTCGGCAAGAGCGTGACGGTCGGCGAGCCGCGTGCTACACACCGGCGAACTCGTCGACCCTATAAGACCAGAGTTCGCATGCCGTCCAAGCTCGACCCGCATATTGCCGCGATCGAAGCGTGGCTCGCAGAGCAGCCGCAGCTGACGGCACTCGCAATTGTCGGCCGGCTGCGCGAGAAACACCCCGAGGAGTTCGGAAAGAGACAGCATTCGATTGTGCAACGTCTGCTGAGGGCGCTCAGACGAAGGGCTGCCGAACGGTTGGTCGCCCAGGGCCCGCTCGACGACGCCACAACCGCTGCCCCATGGCCCGGGGCTGTGGACGGCCCGGGCTATGTAGGGCCCCGAGCCGCCCACAGCCCCCTCGTCGAGCAAGCCGGTCGTCGAGCAAGCCGGAAAAGCCACTTGGCGCGGCCAATCCTTCAAGGTCGTATCGACCAGTACGATGGCGCCATGAGGGTAACATTCGCTAATGCGGCAATACGCGAGCCAAAATTGGACACGCCGATTGACAAAGCGAACGTCCTTCTGTCGTTCCCGCGTGGATAAGAGGGACCGGCTTACCGTCATCAACGCCGTTTGAGGCAATGCGGTTTTGGCAACGATTTCGCCTATAAGCGTCCCGAGCTTATCCTCAACGTGGACCGCCCCCTATATATCCACCTATTGCGGCAGCTGCCATCCCAACAACGCCGACAATTGCAAACACAACCCCCCAAAGCACGCCTCCCGAAGTAGCAGATGCTTCCTCAGGAGTTAGTTCAGTTAGACCCAAGGCTGAGATATCGGCCTTCATTGCTGTGTCCTTTCCAAATCTTAGGATGAGTGAGCGATGCTGGCAAGAAAATCAAGAATCGTGCCAACTGCATAGGAACAGCCCAGAAAAGCGTTCTGCTATCTATTCAACGGCTTAACTGAGTGCGGCGGCACGCCGCCGAACATCACCGTGTCACGGACGCGACAAAACGCCCTTACTAACCTACTCCGAGGCCCTCCGGCACGTGCAGGCTCAAGAGGCCAAGGGCAACATGGTGGCCTGGGTCATCGATCGCGCCGGAGCAGGCGCCACCAAATAGGAATGGTGATCACGCATCGGTCTGCAATTGATCGTAAGGCCGGCTCAAGCGCCTTGATTTGCACTGACGTCTATTTTGATCACGGCGTGTACCGACGCAGCCTCCACTTTTCCAACAATGCGTAGAAGCTGGCCTCAAACGCCTGCCGATCAATGACAGAGCTGGCCCCGGTTGTTTGGACAGAATTTCCGCGTTGATAGGTGGAGCGTCTGCCGTGGTTAGGCTGCCATGCGGAGCGGCAGCGAGTTGAAGTAGGCTTGATCCGGAGCGCCGCGGTCAAGGCTCGAGTGGGGACGCCGGCCATTGTACAACAAGGCTTGAGAACGCCCACGGGACCGTATGCCGTGAGGTTCTGTACCGGCATCACCCTTGGGCAGGCCGCGAGGTTTTCGTCCATGGTGTGATCGACAAGGCGGACGGCGTTGTTTTCCGCTGCACGCTGGATGGATCGGAGACGCGGCGTTTTCTGGAGATCCCATCCTGGATGTTCGACCGCGCGGCATGTGCTCGCGGTGGCAGCCTAACGGCAGAGCCCTTTGTCAGCCTGGAAGCGCTCAACGCGTTGTCGTCGCTTGTCGATTCAGCGGTCAAGAGCGCGACATCATCATGCAGCCTCCATGGTGATCGACAGCCGCCACGACAGAACCCGGCGGGTCGCCCAGTCCAGCGCCACGGCCAGATAGACGAAGCCTTGCGCCATCGGGATGTAGGTGATGTCCATCGCCCAGACCTGGTTCGGACGCGTGATCTCCATACCACGCAGCAGGTACGGATAGATCTTGTGGCCGGGCTCGGGTTGCGTGGTGCGCGGACGGCGATAGAGCGCCTCTATCCCCATCCGCCGCATTAGCGTTTTGACATGCCGGCGGCCGATCTTGCACCCCTCGGCAGCCAGCAGGCCTCGCAGCATTCGCGAACCGGCGAAGGGAAACTCCAGATGCATCCGGTCGAGCCTTTGCATCAGCGCGAGGTCTTTGGGCGGCACTGGACGCGGCAGATAGTAGACGCTGCCGCGGCTGATGTTCAGAGCTTCCGCCTGCTTGCCGATCGGCAGATCGTGTTCACGGTCGATCATCGCTTTGCGCTCAGCAATCCCGCCTTGGTGAGCGCTCCTTCTAAAAAACTGAGCGGGCGCTGCGCGCCCCCTGTGGGATATAAACGGGCGTCAACTCGCCGATCGTAAGACCGTATGTCCGCCTCTACCGATGAGGTGGCTCGCCCTACACTGCGCGTCCGAGGGTTGCTCGGGCGAACCGAGCCGATCCTCATCACAGGAGGACGAGCCGTGGCAGATTATAGGGAAGCATTCGTCGGAATCGATGTGGCCAAGCTGAGAAATGCCGTCGCGATTGCGGATGCAGGCCGGGAGGGGGAGGTTCGGTTCTTCGGCGAGGTTGATGCTTCGGCCACCAACATGCGCCGCGTCTTAGGGCGGATCGCCAACCGGTTTGACCGCGTCCACTTCTGTTACGAAGCCGGCCCGACTGGCTATGGTCTTTATCGCCTGATCCGGTCGCTCGGCCACCAATGCACGGTGGTGGCGCCGTCGCTGATCCCAAGGAAGCCGGGTGATCGTGTGAAGACGAACCGCCGGGACGCCGTTTCTCTCGCGCGGCTGCTACGCGCCGGCGAGCTGACGGCGGTATGGGTTCCCGATGAAGGTCACGAAGCGATGCGCGACCTCGTTCGCGCTCGATCGGCAGCGGTTGAGACGCTGCGCATCCACCGGCAGCAGGTGAGCGCCTTCATGCTCAAGCATGGCCGCACCTATCCCCGCAAAAAGGGCTGGACGATGCGCTATTTGCGTTGGCTCCAGGAACAACAGTTCGACCACCCCGCACATCAGATCGCGCTACAAGAAATGGTCGAAGCAGTTCGCGTCGCCAGGGACCGGGTCGACCGGCTCGAGCGCACGATCGAAGAGTTCGTCTCGACCTGGTCTCTGGAGCCGCTCGTGCGGGCGCTTCAAACATTGCGCGGCGTCGATCTGGTCGTCGCAGTGACATTCGCAACCGAGGTCGGTGACGTGAGCCGTTTTGAGGGCCCACGTCAACTTATGGGTTACCTCGGTCTGGTGCCAAGCGAGCGATCGACGGGAGAGGCTGTCAGACGTGGCGGCATCACCAAGGCCGGCAACGGCCGTGTTCGCCACATGTTGGTCGAAAGCGCCTGGACATATCGACACCCGCCGAAGATCGGCAAGACAAAACTATACCGGCTCGAACAGACGTCGCCAGCAGTGCGAGAGATTGCTTGGAAGGCGCAGAGCCGCTTGACGGCCCGGTACCGGAAGCTGGCGGCGCGCGGCAAACGAACGACGGTGGTCTGCACCGCTATCGCCCGTGAACTGGTGGGGTTCATGTGGGCGGTTGCCAGGCAAGTGCAGACAGCCTGATCGAGCGCCCTTATCATCGTGCATGGGCGGAGGCGGGACCACGGCAGAGGGAATGCCCGTCAGACGCTTTGTGGCCGGCAAGAGCGCCGACGCCCGCAGTAAGATAGGAGCAGACCTCGGACGCACAATCGGGAATGCGGTAGCCAACCCGCGCATCAGAGCTTGATCACCGACGTCCTTCGGTTCCGCCTCCACCTATGCACGACCATCTCTATGAATAGCCGATCGACGACGATCGGGGCGGTGCTCTGCGTTCTAATCCTTGACAGCGGACATCAGAGCGCTGTTCAGCGGCCACCTACCGGTTGACGGGGCGATCTGCGAGTCTGCGGTTTGTTTGAACCGTTAGGCTTAGAATGGACACAGTGCATAGTGCTATCACGGAGCCGGTGAGGCGGCTTGAGGTCTTCACTGGAGCCGGCCGTCGGCGGAAGTGGAGCGACGAGGACAAGGCGCGGATTGTTGCGGAGATCGTTGCGAGCGGCGACTCGGTCTGTTCGGTAGCGCGACGGCATGGATTGCCGCCGCAGCAGTTGTTTGGCTGGCGCCGTCAGTTGCGAGAAGCTGCGGGCGGTCATTCCGAAGTGGAAGAAGTACAGTTTGTGCCGGCGGTGGTGGATGCCGTAGTGCCGGCGCCCGCTGTTGGCCGTGAGCGCAAAGCGGTGCGCTGCAAGGCCAAGACGGATTCCGGGATCATCGAGATCGAAGTTGACGGCATCACGATCCGGGCCGGTCGTGGTGCCGATCCGCCCTAAGACGCGGCGCATGTTGGTGGCCGAAGCATCAACCTCGCCGAAGAACCGAACCTCCCCCTCCCGGCCTGCATCCGCAATCGCGACGGCATTTCTCAGCTTGGCCACATCGATTCCGACGAATGCTTCCCTATAATCTGCCACGGCTCGTCCTCCTGTGATGAGGATCGGCTCGGTTCGCCCGAGCAACCCTCGGACGCGCAGTGTAGGGCGAGCCACCTCATCGGTAGAGGCGGACATACGGTCTTACGTGTAGCGCGCTGTCGACGACAAATTATTGTGCCCGAGCAAGACCTGGATGATCCGGATATCGGTTCCGTTCTCGAGAAGATGTGTCGCGAAGCTGTGGCGCAGCGTGTGCAGCGTGACGCGCTTGGTCAGGCCCGCAGCCTTCACCGCCGACCGGCAGGCGGCATGCAGCACGGTCTGATCGATCGGATGATCTTCGTCACGACCAGGGAACAGATAAAGCCGCGGCCGGGCGAGCCGCCAGTAGGTGCGCAGGATGCCCAGCAGCTGGGGCGACAGCATCACGTTGCGATCCTTCGCGCCCTTGCCGTGGCGCACCTGGATGACGCCGCGGGCGCTGTCGATGTCTTCGATCCGCAGTCCCGCAACCTCCGAGGCCCTGAGCCCGGCCGCATAGGCGGTGGTGAGCGCGGCGCGGCTCTTCAGGCTCGATACCGCTTCAAGAAACTGAACCACTTCGTCGGCGCTGAGAACGACCGGCAGCTTGCGCGGTTCTCGCGCATAGGGAAACCTCCGCTACCATTCGCTCGAAACCGGCGCGTTGCACGCCACCGGCGGCTGAACGACCGAGATCATCATCGATCACTTCGATCTCTGACCACCCGAGTGCCGTCAGCCGGTCCCGCATGGCGTATTGCAATGCGCTGCTCTCGCGATTGTGCAACACCTGATGTGCTGAGGATTGGCGCACGTAAAGAATCGCCTTACGCTCCAGATGATGAGGCCTGACCTTGTCAGAGATCATGATCGCCCCCCTTCGCGGGCGGCGTCGCTGTCATCGCAGCATGGTCGAGCATCAACTGCGTCATCAGGCTTGTGAGGGCCGCCCGCGCTTCCCCCGGCAGCTCCGACCATGCCGGCGCGCCGAGGGCGCCGTTCGACAGGCCGCCCCCGAACAGATCCATCTGCTGCTGCAACCGCGGTTGTCGATTGTGTCGGTATCCGCTCCCTGGCATTGCCGTCTCGCGTGACATGAGTCGCTCCCCGATTCTGGTCGTGAGAGCCTCTGGATGCGCCAGAAAGCGGGGCAGCTGATGGCGTTCGATCCTTCAACGCCAGATCGAGAAGCGCAGCGAGCGCCGCAAGTGCATCGATGCTAACAAACGGCTGAGCTGTCAGAAGCTCGGCGTCAGGGCAGGCCGTCCGGTCGAACATCCATGCTGGAACTTCCAGCCAACGGTCTGCTTGCGATCCGTCCAGGGTGCAGCGAAAAACGACATCGTCAACCTTGTCGACCGCCCCATGAACGCAAACTCGGCGACCAAACCAGGGATGATGCCGATAAAGAACCTCGCGAAGAACGGTCCTGTGGGCGTTCTCAAACGTCGTTGTACAATTGCCGCCGTCCACATTCGAGCCTTGACGGCAGCACACCGGATCAAGCCTACTTCACCTCGCTGCCGCTCCGTACGGCAGCCTAAACCCCGGCAGAGGCTTGATGCGGAGATTCTGTTCAGACAATCGGGACCGGCTCAATCGTTGCAACGGTATGATCGTCATCGCCTGCCAGGCGATTGACACAGGTCCTTACCAAGAAATGCGTTCCAACCTCTTGGGCGGCGCAAAACAATTCATAAATATCGGCCTCACTATCACCGGTATGGATGCACTGCGGTGGCTTCTCGAAAAGCTCGGTGGATTGTTTGAGGTTCTCCAACCACCGAATGCTCTCCTTGGTTTCAATGGGGATCCGTGTCAGGTTGACCTCGCGCCTGAGCGCAGCGACCCCTCTGAATTTCTTTCTGGTCCAGAACTTCACAGCGCTGAGCCCCAGTGGAAGCCCCTCGAGGGTCACCGCAAGGCTCGAATGCATCAATATTCCGCATGTCGTGTACGTTTGGGGGTTCCCGTCCAATCTTCGAGAGTTGCTTTTTGGGGATGCGCTTAATCATCCCGATCAGATCCGGGCGCTCCCTTTGATAGCTGAATTCGGTCGCATCATGCAGGACAAGAACAGGCCCCTTCGCAGCCGCGATACGTTCCCGTGTCGCTTTAAAATGACCAGACAGGATATCGGCCTCGCCTACTCGTTCATTGGAGAAGAAACGATAGGCCGCCTTGGTATTCGCCCAGTCTTGGCAAACCATCGGGATGCTCTGTCCGATGTCTCCACCAATCTGCTTCAGCAGCATACGAAATCTCTCGCCAAGTCGAGCGTCCTGGAATTCGCAAAGCGCAGCTTCACGGTCAAACCAAGTCACAACGTCAGACGCCAACCGATGCGCCTTCTCATCCCGGGCGCGTGAAGTCAGTCCCATAGAGCACCTCTTCTCGAATCAGGTGCCCATCAAAGAATCACAAGCGATTCTGGCGACTCAAGTTTTTCGGCTCAGCGCACCTCAAAAGATGTGGGTAATCGTAAGCTTCGTCGTATGCGTACAGATCGCGTTAAGAACCTCGCGGACATCGACATTCCGCGGCCGGCCGCCGCGCTTGGCCGGCGGAATCCTCGGTGCGATCAGAGCACCCGGCAGTCCCTCAAGGAGATTATTTCCTTGACGTTTTCAGCAGCGATTAGACAACCCCATCACTACCAGCGAAGAGACTATTTTTCTCGTAATTGTTCGCGGGCCCTTGGCGCGCTATTTGCTTGGCTCGCGTTAAACTTATGGAGCTGTGCAGTGCTAAACATACAATTGAGGGTTCCGCTTGTCGGCCAAGAGCGTGGCTATGATGGTCAACCGATCATGCGACGAGATCACCACGGAATTATGCGGCCGTGGGGGAGTTGGGCTTGTTGGTATGCTTCCGCTTGTATGGTGTCCTATTACTTTCGCCCGGGGCCTCGCCTGGGTTTGCCTACGCTTTGGCGGGCCGACGCAGGCCTCGACCGAGACTGTTTTCATTATTTGGCTTCGATCGAAGGATTGGAGAGGCTCGTACAGCCATATGGCGGATTTACGCGCGATTTTCTCGCCGAGACGTTGCTGAGGCGAGGGCCGATCTGGGCTGCGGTAACTCTAGCAGCGGGGGCTAAGCATGTAGCGGTACTGACCGGCGTGAGTGGATATACGCTACACTTCAATGATCCGTCAACCCCAGAGCGTGCAGAAATTGACTTCTTTGATCTTGAGCTCGACGAGCTTCTCGTCAAGAATCGCGATTGGCTGTGAGCGCTGCGCCGCAAGTCCCCTTCGCACAGGACCTAGACCCTATGTTCGCCCTCTGAGGTGACGGGCGGCCCGCCCCGCGGCAAGCTCCTATCGAGGGTTGCGCCGGATGGTCCGGCGCCGAGCCTCAAGCATGGGGAGCGGGCCTGATGAACGATAGCATTTTCGTGGGGCTGGATGTGCACAAGGCGACGATTTCGGTTGCAGTGGCCGAAGCGATGCGCGGCGGGGAAGTTCGTAACTTGGGCATCATCCCTAATCGCGCCGATCAAATCGACAAGCTGGCGAAGAAGCTTGGCAAGGGTGACCGACAGGTAAGTTTTTGTTACGAAGCCGGCCCCTGCGGATATGGCCTGCATCGACAACTGACGGGACTGGGGCACAACTGCATCGTGGTGGCCCCCTCGCTGATCCCGATGAAGGCTGGGGATCGGGTCAAGACGGACCGGCGCGACGCGGCGATGCTGGCCAAGTTGCACCGGAGCGGCGAGCTGACGGCCGTGTGGGTTCCGGATGCGGCGCATGAGGCCATGCGCGACTTGGTGAGAGCCCGCGCCACGGCGATGCGTGTGCTCGGCAAGGCGCGGCAACATCTCCAAGGATATCTGCTGCGACATGGGCGCATCTATGCCGGGAAGAAGGGGTGGACTCTGGCTTATCGTCGCTGGCTCACTACGGTGCGCTTCGATCACCCGGCGGGCCAAATCGTTCTGCAGGACTACATTCTTGCCGTGACCGACGCTGAGGCCCGTGTGGACTGCTTGACCAAGCGGATGGAGGAGCTGGCGCCACAATGGTCGATGATGCCATTCGTAGAGGCCGTGCAGGCCATGCGCGGCGTCGCCTTCAAAGCAACGCTTTTCAACGTCGACAACGGCGACATGGTCTTGTTCGAGACCGAGTCGGGAAGGCGCATCCTGTGCGACATCAACATCCGCCAGGCCGCAGATGACGAGGACGACGACACCCCGACGTCGCTAAGCAGCTCCGGAAAAAGCTCGATCGGGACGAAAAAGGCCGGCTCTTTGTCGATGCCTTCCTCAACACTCATCCGGACGCCGATCACATCCGAGGCCTCTCCAAGCACTTCCACCTCGGCGATCCTTCAGGCTGGGTGAAGGCCGACGACAAGATCATCATCCGCGAGATATGGTCGTCGCCGATCGTGTTCCGCCGGGCGAGGGCGAAAGACGAAGATCATGTCCTCTGCGAAGACGCCGAGGCTTGGCGGGACGAAGCGCGCCGTCGCGCCAACCGTTTCAAGAAGCACCGCAGTGCCGAAGACGGGAACCGAATTCTGATCCTCGGCGAGGACGTCGATGGCAAGACCGACGATCTGACGGAGATTCTAGTGAAGGTCGACGAGGTCTTCTCGAAGATCTGCGGCGCGAACGACACCTCCTTCGAGGCGCGCCTGCTGGCACCGATGCTGGCCTCCGACAAGGAGGAGGAGGAAGTCCTCACCAAGAACAATTCCAGCGTCATCATGCGGCTCGATCTGAAGGTCTCCAAGGTCACGCGCGGCCGCTTCCTTCTCGGCGGCGACGCCGAAGTTGCGGTCTGGGACCGCGTTTGGGAGCGCAACAAGAAGTGGCCTGAGCGCCTTCAATACGACGTCCTGATCGCTCCCCACCATTGTTCCTGGCACAGACTGTCCTACGACAGTTGGTCAGAGAAAGGCGAAGGCGCCAAAGTTTCCGGGCCCGCTCGCAGCGCCCTCGGCCAGCCGCTCGACGGCGCGCTGATCGTCGCCAGCAGCAAGACGATCAAGGACGACGAACACGATCCGCCCTGCATCCGTGCAAAGCGCGAATATCTCCACATCCTCGATCCGGTGAAGGGCGAATTCAAATGTGTCGCCGACGGCCCCGGCGATGACCCGCTGGTGATCGAGGTCAGCTCGGCCGGACCGCGAATCAAGCGTGCGGCGATCGCTGTCAGCGTCGCCGCCGGCACTGGCATCGGCAGCCAGCCTCTCGCTCACGGATGAGCGGATGGCAGAAATCTCCGCAAAGGACGACATTCCGATACCCGTTCGACGGGCCCTGCGTCTCATCGAGTCGCATCCGTCCGTCCGACGGGTGACTGCCGACCGCGTCGAAGGTAGCGACGTCACGCTGGCGGTCGTCGACATTCGGACCGAACTTCCGAACGCATGGAGAGCGGTGTCATTCGGCCCTTTAATTGCGGTTTGTTGTCAAGCTCACATTTTCGAACTCTCCAACGGCAAGGTGGTAGCGCCCGCGCCGTCGGAGCTGGTCGGGGTTGCGGAGACGGCGCGGGCGCGGCTGATACATGCTCTACTGGCCAGGCATTGGACAGTACGGGCTGGTTGATGTCTTCGCCGGGGTCATGGTCCTTTCCGAGGTCGCGCAGCGCCTCATGATGATGTCCGGGTCGGACGCCTCAACGTCTGCAGCGGAGTACAGTCGAGCGCCACCAGCCGAATGAACGAGGTCGCCACAACACCGTCCCAGCGGGACATCGCCAGTCCGGCAGACCGGACCAGGAACTTTACAAAATCGGATCAGGCTTCCTTTGCTTGGCCCCAGTCAAACGATGTGCCGTCGACCCAGATGCAGTGCAGAACAACGGCGATCTTGCGCGCGATGGCGACCTTCGCCTTCCTCATGCCAATCCTCTTGGCGAGCTTCATTCCCCAGGCCTTAAGGGACGACCACTTCTTCGTTCGATAAAGCAGGACGGTCGCGGCCTCGAACAGGTAAGTTCGAAGAAGACGGTCGCCCCATCGTGATATTTTGCCATTGATGTCAGTTTCGCCAGATTGATTGCGCCGAGGTGTAAGACCTAGATAGGCGCCGACGCTCGATGCTGATCGGAATCGCGATGGGTCATCGATCGTATGGCGGAAGGTCAAGGCGGTCACCACGCCAACGCCAGGAACAGTCATCAGGCGGCGCGTCGTCTCATCCGACTTTGCCAACTGGCGGACTTCGTTGTCGAAGTTGCTTTGCTGCTTACAGATCTGTTCATGGATCGACAGAAGCGGCTCGATCACACCGAGGAGCTGATGATCTTTGCCCAATAGCTCACAGACCTGATTGCGAAACTGCAGTCCGATCGCACGTGGCAACAGCAAGCCGTATTCTTTGATCAGACTTCGGACCTGGTTCTCGATGTCTCGACGAATAGCCACGAGCCGGGATCTCGCGACGAGTATCGCGCGGATCCTCTGACTTTCCTCGCTCTTGACTTTGACCTCTCGATACCAGCCAACCCGCACCAGCTCGGCTAGACCTCGAGCATCATTCTGATCGCTCTTGTTCATGCGTACCGACAAAGCCGCGTGGGCATGCCGAGCGTCGATGCAAACCACCGGAAGATCGACCCTGCGAAGTTCATGCCACAGCCAACTCGCCATTGCGCCGGTCTCAAAGCCGATGCGCTCCGCCTGTGGCGCCCGCTTGCGAAGCAGTGCCGTGAGCGCCCCCGGGTCGGACTTGGCTTTCCCCTCGAACAAGACCTCGCCCGCTTCATTGACCACGCATACTGAAGTTTCTTTTTGCGAGACATCGAGTCCGACATATTGCTTCATGACAGCTTCTCCGAAGCGGTTGATTGCGAGAGCTCGATTCTAATGGAGCTTTCGTGTCACGAGCGCTGACCGCAATTACGTCATCATCTGCAATATTGGCTCTGACGCAATTTTGGTGCAGCTCGCTCATTCGGCACCTATCAGTCTGGCTTGAAGCAGATCGATTTTTCCGCGGCCGTACATTTGACGTCTAACGAGCTTGAGGCGAGTAATCTGACCTTCAGTCTGTCCGTTGGACCAAGGCGACGTGATTGCCGCTCGAACCGCTGCTTCATCGTTCGTTACGCCGCGGGCGAATGAGGCGACAAGGCTGGCGCGAGCGCGCTCGATCCAGGATGACAACTCAGCGGCGGCTCTGCGCCGGATCATCCCGTGGAATTCGGCTACGATCTCTCGCGCGGCCTTGATCACGGCGATGGTGGCGGCTTCGTCGGCGGCCGGCTCGTCCTTTTTCGCCTCGTCCGCCTCGTCGACACGCGGGATCAGGTCGAGATTCAGATCGCCCTGGCTCAGCGACTTCAGCGGCTTGCCCTCGAACTCCGAGGGCATCGAGGTCCAGAAGGCGTCGACGGGATCGGACAGCAGCAGCACCTCGATGCCGCGCGCGGTCGCAGCTTCCAGCCGCGGATTCGACTTCAGCCGCTCGATGCTGTGCCGAAACACACTGGCGTTTTCTGGATACCGAAGGTATCTTGGCGTTGGACCCTCCGCCTATTCTGTAGCCCGGCGCGATCGAAGGCGGGCGCTCTTGTGAAGATGCGCTCCGCGATAGGCAGATCTTCGGTGCTGTCGATTTCGTACCACCTGAGACCGTCGCAGCGCGACGCTGCAATCCGTAAGCCTCGTCTTTCCACCAGGCTGGCAAGGAGCGCCTCTGTGCAGGCCTGCGTAGCTCCAGATCCGATGAGGTCATCTAGCGCTGGAACGATCGTTGCTCTCAGCGTCGTCGCTGACAATCGTAGCAGGTTCATCGTCTTGAAACGTCTTGGGCCATCCGCGACAAGGTTAGCTGCGGTCTGTTTCATGCGGAAACTCGTGATGACGCCGCTATCCGACAATAAGACCGCCAAATCTTCCATCGATTCATTGAAGGGAGCAACTGCAGCCACGTCGGTTGCTTGGCTCATCATTAGGTAGCGCAACGCATCCCCTTCAAAGAAGACGTCACCCTTCGACAATGAAGCAGTCTCCGGAAAACAGCGCGTCGCGCGCCAGCCAAAGAGAATAGGCGCTGCCGGTGCGGTCGAACCCGGACGATTCGACAGAGTTGATTTCGAGCTCGCCAAAGCGGTTGCCGCAGGCATATTGAATAACGTCCTTGCGGTAGCCCATACAATTGTGACTTCTTCCACGCCACCGCTTCCAAGTTTCGCAGCGCGTTATGGAGTATGGGCGTTCCATTGACCCCGACAAGCGGCTTGGGCCGCAGATCGGTCAGCGGCCGCAAACGGGAGCCGAAGCCCGCGGCCAGAATGACGGCTTTCTTCGGAGCATCGGTGGTCATTTCATTCCCCTTCGTCGTTGTTTGATATCGCGTCCTCACTCCCAAGCGTGAACGACACGGATCGTCACCGCGATTTCGGTAGTTAATCTGGTCCCGACAGAGCTCCTGTGAGGGGATGGGCAACTCCATCAGACCGAGGGGTCTTGGCGGCAGTCCTCGCCGCAGCGGCGCCCGACGATGTGAACAAGACTGTCCGCTGAGCCAACCCCACGCGCCCTCCAAAGGTCCCACAATATCGGTTGTTCTGCTGCTGTGTGGGGTCTACGGGCTTCGTGAAAAGCGGATCTACATCTTCGGAAGGGCGGATCATCGTCCGCGTTGGGATTTCTCCGAGAGAGAAATGCGCTCGTGCCCCTTCGTCGGTGACTGGATGGTCGTTGAGGTGGGGAGATCGGCAGAGATATTGCGGCAATGGGCAGATCGGCCGCGTATGACCTGCCGCGGCAGTCGACGGTATGCCCAATTTCAGGAGTGAAAACCTGCGACTTGCTGATAAGCGCGCTTGAGCATGATTGCAAGGCAGCCAGTTGCATGGCGGAGGTCCTTCGAGAATGAGTATGTTAGAGAAGCTATTGCCTTAAGTCAGCAGGGCGAAGATAGCGCGCTTCTGCACTTGCGAATTCGTCGTTCCTCAAGACCTCGTCGAGTGTCGCGATATCGGGCTCAATGCTGACAGTGTTCCCCTCAGCTGCGGCCGCAGACCTGCCGCATTGCCGCTCGCATGGAATGGTTGGCCCAGATCACCGTCGCGATGCGTGCGTTACAATAAGCAGAGACCGATGTTCGATAGTATTTCGTTGGAACGATCACGACCGGCAACCTGTTCTGGCAGGCGTGCGTGAACGCAAGGATCTCGTCTGCGGCGCTCTTTCGCGAGTGAATGAGGATCGCATTAGCTCCCGCATCCGCGCAAGCGTGAGTGCGCAAAACGGCTTCTTCCATTTCATGCCCGACAATCAACGCTTCGATGCGGGCAACAAGCACCAAAATCGTCCGCGACCGTATCCTTCACGGCACGCAAGCGGGCGGCTGGAGAATTCGTCGATATCGGCGAGGGGATGCCGCTCGCCAATAAGCGAGTTCGTCTTCGGGAAATAGCTGTCTTCCAGCGCAATCCCGGCAGCGCCACGCTGACGGAGTGTGTTTCGGCATGGAATAAGGACCCCGTTTCGGGGTGATCGGCATCCAATCGGGACCCCGGGATAAGGGTCCACAGTGGCTTCCATCGAGTCATGGAAGCCGAGGTTGGGATGCTGGTGGTGGAGACGATTGGTAAGATCCGTCGCGCCTACTTTGTTGATGGTCGTCCGATCAAGGCGATCTGCCGAGAACTTGGCGTATCGCGGAAGGTGGTTCGCAAGGTCATTCGTTCTCAAGCGACGGAGTTCCGGTACGAGCGCGAGACGCAGCCGCTCCCGAAGATGGGTGCCTGGAGTGCCGAGCTTGATCGGTTGCTGGCAGGGAATGAGAGCAAGGCGGCGCGGGAACGGCTGACGCTGATCCGGCTATTCGAGGAACTCCGCGGCCTGGGTTATGCCGGCGGCTATGATGCGGTTCGTCGATACGCCCGACGGTGGACCAAGGAACGCGGCACCTCGACAGCGTCGGCTTATGTGCCGCTGAGCTTTGCACCAGGCGAAGCCTACCAGTTCGACTGGAGCCACGAGGTGGTCCTGCTGAGCGGCACCACGGTGATGGTGAAGGCTGCTCATGTTCGGCTCTGTCACAGTCGCATGCTGTTCGTGCGGGCCTATCCGCGGGAGACGCAGGAGATGGTGTTCGACGCCCACGACCGGGCATTCGCCCTGTTCAAAGGCACCTGCACCCGCGGCATCTACGACAACATGAAGACCGCGGTGGAGACGATCTTTGTCGGTAAAGGCCGTCTCTACAATCGCCGCTTCCTGCAGATGTGCAGCCACTATCTGGTCGATCCGGTCGCCTGTACGCCAGCGTCGGGCTGGGAGAAGGGGCAGGTCGAGAACCAGGTCGGGCTGGTCCGGGAGCGCTTCTTCACGCCGCGGCTGCGGTTCAAAAACCTCGACGAGTTAAACGCCTGGCTGCTCGACAAGTGCATCGCCTACGCCAAGGCTCATCGCCATCCGGAGCTGGTCGATCAGACGATCTGGGACGTGTTCGAAGCCGAACGCCCCAAACTCGTTCCCTATGCCGGCCGCTTCGACGGCTTCCATGCGGTGACAGCATCGGTCTCGAAGACCTGCCTGGTGCGCTTCGACAACAACAAGTACTCGGTCGCAGCCAGTGCAGTCGGACGACCGGTCGAGGTTCAAGCCTATGCCGATCGCATCGTGATCCGTCAGGATGGACGTATCGTTGCCGAGCACCCGCGATCCTTTGGCCGCGGCGATACCGTCTACGACCCCTGGCATTATGTGCCGGTGCTCGCCCGCAAACCCGGCGCCTTGCGCAACGGTGCTCCCTTCAAAGACTGGGTGCTGCCGGCCGCGATCGAGCGGATCCGGCGCAAGCTGGCCAGCACCGACGATGGCAATCGGCAGATGGTCGACATCCTCACCGCGGTGCTGACTGACGGTCTGTCCGCGGTGGAAGCGGCTTGTGCCGAAGCGCTCAGTCACAGCGTCCATTCCGCCGATGTCGTTCTCAATATCCTGGCCCGTCAACGTGAACCCGCCCCACCGGCCAACATCATGACGCCGGCCGCACTGACGCTCCGTCATGCACCGATCGCCGATTGTGCCCGCTACGACAACCTCCGGAGGACCATCTGATGGAACGAACCCAAATCTTCGACCTCATGGGCGAACTTAAGCTCTACGGCATGAAGGCTGCCTTCGACGAGATCATGGCAACTGCCGTCAAGCGCCAGCACGAGCCTCAACGCATTGTCGGCGACCTGCTCAACGCCGAGATCAACGAGAAGCAAGCCAGGTCGATCAAATACCAGCTCACCATTGCAAAGCTGCCGCTCGCCAAGGACATCGCCGACTTCCAGTTCGACGGCACGCCGATCAATCAGACTCTCGTCAATGATCTCGCTGGCGGCGGCTTCATCGCCCAACAACGCAACGTCGTGCTGGTTGGCGGCACCGGTACAGGCAAAACCCACCTGGCGATTGCCATCGCCAGAAGTTGCATCCGCGATGGCGCCAGAGGACGCTTCTACAACGTCGTCGACCTCGTCAACCGGCTCGAGACCGAGACCCGCAACGGTCGGCAGGGACGGCTCGCCGAGCATCTGACCCGCATGGACTTCATCGTTCTCGACGAGCTGGGCTATCTGCCGTTCGCGCAATCCGGCGGTCAGCTCCTGTTCCATCTCATCAGCCGGCTCTACGAGCGCACCTCCATCATTGTCACCACCAATCTTGCGTTCGGCGAATGGCCCAGTGTGTTCGGTGATGCCAAAATGACCACCGCGCTACTCGACCGATTGACCCATCACTGCGACATCGTCGAGACCGGCAACGACAGCTGGCGATTCAAAAGCCGCGACGATGTTCAAACAACCCGCGCTCGCGCCGTCTCCGCAACCCCGACCAGCTCCGACGACCCGAGCGCTACCAGCAGAGCACGCCGATCAAAGGGGTCCCTTTTGGATGCCGATAGGGGGTCCCAGTCGAACGCCGATTGACAGACGGAGTGTGCGTGCCAATAGACGAGCATTGTTGAAGTGCCCGAAGCCGCCATCCCAACAACCAGCACAGGAAGCTCGTTCTACGTCGGCAAGTTGGCTCCAGGACGCTTCATTGGCGTCGCGGTAGCCCAACGAGTCGCGGTAGCCCAACGAGCAGGCAATTGACAGGCCCGACGCCCAGAGACCCTTGAACCCACGCGCTTGGCGATTGCGGCGGAGAGGCCGTCATGCGCTTCCATGAGGAACGAGACTTCGCTGCTGGAGCAGACCTGAGCACGCAGCATTTCAGTGAGTAAGGAATCAGCGCGCGGACCGGAGCCACTCGCGGGAACAGATTGCTGTGATTGGTCTTGCATGCCGATTCCTTGTTCGTGCGTTTGGTCGGCCGATATTCAGCGGCGGAAGGTGACATGTTTCTGTGATCAAGATCAATTACGCGGGTTGGTAGTTGACTGTGCCGCAAAATTGTTGCGTCTCGCACCGGGCGAGCAGGATTCGTAGGTAAGCCAAGCAATCACATGATGTCCGATCGTTGAAGGACGCACTGTAACCCATGCGCCAACCGAGTTCCTTTCTGTATTTTGTATTCTGCGCGGTTGTGAGACTACCTGACGCGCTAAGGGTTCAGTTCGTTCGCATTTTGTGGCGCTCAAGTGTGCGTTTGGCGTTTCAGAGTACACCCGCGCGGACTCGCGATCAGGACTCGGTCGCGTTGCACGGAAATTATCTAATCGATCGTGTCGCATTCCTGTCTAACTCCGTTCAGCTCGCGGATCATGAGTGTGGGGAGGGCGTGCGAGACGGATCCGAAGTCCTTGCCTCTCTTGTTGAAACGAATTCGAGGGTCCTTCCGGCCACGATGCCCGTGCCGTCCCTTGATCGAGGTGGTGAGGCTGATAGTGCTCGGCACAGCGTGGTCTCCGATCCGGGGCTCCAGCGCCTGACGTTCGAGTTTATTGCCGGGCGCCTTCGATTCAACCAAGCGCGGGATGGGACCTTTTGGGAGGACACAGCCGATGTCGCCATCGCAGTCTGCAAGCGCCGAACCATCCCCGACCTTCGGCCATCTTGAGCGACCGGCATCTCCTGGGTTCAGCACCGCTTCGAGCCACCTGGATCTGCCCGCCCAGTTGTCATGCCCCGCGGTTGAGATACAGGCCAGCGTGCCAACGGAGGACTTCCCGCGTGCGCAAGACTTCACGCATATCGTCGGCTTGGCATGGGACCATGGTTGCCAATCAGCCTCCGATGTCCCGATCGGTGTACTGAGCAGAAAAGGCCTCCTGCCGACGTCACCGCTCCAGTCGCGAGCACATTTTTACATCCGTGGTCGACCTTACACGACCAAGCTGGGGCAAGGAACAAGGCACCCGACCCCAAATAATCCGGCAGGACTTGATATTACGCTCATCCCTGGATCTAGCTTCGAATCCCACGAGCCCGCAGCAGTGGGCATCGAAGGCTTCGCGGGAGATATGCGAAAAACATCGTCATCGACCAAGGCTGCGACGTCTGCGATGCCGACGAAGGGTGCCAAAGGCTGTGGGCTTTGGTCATGTTTCAAGTCAGGGATTGGCAAAAGTCGTCGCGAAAGCTCGTCCGGCCCTCCGGATCAGCCGGAGGAACAGGCCTCCGGATCGGGCGTCCCAGTGCAGCGTCCGCTGGCGCTCCGCCGCAGGCAGTGGCTGGGTGACGAGCATATCACGGCGGATTACACACTCCTGGAGCGGGAATTGCAGAGGGACAATCCGGATCTGGCCGCCCACACCCGGTTTCTGCGGCCCGCGGAAGCTCATCTGCTGCGCTTGACCGATGACGCGAACGTCGTGCAGGAAACCTTGCTGGCGATCGTCAATGACGAGCATGGTAACGATACCGCCAACTTCCTGTTCGTGCCAGTGAACAATGGCGGTGTCAGTAGCAGGGACGGTACGCATTGGACGCTGCTGCTCGTTGATCGCCGCGAGCCGGAAGGGATCGTTGCCTATCACTACGACTCCTTGCCGACGCGTTCTCACGCGGACCGGGCAAGAGAACTCGCAGTCAGGCTGGGCGCTCGCCTCGAGACCGCGCGCATGAACCGGCAGGGGAACAATTATGATTGCGGCGTCTTTGTGGTGGACGGCACACGGACGCTGGCGAGACGATTGGCGGAAGGGCAGCGGCCTGATGACGAGCCGCTTCACCTCGACAACCTCGTCGCCGATCGGCAGGCACTCCAGGATCGACTGAGCGGTCGTGCGCATTCGCGACGGCGAACTCGGTAATGCGCTTGGTCTGCTGGCGCGTCGCTTGCCGGCACCAGAACCTAGGTTGGGTACCAGGACGCGTGAACGACGTGGGTCGGCTCGCTCACGACCCCGCGCTCGCCGGATCGTGGGTGCCGGGCTGTGATCGACCAGCCAATCGGACGCTTCGACACCGAGCGACGGGCTTAAAAGCGAACCTTTCAGCGCTGTCGATCTGCCCGAACGGTGGATCGACACCGTGACTGCCGCTGGCCCATGAAGAACATCGTGCGGTATGTGGATCAAGCGCGTACCGCAGGTGGTAAGGTGGAAGAATCGCGCCTAGCCTCTCGCCGCCGACTTAGCCGCCTATAAAATTGGGGCATCAGAATAATGTTCGCGCTGAACGGATTGTTGGGGGTCACTTCCCTCATCCCTGGCCCCAACACCGCCATATAGGGCTGACCATGAATAATCAGACCTGTCGGCTGCTGGAATGACTGCGGCAGCATTCCTCTTCTATTCAGTGCGCCGATCAGGACGTCGGGGGCGCGTTGCGGGCCGTGATTGAAGCCCAAGGCGACGACATGTCCGAAATCATACGCCGGCGCCTGAGCCGGTATCGCGGCTGCCGGATAAGATGACTGTTGCGGCTGGCCCAACTCGCACCAAGCCCCGGTGTCGTGATCATCGTTACGTACTTCGTCGCGTAAGGCCGTCTCAAAATTCAAACTGCCATCGGGGTACGGCAGAGGCGATCATGGCAATTCCAATGGCGTCCCCGACACGGCGAGCACTTCTTCGAGCGGTTCCTGGAATGAGGTGAGCCGCGGATCACCTTCCCAGGAGACCGATGATGGCCCATCGGCCTCCATCTCCCGCTCCAGCAGCGCCAGTTGCTTCCGCAGCTCTAAGCCGGCATCGCTGATGCCTGCCGCCGGGGGAGGCGCCCGCAGCGAGCTCGGCCGCGGGGTTGCTTCCCCCGCGGCCCGTCTATTTCTACCTCGCGCTCCAGCAGATCTAGATCGTTGTCGTTGATGGTTGCCGCGGGAGTTGCCTGCAGGAGAGAGTGCTGGAGGCGACGTCCCCCGCGGCCGACGGTGGCCCGTCAACTTCCATCTCCCGCTCCATCAGTTCCAACAGATCTAAGTTGTCGCTGATGGCTGGAGACCCCCGTAGCGAGTTGTACTTCCAAAGCAGCTTCAACTGGACGCCCACCGAGTGGAACTTTCTGACGCACCTGTACCTCTGGGCATCGTCCCGCAGCGACTGGTCGTCGAGGCGGCCTGCTATCGCGCTTTTGGCATGCGACTGGAGCCACACACTGAACCCGCGAAGAATGCTACCGGATCTGCTGACACCGCGCGGCGTTTCGAAACCCTGCCATGGATATCCTCTCGCAATCCGCTCCGGCCGCCTCGACTGCCCTCTGGATGAGAGCCGCATCTTCGGGATAGGCAACCAGCCGTGGACCCATGGTTTCCGGCGCTCTGGCGCTCAACAGGAAGTTCCGAAGATGAGCCAGCGCATTCATGACTTTTCTGCCACCACCTTTCAAACTGTAAAGCTCGGCATCTTCGTCCAGCGAGCGGTCGTGAGGCCGAACAATAATGCCCGGCTTGTTTCGTCGTAGAGCCAGCAAGAGAAGCTGCGAATAGTGGTCGCAATGGACGTGGCGGTCCGCGGCTTGAGTCGACCTGCGACAGGCACGCCCGCAGTCGCAGACACCTTGAAGTCATTGAGGCGTTCCTTGTCGTCGGTATGGGTGCAGCATGGGAGCCTGCGGTGGGTCACCGCTGTTCTCACCAGTGCAGTTAAAAGTGCTCGGACGTCGTGTTCGCTGTCAGCGCCAGATCTGACCTCTGGGTCGCGCGCGGACGGCCCAAGCGGTGATCGATGACCCGACCGGGGCTCGTTACCGAAACGCGCCTCATGTCTTTCGCGGCTTGGCGCACCACGATCCACGCCAACTGAAGACGCCCCCAAATCCTGCGGTTCAGAGCGCATCCGCTCCCGGACCGGCCTGATGCCTCGGTGAGCCTCGACCGCCGAAGAACCCGCTTCAACAAGGGGCTCGTCCTTGCGCTCAGTCCCATCAACTCCGGATTGGGAGGTCTTTGATTGTCCAGGACTCGCCATCGCTCATCATTTGCTCCGATTTACGCGAGAAGACACTTGAGCCATCATCCAATACGGGCTGCATCTCAAGTCGGAAGTGCGCTTAAGGTCGCGCCCGACATGAGATATTCCAACGACGATCTGTCGACGTGCCGGGTTGAAACTCCTCGCCTCATCTTCTTTCGAAGTTTCGCGAGGCCAGCGTGCGCGGCGCGGTTTGCCTGAGCCCAAGGCTCCTTGAGGCCAATGAGCCAATGACTGAGCCGACCCAACAGCCCCCGCCTCCGATGTCGGGTTTGCAACATGCTGTCGGGGACGTGATGCCTCCGATTGAGAAAATCGCTTTTGCAAATCAAGTCATTGCAATTGGCATAAGGCTTGAAGGAGGTGAAACAGGAACGTCATCCAGTACGCCTGTGCAAGGAGGAGCGGTGGTGACTTACAAGAGTGTTGCCCTCGGCTTATCGTACGCGGGGGGGGGGGTACGACGGTGACAGTCCAAATGTCGCGATCCGTCGCAATACGCGGTCGCCCATGGTGGTGTCATTGTGATTGACTCTTGGGTGATGGTTCGAGATGACATCAATTCGCGTGCGCGCCACGGTGCTGCGCCTGTGCCAGGCTCCGCGCCCGCCGGCATAAGTGTCCGTGATGCGATCGAATTCGAACGGCTCGAAGCCGAGGTGCGGCGCATGGAGGCCGACGGACCAGCTGCGGTTGATTGGAGCAAGGTCAACACATTGTCGCTCCACATCCTGGCCAAGCAGTCAAAGGACATTTTGGTCGCGTGTTGGGCGACCTATGGTTTGTTTCGGACTGGAAGATACCAGGGCCTTGCCGTCGGCTTAGGCGTTTTGCGCGGAATGGTGGACGCGCATTGGGATGGACTCTTTCCGCCGATCAAGCGGGAACGGGCGCGGGTCGGAGCGATCGATTGGCTCGTTGGTCGCGTTGGACCGGAGGTGGTAGAGAATGCGCCCGTCGAAACCGAATATCCGGCCGTGCTCGCCGCCTATGAGGCGCTTGATGATCTCGATCGTCAATTGCGCGAGAAGGTGATCAATAAGCAAGTCGCTTTGGGCGAGCTATTGAGGGCGCTGAAGCCGCATTACGACAAGGCCAAGCGCGCAATCGCCGCGGCGGCAGAACATGCGACTGAGGCGGCACAAGGTGCCGATGAGACCGCGGCCGCACCGGCCGTATCCACTCCGCCGGTTGAACCTGCTCAATCAGGAGCACCGGAGGCATTGCTACCGGCTAGTTCCGATGGCGACTCGGCCCGCTTTATCGACGGCTTGCCGGATATGCTGCGACAGGCTGCGGCCGTAAGGCGCGTCACATCGCCCACAGACCCGAAGGTCTATCTGCTCAATCGCTTCGGCGCCTGGATGCGCTTCGACGCGCTGCCGCCCGATACAGGGGGGCGCACGACGATATTTCCGCCTGCGGACACTATTGCAGCGTTAGAAGCCAAGATTGCGGCCGGTCAGCGCGCCGATGTCGTAGACTTGGCCGAAGAGATCGTCTGGACGGCACCGTTCTGGCTCGACGTTCACCGGCATGCCGCCAAAGCGCTGGAACAAATGGGGCCGCTCTTTGGGTCGGCGGCCACGGCGGTGCGCGCAAGCGTAGCTCTGCTGGTCACACGCTATCCGCAGATATTGGAGTTTCGGTTCAACGACGGCCGGCCATTCGCGGACGACGAAACGCGAGCCTGGGCCGCCGTGGGTGGTGCGGACGTGTCGAGGGGCCATGATCCTGTCGACGAAGCTGTTGCCGAGGCACACAGGCTCGTTGGCGGCGGGCAGCCGCAGGCCGCACTCGAGAAGCTGTCGCGTGCGCTGAATGGCGCGGCTGGGGAACGCGCGCGGTTCGTGGGCCAGCTTGCGCAAGCACGTTTCTGCGTCGAAACGGGCTTCGTGACGACGGCTATCCCACTGCTCGAGCACATGGAAGAGATGATCGCCGAGCGCAAGCTCGAAAGCTGGGAGCCCACGCTTGCACTCGACGCCGCCGAACTGCGCTTCCGCGCGATGACCCATTTCGACTCGCAGCAGATGATCGACGAGCCCAGCCGCCGTGTGGCGCTTGAGCAAATCCGAATGCGGGTCGCAGGCATCGACATCGCACGCGCGAGCCAGCTTGGTCGCCAGCTGATCTAGTCCGGACAACGTCTTAACAGGAACTCATATGGCACAGGAAAGCTCGGTCGCTCCAAAGGAGCGCATCAATATCCGCTTCAAGCCTGCAACCGGCAACCTGAAAGAGGAAGTCGAACTGCCGCTCAAATTGTTGGTTTTGGGCGACTTCACCGGACGGACCGATGACCGCCCGATTGAGGAGCGCGAGATGGTCAATATCGACAAAGACAATTTTAACGACGTTGTCAAAAGCCAGGAACTGACTCTCCATATTTCTGCTGAGAATAGGCTCGACGACCAACCCGAAGCCGGCAAGCTGTCCGTGTCGCTGCGGTTTGAGAGTCTGAACGACTTCGAACCCGAGCGTGTCGCACGGCAAATCCCCGAATTGCGTGCATTGACCGAATTGCGCGCGGCCCTGATCGCGCTGAAGAGTCCGCTGGGCAACGTGCCGAGTTTCCGCAAAGCCATCCAGAATCTGCTCGAAGACCACGGCGCGCGGCCGCGGCTCTTGAGCGAGCTCACCAGCAACGGCGAGGGCGAGTGAGCGGATCGACGAGCCGTTTTTGAGGAGCGATGGCGCTATGACCGATACAAGCGTGGAGCAGTCGACCGAAGTCGCCACCATGGCCACCGATTTGTCGCTGCTGGATCAAGTCCTCGTCGAAACCAAGATCACCCCGCGCGACGAGGGGTACGATCTCGCCCGCCGGGGCGTCGCAGCCTTCCTCGCCGAGCTCCTCAAACCGAGCCGGGCCGACGAGCAGGTCAACAACGCGCTCGTCGATCGGATGATCGCCGAGATCGACAGCAAGATCTCGGCTCAGCTCGACCACGTGCTGCATACGGTCGAGTTCCAAGGGCTCGAGTCGGTCTGGCGCGGTCTAAAGTTCATGGTCGACCGCACCGATTTCCGTCAGAACATCAAGATAGAAATCCTCAGCGTCAGCAAGGATGAACTGCTCACCGACTTCGAGGACAGCCCGGAGATCGTCAAGTCCGGCCTGTACAAGCACGTCTACACCGCAGAGTACGGTCAGTTCGGCGGCGAGCCTGTCGCAGCCATGATATCAGCCTACGAGTTTGGCAGTGGCAGTCAGGACGCTAAGCTGATGCGGTACATGAGCGCGGTGGCCGCCATGTCGCATGCGCCTGTCATTGCTGCCGCTGCGCCGGACATGTTCGGCGTCGAACGTCATGAGGAGATCGCGGGTCTAAAGGACCTGCAATCGGTCTTCGAGGGACCAAAATACGCCAAGTGGACATCGTTCCGCGAAAGCGAGGACGCTCGCTATTTCGGCCTGACGCTGCCGCGCTTCCTGCTGCGCTTGCCCTATGGTCCCGAGACGGTCCCGGTGAAGGCATTCAATTACCAAGAGGGCTCCGGCGGCGAAACTGACAACTACCTCTGGGGGAATGCTGCTTTTGCCTTCGCGACGCGCTTAACCGAAAGCTTCGCCAAATATCGCTGGTGCCCGAACATCATCGGCCCCCGATCGGGCGGCGCAGTTGAGGACCTCAATCTGCATACCTATGAGGCGATGGGGCAATTGCAGACCAAGGTACCGACGGAGGTTCTCATCTCGGACCGGCGCGAGTTCGAACTTGCCGAGCAGGGCTTCATCGCGCTGACCATGCGCAAGGGCTCTGACAATGCCGCTTTCTTCTCGGCAAATTCTGTGCAGAAGCCGAAATATTTCGGTAACACCCAGGAAGGCAAGGCGGCCGAGCTCAACTACAAGCTTGGCAGCCAGCTGCCCTATATGTTTATCATCAATCGTTTCGCACACTACATCAAAGTGCTACAGCGCGAGAACATCGGCTCGTGGAAGAGCAAGGAAGAGTTGCAAGACGAGCTGAATAACTGGATCCGACAGTATGTCGCCGATCAGGAGAATCCGTCGGCAGAGGTGCGTTCGCGGCGACCTTTGCGAAAGGCGGAGATCATAGTCGAGGACGTCGACGGTGAACCGGGCTGGTATCGCGTCGGCATCGCCGTCGTTCCACACTTGAAGTACATGGGCGCGGATTTTGCTTTGACGCTCAAGGGTAAGCTCGACAAGCAATAGAGATGATAGTTGATGTTCGACCGCAGCCTTATGGAGCGCTTGGAGGACGGAACGGAGACCAATCAGGGGTCGTTCGGTCGTTTCCGTGCAAGTGTGCTGGCAAACTTACATCGAGTTCTGAACTCGCGCCAGGGCTGTTGTGAAACGCGGCCGGACTTTGGCATGCCCGACCTCAACGAGGCCGTCGGGCAGGGAGCCGACGCGGTGGGCGCGCTCGCGTATTCGCTCAAGCACCAGATCGAGACGTTTGAGCCGCGCTTGAACAATGTTTCGATCCGCTTTCATGCCGATCCCGATAATCCGCTGCAGCTGAGCTTTCACGTCAACGCGACGCTCGATCATAACGACCAAATGGAGCCGATCTCCTTCGAGGCGATCTTCGAGAAGCACGTTCGGGTAAGGGGCTGACGCGGCGGTGGCCCTTAATCCCTATTACGAGGACGAGCTGTCCTATTTGCGTGAGCTCGGCAATGATTTCGCTTTGGCAAATCCGAAGCTTGCGCCCTTTCTTGGACGCGATGCCACCGATCCCGATGTCGAACGGTTGCTCGAAGGCTTCGCCTTCCTTGTTGCACGGCTGCGTCAGAAGCTCGATGACGAATTTCCCGAATTTGTCCACGGCCTGTTGCGGATGGTATGGCCGCAATATCTTCAAGCTCTGCCGCCCATTACAACTCTGGCCTTTGCCTTGAGATCATCGGCGAGCGCCGCGAGCTTGAACGTGCCGGCCGGCACGAGCGTCCGCTCGCGGCCGATTGAAGGAACGAACTGCACGTTCGTCACCTGCTACTCCATTGACGTGCTGCCACTGGAGATCATTAATGTCCAGCTCGAGAACTGGTCGAGTTCGGCCCGGCTAACCTTGGGTATCAAAGCAACCGGTCAGCAAAACCTGTCATGTCTCAAGAATGGTCGGCTCCGCCTCTTCTTCTCGACCGAGCGAGAGCCGGAAGTGGGGCGCTGCCTGTTGGCCTGGCTGTGCCGTCACGTCTCGCAGGGAACTGTCATCGTGGCGGATCGAGAAGTCGCCGCAATCGATTCAGCACAGATCGCGCGAGTCGGCTTCAGCGATGACGAGGCGGTTTTGCCGTGGCCGCGCAACGCTTTCTCAGGATTTCGGATCATTCAGGAGTATCTGAGCTATCCGTCGAAATTTCTCTATGTCGAACTGTCTGGTCTCGAGCCGCTCGCGGCCCACACGGAGACCGAATGTAGGCTCACTTTCGAGTTTCGACGTCCGTTCCCCGCGCAGTTGCGCGTGGGCAAGGGCCAGATTTGCTTGAACTGCACACCGGCAATCAATGTCTTCAGCCATGAGGCCTCGCCGATCCGCCTGAAGCGGACCGCAACCGAATACCGCGTGCGTGCTTCTGGAGGGCCTAACTTCTCCATCCGTTCCGTTGATCGCGTGACCGGCTACGTGCAAGGCCGCCCGGAACGCATCGAGTTCGAGCCATTCGACTTGTTGGGCCACGATCTGCCCGGCGCCGAGCGCAACCGAGCCTACTTCCGTGAGCGTATCCGGCCGGCGGTGGTTGGCCGTGGCGTCGATCACTATGTGAGTTTCGTCGACCGGCTTGACATCGGTCAGCATCCGCCGATCGACGTCGCATCCCTGCAATTGACCTGCTCCAACGGACCCATTGCCGACCGGTTGGCAGTTGGTAGCGTGGATCTGCCGACCTCTGATACGCCTCGCTCGGTAACCTTCTCCAATATCACGGCGGTCGCGGCAGAAGTACCGCCGCCGGTCAATGATGGTTTGTTGCGGCGGCTAACAGCCAATCTGGCGCGCAATTATGGTGCGATGGTCAATATCGATACGCTGCGGACGGTCCTTGCCAGCTACGAGTTCCGCGCGGTCTACGACATTCAGGCGCAGCGCCGCCTGGAGTTGTTGCTAGAAGGCCTCGACCAGTTCGTGACCACAGACACCGATCACGTGATGCACGGCGCCCCGATCCGAATGCGAAACATCGAATTAGCTGTGATCGACAGCAAGATCGGCGGTGAGGGCGAATTGTTCCTGTTGGGTTCAGTGCTCGATGCCTTCTTCGCGACCTTCGCCGGCATCAATATGCTGCACCGGTTTTCGGTCCGCGGCACGGAAAGCAACGCACACTACACATGGCCAGCGAGAATTGGATCGATCAGCCCGCTCTGACCGCGCCTGATCAAGGCGATGAGCTTTCGGCTTGCGGGTTCTTTTCGCTTGCAGCGCTCCTCGAGCGGCGCTTCAGTGACGCTCCCCCGATTGGGTCCACCGACGATCCCGCGCGCGACGCGGTGCGCTTTCGCGCATCACCGACGCTTGGCTTTCCTGCCGAAGAGATCGCGGAAGTTAGGCGGGTCAAGGCCGCCGGCGAGCGCGTCGAGGTAGACGTCAATTTCCTCGGGCTGCACGGCCCCTCTTCGCCGCTGCCGCCCTTCTACACCGAACGGGTCATGCACGCGGACGGCATCGGGTTGCTCGACGATTTCTTTGATTTTTTCAATCACCGTCTGATTAGCCTGCTGCTGCCGATCTGGCGGTACTACCGTCACCATTTGCGGTTCGAGGAGGGCGCGACCGACGCGATCTCGGTGCTGGTTGGTGCGCTCTTTGGGCTCATGCCTGGGGAACACACAGCCAAGGAACGTGAGTTGCGGGCGCGGCTGCTGCCTCATGCCGGCGTCCTTGCATTGTGCTGCCGGTCAGGGCGGCTGGTGGCTGGCGTGATTTCCAGCCATCTGAATATCCCGGCTCGGGTCGAGGAATTCATTTGGCGCGAGATCGACATTCCAGGGGAGGCGCGGTGGAACCTTGGCCAGTCTGGTCTTCAACTTGGCGTTGACACCCTTGCTGGCGAAACCATGCCGGACGTCGTGGGCAAATTCCGGCTTTGCCTCGGTCCGGTCAACCAGCAGCAGTTTCGGTCGCTGCTGCCCAGTTGCGCGACCCACGCCATCCTTTCCCGTCTGATTAACGTTATTCTGCGCGAGCCTTTGGCATGGGATCTGCTACTGGAGTTAGCGCCTGGGCAGACGCCGGAATGGACGCTAGGTGAAGGAGAATTGGGCTGGACTACATGGATCGATCCGCCAAAACGAACTGGAAGCTCTGTTCTATTGTGATGTCTTCGCGTTACTCGCGCATGCTCCGATGTTGAGGCAGGTGGCACTCGTTGGAGTGGACAATTTGAGCCTGAATCAGAAGCCGCTCGATGGGGTGTTTCTCTTGCCTCGGGACGAATCTGGCCAAGACCGACATCTGCGGCACGGCCCCCAATCTGACGACGGGCAGTTTCGAGGCTCTGTCAGATAGTAGACTTTGCGCAGGAGCTACGTCGATGAAATTCATCGGGCGCGAGATCGACGTTCCACCGCAGACGTGGTGGCGCCTAAGCTAACCTAGTCTTCAGCCAGACGTTGAAAATCATGCCGAACGTCTTGGGTAAATTCGGCCTTTAGTCTCGGGCCGATCGTGGTCGAGTAGCTCGGCCATTTGGCTTTGCCCTCACAGATCCGGGCAGGCGGCTTTCCCGCACCCGGCTCTTCCCGAGGGTAACCCGCGTCATATCCGCGCCTGTGCCCAAGTGCGAGTGATGCGTGGAACGGGCAGACGGAAGGTAAGCGTAGCGCCGAGGCCCGTCTGATTGCTTGTGCAGAGTCTTGAGAGCACTGTTAGAAGAGTCATCTTCTGGAAGGGTGCTCACAATGGACGACCATTCTGACGACATAAGACGACCGTTTTCACCGCGTATTGAAGTGTTCGCTGGCGCAGTTCGCAAGCGCTGGCCGGATGATTTGAAGGCACGGATTGCGGCGGAAAGCCTCGAACCGGGGGCGGTTGTCACAGATGTCGCGCGTCGCCATGGCTGCCGGCCCCAGCAGGTGCATGACTGGCGGCGCCGGGCGCGTTTGGGCCAGTTGGTATTGCCGGCGTCGGCGGACACGCTGTCGTTCGTGCCGGTGGTGTCGGAATCAGTGTTGCCTGCGGCCGCAGAGCCCTCCGGATCGCCGGAAGCAGCCATTGTGACGGTTGAGTTCCAGGGCGCGCGCGTGGAGGTGCGCGGGGCGCCTGGCCTTGCTGCGTTGAGTGATGTGTTCATTGCGCTCCGACGGACACGTTCATGCTGACGATGCCCGCGAGCCTCATGATCTACGTGGCGACGCAACCTGTGGACTTCAGGAAGGGTGCAGAGGGCTTGGCGCTGCTGGCGAAGGAGACGCTGGGCCATGACCCGATGAAGGGCGTGGCGGTGGTGTTCCGTGCGAAGCGAGCCCAACACTCGACATTCTGCATACAGTCTTCGAAGCGCGAAGATTGCGTATCCGTGGCATCCGCTTTTTGGGCGGACGCTTCAGGTGGCACCGTTCCGACGCGGCAACTTGGGGCGGAGTTGATCAGCGACCTTGCGCCCACTGCGCTTGGGCGGTCTCGGCATCGTCCTGGGCAAAGGCGGTGGCGATGAAGGCGGAGACGAGGCGCCGCCCGCTCTTGCCGGCGTGCGCCAACGCGTTGCGCATGAAGTGGACGCGGCACCGTTGCCAGCCGGCGTTGAGCACCTTGGCGACGGTGGCCTTGATGCCCTCGTGGGCGTCGGAGACGACGAGCTTGAGGCCGCGCAAGCCGCGGCGGGCAAGTTTGCGCAGGGACGCCGTCTAGAACGTCTCGGCCTCGGAGGGACCGATATCCATGCCGAGAACCTCGCGCCGGCCGTCGCTGTTGACGCTGACCGCGACAATCACCGCGACCGAGACGATGCGGCCATTCTGGCGCACCTTCACATAGGTGGCGTCGATCCACAGATACGGCCAGTCGCCCTCGATCGGGTGGGCGAGGAACGCCTTCACTTTGTCGTCGATCTCGCCGCACAGCCGGCTCACTTGGCTCTTGGAGATGCCGCTCATCCCCATTGCCTGCACTAGGAGCCCGTCCAGATATGTTTTCGTGACGGGCATTTGTTGTAGAGTAGCAGGCTCAGGCTGCGTTTGCGAGGTTGAACAGCTTGAGGAGGTTATGGACGGTGCAGATCATTGTCCACTCGGCGCGCACTTTCTCGATGCCCCGCAACAGGAACTGGCGGAAGCCTCTTGCCTGTTTGATCTGTCCGAACACCGGCTCCACCACTTGCTTTCGCAATCGGTAGGGTGTTTCGAAGCCGCCATCGTCGGCTTCTTTCGCATGACCTGTGTCAGCGGGCCGCCGACCTTTCCGTTCGCTACTGTCGGGTGCTTGGCGCGTCCGGGCGCGACATAGCCATCGATGCTGCGTGTGTCGAGCGCTTCGAGATTGGCTTCGCTGCAGTAGCCGGAATCCGCTGAGGCCTGCCGCGGCTTGCGGCCAAGATTGCTCTCGATGGCCTCGATCAGGGGCACCAACTGGCCCTGATCGCTGCCGTGCTGGGTCAGTTCTTGCGCGACAATGATCTGGGCATGTGCATCGACGGCCGCCTGGGCATTATAGGCCTGAACGAAGCCATCCTTCGACTTCATGATGCGGCTTTCCGGATCGGTGAAGTTGCGTTGCGCCTTGGGATTGGGTTCCTCCGATGGCAGCGCCGCCGGTTTGCCCGGCTTCTTGCGGCCTTCGGCCTGGCGCTGCTGTTCCTTTTCGGCCTCGATGCGGCGCTCTTCCTCCGCCGCCAGTTTGGCGTCCGCTTCCAGCGCCGCCATCGCTTGCTGGATCTTCGCCAGCCGTTTCTGCTTGTCGACGGTCCAGTCCGGCAGTTCGTCGCTGTTGCCGAAAGTCTCATCCTCCGAGGCATCCGCCGCCTCGGCGGCCGCCAGCATGCGAGCGACCTCGGCCTTCAATTCCGCCTCGCGCTTCTTCATGCGCTCATAACTCATCGCCTTGTGTTTCGACGCGTTCGCCTTGATCTTCGTACCATCCAGCGCGACATGACCGAGCTTGACCAGCCCGGCCGTCTCCCACAACTTCAGAACCTGCACGACTAGCGCGCCGAGCGCCTTCAAATGTCGCTTGCGAAAGTCGCTGATCGTCCGAAAATCCGGCGCATCCAGCGCCACGATCATCACAAAATCGTTCCGCTCCCGGCAGGCCTTGGCAATCCGACGCGACGAATACAGCCCACTCGCATAGCTATGCAGCAGCAGCGCCACCATCATCCGCGGATCAAACGGCGGCTGCCCAAGCCCGCTCACATAGCTGCCCATGATCTCCCTGAGATCGAGGCTCTCCCGCACCAGATCAACCATAAACCGCGAGACATGGCCTTTCGGCACGAAGTCCTGCACATTCGGCGGCAGAAGCAGCGTCTGATCGATGTTCCAAGGCCGAAAATACTTGCTCATCGCCCAATGTTGAATCAGACCCGACCAGATTTGAACAGCGACTATCCAGACAAGCTCCTAGTAGGTCGTCTACCGAACGGGTCGAGACGCCCTGTACGTAGGCCTCCTGCACCACGGCGGTGAGCGCCTTCTCGGCCATCCGGCGCGGCTCCAGGAAGCCTGGGAAGTAGGACCTTGCGCAGCTTGGGGATGCGCAGTTCGACCGCGCCGGCGCGGGTCTCCAGATCCGGTCGCGGTAGCCATTGCGCTGCGCCAGACGCTCGGGGTTCTTCTCGCCGTAGGCCGCCCGGTGTGGCCCTCGACTTCCAGCTCCATCAGCCGCTGGGGCGGCAAAGCCGATCATCTCGCGCAACAGATCGGCATCGGGGGTCTTCTCCACGAGCGTGCGCAGGTTCATCATATCGTCGGTCATCGGTGATTCCTCGGTTGCGTTGGCGTGTCGCAACCCGATCCTACCGGAGAACTGCCGATGACCACCGCAAAGCCATCACTGGGGACACGACCTCTCGGGCCGGTCAACCAGCAACAGTTTCGGTGCGGTGGAAGTGGCGTTCACTGGTTTTTTTAAGCATGGGCCCGACGACACTGGCCGGGTTGAAGCCAAAAAAACTCCATCTCAGGGCTCAACCCGGTCGACCTTTGTCCGGTGTCTGACAGCTGCACAAGCCTCTGTCAGTTCGAGAACGCTTGCCGTCGTCCGAACCGCACCTTTTGATGCCTAATCAATGGCTTAAGTTGGTGATGATCATTGGCACGACCGTTGCTATTGAGATTTAGCAACGTTGATTGGCTGAGTGGACGTAGATGCGAAAGACGACCTATGCGCTCCTTTGCTTGAGCCAGAGTGCTTTACTCCAGAGAGAGAGACAGCGCGTCTTCCAATGTAACCGGGCGCACGAAGCGACCTTCCTTTTCTTCGTACGCAATCGACGCGTGAGCCAGTCGAACGTCCTCAGAACAATGCCGCGGAGCAGGCAACAATGCTGCCGCCATCGGCGATTCCTTTGGGACGCCCGGCTGCCTCTCCTGTGAGGACCAGCAAACCTGAAGGTGTGGGATGCATCTCATACTCGGAGTCCTCGGAGAGAACGCCGACCTCTTGGGCCACAACGCAAGACAGGCATTCGGGCCGGATGGCGGCTCCGTCGGACGTGGGCGCGGGTGTAACTGGCGGCTTCCAGATCCAACCAACACGCTGTCAGGACACCACGCACTGATCTCATTCAATGGCATCGGTTTCACGATAACCGATACAAGCACCAACGGCGTCTACATCAACACCGTGGACGCACCGCTGGGACGCGGCAATACCGCGCCGTTAGCCGATGGCGATACACTATACATGGCAAATTACATCATCTCCGTGATGATCGAGAACGATCCTGCCGAGGAACGTCAACGGCTCGGCTTGACAGGCTCGAAGGCGGTGCGTCTTGACCGTATAACGTTACTGTCGCCTTCATTCGCCGAAGAGTCAGCAACTGCAGCTTCTCCGACTTCCGGACCGTTAGACGACGATGCGAATCTTCCTCTCGATCCGCTAATCGGGAGTTGCTCGCGCCATGCCTTCTATTCAGCTGCACAATGGGAGCCGCAGGCACCTCGTACGCCGTCCGTGCTTGCGGACGAGCCGCTCAGCGACGGCATCGGCGCTGTCGATCCGAGATTAGAGGACCTTCTGAGGCGACTGTCGAGCACTGCCATGACGCAGATGCCATCTTCGCACGCGCAATCGGGAAACATCGGATCAATTCCGCTGCCGTCGGTCGACGCGCCATCTGCCGAGCCACCGCAGCCGCCGCCCTCAGCATTCTCGAACGGCGGTGGTGCACCGTCAAATGGCTATCCTGTGCCAATCATTCCCGAGGACCTGGATCTGAGCGATTTGTTGCCGGCAGTGGCCTCGCGCGGGATGCCATCGCAGCGAACAAATGCGCGCTTCGCCGGATCCAACGAAGTGCTCCAGGTCGTGGGCAAGCCGCTCGCTCCTGCCCCGACGACTGATCTCGGGAAATTACCTGATCCTGGCACTTTGTCACCCCGGCCCGATGAGCGCGAACTTGATCAGTTGGCGAGCCCGAAGGAGGCTCCTGTGCAACGAACGGACGGCACCCCCGAAATGAGCACGGCGACAGCCAGCAGCGCTCCGCCGTCGCCTGCAGCCTCTCCATCGGACGCAGACGAACTACAGGCGTTCTGGACCGCGCTCGGGTTCAATCCGGACCTTGTGCCACCTGCGCAGCGTCGAGAGTTCTTTGCCGAACTCGGCCGCGCGATCACCGAGATGGCAAACGGCCTGCATTCGATACTGGCAGCGTGGGCCATGGTCAAACATGAGTGCCAGATCGAGTCGACGCGAGTACGCGCTGGGAACGACAATGAGTTACGGTTCATGAAGAGCCGTCATGCCCTGCGCGAGGCGCTCGCAAAGGATCACGGTTTCCAGCTGCTCTCCCGGTCGGTGCGCGCAGGCTTCGACGACATCAAGGCGCATGAGGTCGCGGCCATAGCGGCGATGAAGGGGGCGGTCAGCAATGTGCTGACGCATATGAGTCCCCAGCGTATCGAGAGCGACGGTGCAAATAGCGGGCGTTTCGGCGCCCGCATCAACAAGGCCAAATTGTGGGACCGATTTGTGGAACTGCACGCATCGATGGTTGGTGACATCGATCGAACGGCTCGCTCCTATATCGCGGAAGAGTTTACCCGAAGCTACGAGTCGCAATTCTCCTCGCCTGGCCAGAATGCAGAGAAGACGGCGTAATGGTGTCGCCGAACACACGCCAGCGGTTGGCCGTCGTTGGCGGCGCATTGCTGGTGACCGCCGCAGTCAGCAATTGTTCGACCGACAAGAGCTCGAAGACGACGCCAATCAAATTCGTGATCGAGGCCGATGAGCTCGTCAACCCAAACGCGCGCGGCAAGCCGTCGCCGGTAGTGGTCCGTATCTATGAGCTGAAGTCGACAGCCAACTTCGCGCAAGCGCAGTTTTTCGAGCTGTTCGACGATGACGCCAAACGCCTCGGGCCGGATCTCGTGGCTAAGCGTGAGGTCGAGTTGACGCCAGGCGACAAGGTCGATTTCGAGCGCAACACGCCGATCGAAACGCAGAATGTCGGCGTGATCGCCGGCTTCCGCTCGGGCAACGATGCGCAATGGCGCTCAGCTGCCGAAATCAAGCCCGATCGTGACAATAGGATCTGGGTCAAACTGACGGCGCAGGCCGTCAGCATTGAGAAGGAGGAGAGTCGAAATTGGTGGAAAATCTTCTGACCAGTCCGTCGTGATCGCAACGGTCGCCGGGCAGATGCACCTTTCGAAAACTCAGCGAAGAGGCGCCTGAATAGTGTCTGCGACAAGCAAACCGATCTGGTCTGAAGGTATGTTGGTGCGGCCACAGCACTTTCAGCAATACGACCGATGGATCGAGCAACTGGTCGAGAACCGCGTGGCTGGTCTGGTCGGCTACGGCTGGGGCATTCGAAAACTTGCCTTTGATCGTGATCTTCTGGCGCTCGGCCAACTCGCGCTTACCGAACTTGAAGCCATTATGCCCGACGGCACCGCCCTTCGTGTGCCGGAGCATGTCCGCCCTCCGATCGGACGAATTCCTCCGCCGGCTGCGAAAAACTTGCTGGTCAAGATCGCAGTAGGCACGCGCCGACAGGCCGGCAGCGACGTCTGTTCCGGGGATGCACTTGCGCACCGCCACGATCATGAGGTCTTGCAGGTCCGGAATCCAAGCGCACCGGAAAAAGCTCCGGTCGATATAAGGGTTGCGTCGCTAACAACACATCTTATGTTCGACGGAGAGGAGGAGGTTGATCTGATCACGCTGCCTATTGGCCGCATCCGTGATATCGATCCGGCCGGCGCGATCACTTTATCCAACACCTACGTTCCGCCGGCGATCGATATTCACGCAGTCCAACCGGTAATCGCGCTGTTGAACGAGGTCAGATCGGTGCTGCGGACACGCGCAGAGGCGCTTGCTGCCCGCGCGGATCCCTCGCGCGCGACGGCAGACGGAGCGGGACTGATTGATCTTGTCACGTTGTCGATCGTGAACGACGCAGAAGCCGTGTTCGACCACTTCGCAGCAACATGCGGACATCACCCTGAAACCGTCTTCCGCGCATTGCTTGGCCTTGCAGGGCGGCTGTCGAGTTTCGTTGGCGACCGCCGTAAACCGCAGGAGATGCCCCCCTATCGGCATGAGGATCTCGAGAGTTGCTTCACGCCGTTGGCTGATATCTTGCGAAAGCTGCTGTCTGTCGTGATGCAGAGCGCCGCAATATCGCTACCGTTGCAGGATCGAGGCTACGGCATCCTAACCGGCCTGATCATCGATCGCACCTTGTTCCAGGACTCCCGGTTCGTTCTCGTTGCTGTCGGAAGCGTACCGACCGAGACGTTGCGCAACCAGCTTCCGGCGCAGATGAAAGTAGGCTCGGTCGAGCAGATTCGCGACCTCGTCAATCTTCAGCTCCCGGGTGTTCCGGTTCGCGCGCTGGCCGTGGCGCCGCGCGAGTTGCCCTACATCCAGAATGCCGTCTATTTCGAGCTGGACCAGGCGGCGGAGCTGTGGCGCACCCTGCCGCGCTCGGCGGCCTTTGCTTTCCACGTCAGCGGTGACTACTCGGATCTCCATCTCGAATTCTGGGCCATCCGTGGAAAACGTGCGTGACGGGCGCGAAAAACATGAATGAACCGACAGTTATTGGACGCAGGCCAGTCGGTCCGACCCGTAACACGCAGCGGGCGCAATCGCCCGCTTGTGTTCCTCCGAACCTCGCCGCCCCGACCGGCACTTACACGCCGTCGCCTGTCTCTGAATCCGACGAAGTAGGCGCAGCCAACCATACCGAGATCATTGTGCAAAGTCTCTTCGAGCCAAAGGCAGTGGAGGACGTCTTGGTTGCAGCCGCGACACCGCTCCTTTTGGTCGTCGCCCAGCTTCGCGTCGTCAACAATGCCGATATTGGTGCGCTGCGTCGCGGAATTGTCGAGCAAGTCCGTCGTTTTGAGGAGCGTGCCGCCAACGATCAAGCGGACGGCGGCGATGTACGGGCCGGCCGTTACGTGATGTGCGCGCTGCTCGACGAGGCGGTGATGACCACGCGCTGGGGCAGCGAAAGCGCCTGGAGTGACAACAGCTTGCTCAACCAGTTCCATAATGAGACCTGGGGAGGCGAGAAGGTCTTTCAGATACTCGAGCGCGTCCAGGCAAAGCCGGCCAAATACCTCGCGTTGCTTAAGCTCATCAACATCTGCCTGTTGCTCGGGTTCGAGGGTAAATATCGCGTAGTCGACGGGGGGCGCGACCAGCTTGAAGACCTGCGCTCCGACGTTCAGCGCCTCTTGCGGGAACATACGAGTGCGCCACCCGCCGCGCTATCGGGCCAATGGCGCGGCATCAGGGTACGCACGGGCGTGCGTCGCTACGTGCCGTTGTGGATCATCTTTGCCGCTGCCACCATTATGGCGCTGATCGGCTACAGTTTCTTCCATTGGCGCCTATCGGGCGAACTCGTGCCGGTCGAGCAGCAGCTCAGTGTGATCGGGCACTCTGGGCCACACTGAAGGGAGGTGCGAGTGTTTGGCACTCAATTGGCGGCACTCTTGTCGGCTCGGGGCATCATCACGCTGATCGCCTTGTTGACAGTCGACGCGTTGATCTGGTTCGGCGGGCCTTACCTTGACCTGTTCGGTCAGCGCCCGTTCGATTCGGCGGCTGTTCGCGTTGCCACAATCGCCTGCCTCTTCTCGGCGCTGGTCGTCGTCATCCTTGTCCGCTACTGGCTGGCACGCCGTGCGAACCGGCGTGTCATCAAATCGCTGATGGAGAGCGAAGGCCTCATCACGACCTCGAAAGATCGCGGCCGTGAGGAGGTCGAACTGATCCGCAGACGCTTCGAGGACGCGCTGAAGGTCCTGCGCGATACAGTGTTCGCCGGTAAGCGCGGACCAAGCTATCTGTTCGAGCTGCCCTGGTACATCATCATTGGCCCACCGGACGCCGGCAAGACGACGATCCTGCGCAACTCGGGCCTCGAGTTCCCGCTGACTGAGCGGCTCGGCGTCGACCCGGTGGCGGGCGTCGGCGGCACGCGAAACTGCGACTGGTGGTTTACCGAAAAAGCAGTCTTTATCGACACGGCAAGCCGTTACACGACGCAGGATACGGATAGCGAGGTCGATCGTGTTGCCTGGCACGGCTTTCTCAATCTTCTCACGATGCATCGACGCCGGCGGCCGATCAACGGCATCCTGCTTGCGATCAGCTTGTCCGATCTCTTACTGGGCGATGATAACAGGCGCTGGCGCTCCCAGTCGATTCGTTCGCGGATACAGGAGCTACTGAAGACGTTTGGCATGAGCATTCCGGTCTATGTTCTGGTAACCAAGTGTGACCTCGTGACCGGCTTCGCTGAATATTTTGACGATCTCGACCATGAGGGCCGCGCCCAGGTCTGGGGCAAGACCTTTCCTCTCGAGGGACCAGGCGATCACATCGACGACGTCGTAACCCTTGAGATCCAGGAACTTGCCGAGCGCCTCGAGACCAACTTGGCGTTTCGCATGCATGACGAACGTAATCCCACTCGTCGTGCACTGATGTATGCATTCCCGAAGGAATTGCGGAGCATCCGGACCGCAGTCGTCGGCTTCGTTAGCGAAGTCTTCCGGCCGAGCCGCTTCGAAGTGCGACCGATGCTGCGCGGGATCTACTTTACAAGCGCTGCCCAGGAAGGAATGCCGATTGAGCGGATTAGCGGTGCGATCCGAAGCCATTTCGGTCTGCACCCGGTCCCGCCCACGCCGTCCATCGGGCCGGGAAAGGCATTCTTCATCAGTCAGTTGCTGACCGACGTGATCTTCGCTGAGCAAGGACTGGTCGGTCGCAATTTCAAACTCGAACGTAAGCTCGCGCTGGTGCACTGTGCGGGCTATCTCGCGGCCGTTATGCTGGCGGTGGCCGCGTTGACTCTGTGGTACGACGCCTTTGCCCGCAGCGAAATGCGTATCACTGAAACCAACACGGCGGTACAGACAATGCAAGTTCGCATCAAAGAAGCACGCGAACCGCTCGACCTGATAAAGCTTCTGCCGACCCTCAATGCCGCGCGCCGGCTGCGTCTGGCAGCCGGCGAGAACACTTGGTACGCGTGGCTCGGTGGGCTCGGGATTTCGGCGACCCCGGTGCTCGCGCCAGCCGCGCAACAAGCTTATGACCAAATTCTGGTCGACCGCCTGCTGCCGGTTTTTGCTGGAAGGCTTGCGGCTCGCATCGACGCGCTATCGCGTACTGGCAATGATACTCTGCTGGACCAAGCCAAGGATGCGTTCCGCACGTATTTGATGCTCAGTGATCCGACGCATTTCGATCGCGGCAAAGTCGAACAGGCTGTGCGCAGTGAAGTGGCGCTTGCGCTTGCACTCGAGACGACATCAGCGGGCGAACTGCTGGAACATTTTTCACGCCTCCTCGAGTTGCTGCCGAAGCCCATCACCAGCGACCGGAACTTCGTGATAGCGGTCGGCTTGCGGTTGATGGAACGTCCCTTCGTCGAGCAGGTCTACGCCCGGCTTTTACGCGAAGCCGCTCAAAGCACGCGGCTTCGGCCAATCGACCTGGTTAGTCTGCTGGGGGCCGGCCAGCTGGAGGTAAAGCCTCAGGCTGTTCACCCCACCATTGGCCATCAGGAGCTACCTTCTTCGGGCGGTACGGCGATTATCCCCGGCATCTTCACACGGGATGGTTTGATCGATTTCCTGCTACCACACCTTCCACTCATCGTCCAAGACGAGCAAAGCGGCGACTGGATCCTTGCCGGCAGCTCATTCGACACGGCGGATACACAACAGGTCGTGCGCAAGGTCATCGATCGCTATGTTGCCGATTATATTCGCATATGGACAAGCGCGCTGAGCCGCGTCCGCGTCGTCAAGTTCGACGATATGCAGCGCGCCTCGGCGATCCTGCGCGGGCTGGCCGGACCGGAAAGCGCACTGCAGCAGATCATTTCCATCGTACGAGACAATACGAACCTGCCGCCGCCCGGAGAGCAGGCTGCGGCCAAGGCGGGTGAGACAACGGTCGCCGTGTTCTCGGCGGCATTCGGCGACGCTCCCTGGCCGGGAACGCGGATTACCGAAGCCTTCCAGCCTCTGGTCCAACTGGGCACAGGCAGAGCTTCGGGACAAGCTGCCAGCATGGATCGTATCCGCGATCTTTTCGGCGGCCTGTATGCAACGATGGCCAACATCGCAACTGCACCGGATCCTGGCCAAGCCGCATTTCAGCTCTTTCAGCGGCGTGTCAAGGATCCGAGCAACGATGCCTTCGGTACCGTGCGCGCCGACTCGGCGCTGCGACCCGAGTTGGTCCGTTCCATCATGAACGACATCGCTCTCTCGACATGGAGCGTCTTGCTTCAACAGGCCCACGGTCATGTCAGTGCTGTGTGGACGCGGGAAGTGGCGCCGGTTTGCCAGGCAGCCGCCTACCAGCGTTATCCATTGTTTGCGGCCGCGACCGAGGACGTAACACTAAAGGACTTCAGCGATCTCTTTCGCCCCGGCGGCATCCTTGATGAGTTTTTTCAGAAGTACCTGTCGCCATTCGTCATCGAGCGCAGAACCGGCTTTGGGCTGGCGACCATCGACGGTGCGGCGGCGCCGATCCATGCGGATGCCATGGCTCAATTTCAGCGCGCGCGAGAGATCCGCAAGGCATTCTTTAGCGGTTCGGCCTCCGCGCCGGCCGTGAAGTTCAGCATCAAGCCCGTCTATCTCGCCTCCAAACTGCTGCGCGCGACTTTTGTCTTGGATGGCAAGGAGATCGTCTATCGTCACGAGGCGCCCCGTGCCTACGACCTTGAATGGCCGAGCCGAACCGATGCAAGCACGGCCTCCGTCACGCTTGCCTCAGTTGATGGAACTGAAACGAAGATTGAGCACTCAGGCCCATGGGCTCTGTTCCGTCTCGTCGATGCGTCGCGAGCCTCCTCGCGTGGGGCTCCCGACCGCTTCACGATCACGATCGGCGGACCGGACCGGCCCGACGTGACCTATGAACTACGGGCGGAAAGTGTACGCAATCCATTCAACTTGAGTGTCCTTCGTTCGTTCCGATGTCCGGATCACCTGTGACAGCAACGCTGTGAGAGTTCTCGTTTTCTTTCGCGAAGAGACAAGCAAATATCGCTGGTGATACCCTGGCGCGAACGCTCGGCGTGGACGTCGTACGCCTTCGCTTGGTGGCGGCGACTGAGTTGCGGGATACGTTCCTTGTGCGCCGCAACCGCCTCGAGCTGCATCAGGAGCTCAGTGGATAGTTGGAGGTCGAGCTGTGACGGCGAGGGATGAGGCTGCATTTGTGAGTACAGCGCCCTTGGGATATGTGCTCGGCGGTCGTTTCGACCTGGTGGAGATCATTGGCGAGGGCGGCACCAGCACCGTCTATCGTGCGATCGATCGGATCGGCCTGTGGGCGCGTGAACAAAATCCCGAAGTGGCAGTGAAGGTCATCCAACCAAATGCGATGATGCGCCAGAAATTAGTGCAGTTGCTGCACCGCGAGGCGCGTCTTCTGCGTGACTGTGTGCACCGGAATTTGGTGCGAATCTACGATTCCGACTACGACGGCAAGTATCATTACCTGGTCATGGAGCTCTTAAAGGGCCGCGCGCTAGCGCACATCCTGGCCGATCGTCAGGGGCAGCCGCTGTCCCCCTCTGTGTCTTTTCATATTGTCCGCGCCGCCGGGCAAGGCCTCGCCCACATGCACAGCCTTGGTATCGTCCATGGTGACCTTAAGCCGGGAAACATCTTCATGACTTCGACGGGCGAAGTCAAAATTTTGGACTTTGGGACAGCCCTCATGCTCGACGTTTCGCCGCAACACGACAGGTCCACGGCACTGCTCGATCAGATTGGACTGTTGACGCCGGCTTATGCGTCGCCACAGATGCTGAGAGGTGAGCCATGGGCGGAAAGCGATGATGTCTTTTCTCTCGCGGTGGTCGCCTACCTGGCCCTCACCGGCACCCACCCGTATGCGCGGCTGCCAGCCGACGAGGCACTTAAGGCGAATCTCGGACCGGCGCCGCCGCCGACTGTTTCGGCGGCGCAATGGCGGGTGCTCGCTTCGGGCCTTGCCCTCAACCGCCGCGACCGTATCGAAACCGTCGGTGAGTTCGTCCAGCGCCTTGCCCGCCCGCGATGGTTCTACCGATGGCGCGGTCAGCGCATGCCTCTGTCGCATTGACGGGCCATCATTTTGAGCGCTCATTGGCAACTCAAGAGACATCTCTTCTCTCCGCCAGAATGCGCCCGAAGCGCCGCAATTCAAATTGTATCGATAGATTGCCAGCGAGTGAAACACGCGAATCTGGAGCGTCAAATGGCTAACCTTCTCGAGCGACAAATTATGGGATGCAGCGAAAAGATCTCGTGTCAAACGCCGACCAACTTGACCCTTGTCCAGTGTCCGACAGTCGCGCCGCTGCTGTTAGGGCGCCGATGCTGTTAGGTTGACAACACTTATGTGGCATACCGCAGCTTCTCAGAACCAAATCAGCAGCTCCATAGGGGAGATGCCGTTGGCACAGCTGTTGCTATTGATGAGATGCAGCGACACTGATTGGCTGAGTACACGAAACGCAAGATGAACGACGTTCTCTTTCCCTTGAACTTGAAAACGAAACCCAACGTAGCTTTCACCGTACCTGAGGGCGCACACAACAGGCATGGGCTAGTCGACCGGCTTCACTACAATGGCGTGAAAGAGGCGGCAAACGCTAGCGCCGCGGGCAATCGAATGGAACAGCCGGCTGTCGATCCGCGTTGTTGGGCACGGCTTGACGTGAGATCTAGCTTGCGCTCGGAGTATTGGAGAGAGCGATGAACTCATAAATCAAGGGCGCTAGATGCGCGGCTGGGACGTGCATCACGGCGCCGCTGGCCGATCGCCATACCTTATGCACGGCAGCGAAAAAACGACATCGGGCCGGCCGCCTACCATCTCGCCAGCCAAATGGCCGGTTCCGCTTCAGGTCCTAAACCGCCGCGATCGTGCCTCGGCTCCCAAGCGATCCCTCGATCCGCGGCGCTGTGACAAGCGTTGTTAGCACAGCCGCAGTTTGATTTGGTGCGCCGATGACCAACGACTCCAATCTCAGTATTGACTTAGAGATTCGCAGCAAGCCCGGCATGGAGCTCGACGTCCAAGGCTTCGAGGGCACCGAGTGCATTTCTCTGCCGTTCAGCTACGTCATTTACGCCACGACATCGAGCGATGTCGATACCGGCTCTTTGATAGGTGAGCGCGCCAAGCTGTCTGTCAAAACCGCATGCGGGCGATGGCTTGCCTCGGGCCTCTGCGCCCAAATAGAGGAACTCGACCCTACGGGGACTGACCTGCGGGTGCTCCAGTTTGTCCTGCGACCGCGTTTTGCTGTCGCGGAGCTCTCAGTTGCGAGCCGCATTTATGGTCCCGGCCAACCCATGGGCGTCGATGACATCATCAAACTGCAGTTGAGCAAGGTGAGCATCAGCATCCCCAGCGAATACAATATTGATCGCTATCGCAAGCGAAATTATGTTGTGCAATACAATGAAAGCGATTTGACGTTCATTTCCCGCCTTTGCGAACGGAACGGAATCTTCTATTTCTTCAAGCAAGAAGACGACGGTGAAACCGTCGTCTTCGGCGACAACAATCTGGCTTTCCCCAAAGTCAAGTTCGGCGCCAAGTCGACGCTTCTTTATGCGCGCCAGCGCAAGCGACCGCGAGGCGTCGACGAAGCCGCTGTTCTGTCGTTCCGGCAGCGCCGGGTTCTCTCGACAGAGACAATCGCACTCCGCGATTATAACGAAACGGTACCTTCCGTCATGTCCGGCGCTAAGCAGGTCGGGCAAGGCAGCGGTTTCTTGGGCAAAGCCTCGCGCTTCGGCGGGAATTTTGCGAACGACGCAGAAGCGACGGCGCTGGCCCGGATCCGCGCCGAGCAGATCTGCGCCGGCCAGACAATGTACATCGCCCACAGCGACGCACCGGAGCTGCGCGCTGGCGCCATTTTCGAACTGGAGGGCCATCCGCGCTTTGACGGTGAATATCTCGTCATCGCCGCGGATCACTCGGCCTATCGCCCGGCGCCGCGCGGATTCGGTGGATCTGGGCAGGATGGACGAGCCTACGGGAACATGGTCCATTGCATCCGCTCGGACGTGCCCTATCGACCGGTTGCGATGACGCCTGTGCCTGTGGGCGTCGGCCTCCACACCGCCACAGTCGATGGAGAAGTTTGGAACGGACGGGCCGAGATAGACGATCAGGGCCGCTACATGCTGCGGTTTGCATTCGCCGACGAACCGGCCGAGGGCCGTGGTAGCGACTACGTGCGCAAGCTCGAACCTTATGTAGGTCCGAATCAAACCGGCTTGCATTGTCCGTTGGTGCCAGGCACGGAAGTCCTAGTTGGTTACTTGAACGGCGACATTGACCGACCAGTCGTGATCGGGGCCGTCCACAACCCCGATATGAAGGGAGGAGTGACATCGGATACGCACACGTTCAATCGCCTCAAGTCGCAATCTGGCGCCTCGATCGAGATGTTCGACGGATCTTCGTGATTTCTTGTCCTCATGGCGCATCATGACCCTCTGGTGTCCAGCGACACACGAGATCGACCCGCTATTGGAAGCGGTCGCCAATACGGCACGCGCGGCCATCTCGCCGAGCGCATCGATCAACATACCGCCGCCGTCGGCGGATGGCATTTGGTCGCAACGGCTTCGTGACGGACGAGAAGTGCGCCTCAAATTGTCTACGCCCTGTTTCGAGCAGGAACAGCGCGGTCCTTGCACGGTGCTCGTTTACGCACTGCAGGGCAATGCCGTTGTCGATAACGGCATGGGCTACCGTGTGACGGGGCAGGCTGTTCTCGACGTCGCCACGCGTGCATTTCTCGATGTCGAGTGTCAGTTGGAACGGGTTGGCTCCGTTGCGCCGTGACAGATCGCTGTCACGATCGTGACGACGTCGTCGCTTGATGGTGTCGGTGTCTGGAAAACCGCGTAGTGCTGTGCCGGGAAGGCTCGCAATATTAGGCATCGGATGCCCACGGCCGTTGGCACAAATGTTGCGATATCCATCGTGCCGGTGTGTGCCGGCGTATGTCAGACAATAGGAGCCGAAAGTGTCACTTGAAGCCTACTTGAAAATCAAGGGAAAGAAGCAGGGCGACATCTCCAAGGATGCCTCCAAGCCGGACAGCGTCGGGCAGGTCGCCAAGGGTGACTCGGATAAGCAGGGGAAGATCACCGTTGTCGCCTTCAACAGCAGCATCATCGTTCCTCGCGATGCCACGAGCGGTGTCGCCACGGGCGCTCGCAACCACCAGCCGGTGATCTTCACGAAGTTCTTCGATCGAGCCTCGCCGCTGCTATGGCAGGCGCTGGCCACTAACGAGGTGCTCGAAGAGCTGGTTTGCGAGTTCTACCGTACCGACCCTGGGGGTATGCCGCAGCCGCAGAACTTTTTCAAGATAAGCTGGAAGAACGCGACGTTAGTCGAAGGCAAGTCTTATGTGCCGCTGACGATCAATCCGCAGAACAACTTCTTTCAGAACATGGAAGACTGGTCGTTCACCTACAAGGAGGTGAAATGGGAGCACGTTCCCGGCAGCACCAGCGGCGAGGATAAATGGTGATAACTCCGCGGGGGTGGCGCTGTCGCCGTCTTGCGGCGCCAAGAAAGCCCTTCGACGCCAAGCCAGGGGAGGGGTGACTGGCCCCAGGCGCGGTCCGGTACATGGTGGACACATCGCGCACATTCGAGGCGGGACGCCGCAGGACTGGGCGGCGGCCATGCCGGGTCTGCTTCAAACTGGATAGCGCTGTGCGGACAATGCGAAGCGTAGCTAGCCCGTCCTATTCGTGAGAGTGCGTTTTTTTAGTCCGATTGATGTGGCCGCACATCTGCTCTGACGAGGCGCGCGGGATTGCCTTCGGCTTTTCACCGCCTGACGACCGGTACTTTGCAACGCGCTTGAGGTGTAGGTTGGGCGAACGGGGGGCGGACGCCCCGCCGGTCAAGGACCGAGCGGCAGCAGCGCGCTTGGCAAGCCGCGGATCAGGTCGGCTTCGGGACATGCCGCGGCAAACGCAAGGCGAATGCGGCTCGTGGTCTCGACGACACGGGCAGCGAGTTTCAAGAGACGAAGACGCAGCGTCGCGAACTCGGCTGTGGCCAATTCCCGGGCTTTGGGAATCGCGTCGCGCACGGTCAGCATCAGCCAATAAGCGGCGGTGTGGAGAACGAGGCGGACTTGATTGGCGAGCGCCGAACGGCAGCTGGTGCGATCGGAGGCGAGCTGTGTCTTATGCAGCTTGATCAGATTCTCGGCTTGGCCGCGCGCGCAATACAGGCTGTCGTAGATCCACTCGGCCGAGCCGACATCGAGGCTGGTGACGACGAAGCGGATGTCGAGGCCGAGCATCGTCGCCTCAATACGGGCGACGGTGCGCCGTTCGCGATCCCAGGACTTTGCCTTGTGGCGCGTCTCGGTATAGCCGCGCAGAACAGCTAGGTTCTCGATGGCGCGTCGGGTGCGGATATCGTCGGCGACCTCGTCGACTTTTCTGGCGAGCGGCCTGGTACCGGACAGACCGAAGATGTAGTCGATGCCGTTGTTCTCGCACCACGTCATCGCCTCCGGCCGAGCATAGTGCCCGTCGCCACGGAACGTAATTCGCGTCTTGTGCCATCGCGTGCGGATGTGCCGCACCAGGCGGCGCAGATGGGCACGCACCTCGACGCCGCCCGGCGTCTTGCCGGGCCGCAGCACGACCGCCACGGGCCGGCTCTTCTCCGTGTCGTAGACGTGGATCGGCAGGAAGCAGCGTTCGTCATAATGAGCGTTGAACAGCGAGAGCTGCTGATGGCCGTGGACGACATCGCAGGTATCATCGATGTCGAGCGTGACGGATGCAGGCTCGCGCGGGTAGCTATCCATCCATGCGTCGACCAAAGTGTAGGTCAGTCGGATCACGTCGCGCAGGCGGGGAGCATTCTCCAGCCGCGACAGCGTCGGTTGGGAACACAGATCGCGACCGCTGTCTGGTAGCCGTCCACAGGCCAGCTTGAATGCGGGATCGGACCGCAGATGATCGAGGTCATCGGCGTCCTCGTAGCCGCAGCAGATCGCGAACATGCGAGCGCGAAACATATCGACAAGGCTGTGCACGACCCGCGTCGGATCGCGCCGATCCGGGAACACCCGGGCCAAATTGTTGGCCAAACCGAGACGTCGCTCGGCCATCGCAAGAAGCATCACGCCCCCGTTCGAGGTCAGCCGACCGCCATCGAAGGCAGCTGTGACTTTCTTGGCGTGAACGGCTGGAAACGAGAAGGGTAGACTCGTATCATCGGTCATGGCGGGCGTGGCGTTCGCGGTGGAAGGTGATGGGGTTGGCTTCGCAACCGAATCCTACGCTTCATCAGCGCTTTACACCACGCTCGCCAGCCTCTCAGGCGCCCTCTGACGAATAAGACGGGCTAGATTGGCTTCCAGCTCTACTCAACAGGATGTTGGATAAGCCGGGGCCATTAGCTGCCATTGCCGATTAGTATGAGACTAGGCGCAAGCCGAGCTTATCTGCCTGCTGATCGCGCCAATTGTCCGACGCGCGCGGCAAAGCCAAAGCGACGCCAGTTTAAATAGCTCTCGTGGGTGGGGACCAGCTTCTTCTATGTCGATCGGGATGGACGAAAGCGACAATTTGCGTCGTCAACGACGACAAGGGCGAGATGGCGCCTCAGACGCAGGGCAGGCCGAGCGGGATTCTGGTATCCCTTCCGAACCTTCAGAACAAGATCAACCGCGAGGTTGCCTCTGCGGTCTCCCCCGGGCGATGAGGCGGTGTGTCCAGTGCTTGACCCGGGCGCCGCGAGCCGCCGACGCTCCTGGCGGACCGTCGCAGCAGCCCAATCTTGAGGGCATGGCCGAAGCAGAGGCTCGGCTAGAGCGGCTAAGAATAACGAGAGCTTGGGAGGCGGCCGCAAGCTCCGGGCAGCTAGACCTTAGGTCGCTGTCCCTGACGGTTTTGTCATCCCCTAGCCTGCCGGCGTGGCTCTCGCTCCAGCGCATAAACGTCAGCAACAATCAGCTGAGCCACCTGCCTGAGCTTCCGCCCCGTCTGTATGAACTCGACGCCCGGATGAATCAGCTGACCAGCCTTCCCGCCCTCCCACACACGCTCTGGCGTCTGATTGTTTTGGGCAACCAGCTGACCAGCCTGCCCGACCGCCTTCCTGCCGCGCTCTGCTGGCTCTACGCTCAGGATAACCGGCTGACGAGTGTGCCCGAGAATCTGCTGACGCATCCGAGTTTGCGCCTAGTTAACCTGCAGAGGAATTCCCTGTCCGAGCGGGTACGGACTAACCTTGTGAGAGCCCGACATGCCGATGACTATCAAGGACCGTTATTCATAGTGGACGTAGCAGTGGCGCAAGGTCCAGCGCGGACTCTCGCTGAGGCGGTCGCGGATTGGCTTGACGGCGAGCCGGAGACGGTGGCCCTCTGGCAGGGTTTTTCCGAAGAGGAGGGCGCCCAGGAATACGCGGGCTTTCTCGAAAAGCTGCGGACGAAAAACGTCAACGCTGCCGATGAAGGATTCCGGCAGGCGGTGGCCAAAGATCTGCGGAGGGCGGCGAACAATCCGCAATTGCGCGCGCGCTATTTCGAGGTGGCTTCCGATGCCAACCAGAGCTGCGAGGATCGCAGAACTTTGGCCTGGAACGGCATGCAAAACGCACGCATAATCGCAGACATCGAGAACAGGGTCTATGACAATCGGCTCGGCGACCTCATCGAACTGGGCCGGGTCATGTTCCGCTTGGACGCGCTGGAGGGGATCGCGCGCGAGAAGGCCCACTCGCTCGGCACCAAGAATTCCGCCCGCCGTGTCGACGAGATCGACGTCTATCTTGGCTATCAGGTCCAGCTGCGCGAGCGGCTGGGGCTGGAGCACATCGCCCCCGGTATGGCCTACTTCAACGTCTCTGACCTCACCGCCGAAGACATTGACAACGCCGAGACGCTTGTGCGTGACAAGGAGACGGCGGAGTTTGCCGATTATTTGGCGACGGACTGGCAGCCTTGGGACACGGTGGTGAGCCGCATTGCACCCGAAGCCCATGAAGCGATGAGCGAACAGCTCATCGATGCAATGGGGGACGAGTTCAATGACCGATTGAAGAAAAGGCTCGCCGCCCTGAACCTGACCGGCTTTGGCGATGCGGAGCGGGAATTGGGGGTCGAGGTCCGCAAGGAAATCGAACGCGAGATCAGGGGGGCTCTAAGGGACAAGGTGCTCGCTGGCCTCAGGCCCGGGCTGCAGTCGGACCGGCACATTCTTCCCAGGCCGGATCAATCGAATGGAAATGTCTCCGGGTCGCCCATCAGACCGCAGCGTCCGCTGGTCCTCGACGCCGAGGAATGGGTGGACGACGCCCACATCAGCGCAGATTACGCGCTCGTGCGCGCGGAGTATCCTGGTCTGGCCGCCCAGGCGCGGTTCGTGGAACCGGCGCAGGTCCAGCTGCTGCGCGAAACCGCGGACGAGACTGTCAGGCAGGAACTTCTCCAGGAGATCGTCCGGGTGGACCAGCAGCCTAACGATACAGCCGACTTCCTGTTTCTGCCAGTGAACAATGGTCGTGCTGATCAAGAAGGCGACCATTGGTCGCTAATGTTCGTTGATCGCCGCCACCGGGCCGCCTATCATTATGACTCAGCCGGGCCGCTCAACAGCGAGGCTGCAACAGAGCTCGCAACAATCCTGAGCGTCAACCTGCTACCAGTCCGCATGGCCCGTCAGGGGAACAATTATGATTGCGGCGTATTTGTGGTGGACGCCACACGGGGGCTGGCTGCACGATTGGCGCAAGGAGAGCGGCCAGATCACGAGCCGCTGCACCTCGACGGTCTCGTCGCCGATCGGCCGGCACTCCAGCGGCGACTCTCGCAGAATCGATGACGCGCCTTAAGGTCGAATCTGGGGGCTGTGAAATCGCGTCACGCGAGGGCGCGGCAGGCGCTCATGACGCGACGTCGCTGAAGCCGGATTGAACGAAGGCGCGGGAGGCTATGCGCGATTTTGCAGCCATGGGGCTTGTTCGAGGGCACCGTCAAGTTAACGAATTGGAGCGGCCGATGGGGTAGACGACCGGCATGCCGACCGCCCGGGACCCTCTTTATCTCCGCCATCGCTTCCCACCGGAAGTGATCAGCTATGCCGTTTGGTTGAATTTCCGGTTTCCCTTAAGCGTGCGCATGGTCGAGGAAATGCTGGCGGCGCGTGGCATTGGCGTGACCTATGAAACCGTGCGCCAGTGGGGGCAGAAATTCGGCAAGTTCTCCGATCGGATCCACTCATTAGCCTGGGCGAGCAATGAACACCGCTGAAGGGGCCGAAATGCCGCGGCCTGACGGCATAGCGAAGCTATCGCACGATAGCGGCGCACATTTTCTTCAACGGCCAGCCCGGTCATGTGTGGATCCCCCATGTCTTTCACGTGTGCGAACTTGCGGCAGAATTATTTTCGATCCGTTAGCGGCCAGAGTGGAAAGCGTGAATGGTTGGCAAAACCTTGCTGGCACGCTGATGATGAGCGTTCCACCGAAGGATCCACATCAACTGAGCCCTAATAGCCCGTCCTATTCGTGAGAGTGCGTTTTTTTAGTCCGATTGATGTGGCCGCGCATCTGCTCTGACGAGGCGCGCGGGATTGCCTTCGGCTTTTCACCGCCTGACCGACCCGTACTTTGCAACGCGCTTGAGGTGTAGGTTGGGCGAACGGGGCGCGGACGCCCCGCCGCTCAAGGACCGAGCGGCAGCAGCGCGCCTGGCAAGCCGCGGATCAGGTCGGCTTCGGGACATGCCGCGGCAAACGCAAGGCGAATGCGGCTCGTGGTCTCGACGACACGGACAGCGAGTTTCAAGAGCCGAAGACGCAGCGTCGCGAACTCGGCAGTGGCCAATTCCCGGACTTTGGGAATTGAGAAGCAGTATTTTGTCTATAGCGCGACAATCAGGATGAGAGTGGCGCGTCAATCAAGATGAGACAAGGCAGCCGAGTGGGCGGATCATTGACGCTGGCCGCGGGTTTGGCAAGCCTTGATTGACGCTGCGCGACAATCACGCAGGATTGCCAGCGTCAATCGTTGCCTTGTCGAGTTCGTTGGGGGTCGTATGAACGGGCGGCCGGCCTGGACCGCGCTTGCGATCGAGGGCAACTTTTCGACGGTAACTTTCGACGTTCATCTCGAGGATCGTGGCGTGGTGGACCAAACGATCGATGGCAGCCAACGTCATTGCCTGGTCCGGGAAGATACGCCCCCATTCGCCAAATGGCTGATTGGCCGTGATCAGCAGCGAGCGTCGTTCGTAGCGGGCGGCGATCAACTCGAACAGCACACTGGTTTCCGCCTGATCCTTGCTCACATATGTGATGTCGTCGAGGATCAGGAGGTCATAGCGATCGAGTTTGGCGATCGCGGACTCCAGCGCCAGCTCGCGCCGCGCGACCTGCAGCCGTTGCACCAGATCAGTGGTGCGCGCGAAGAGAACGCGCCAACCGTTCTCGACGAGAGCCAGGCCGATCGCCGTGCCGAGATGGGTCTTGCCGCCGCCCGGTGGACCGAACAAGAGCAAATTGGCGCCGGCCTTCAACCAGGCGTCGCCAGCGGCGAGCGCCATCGCCTGTGCCTTTGATAGCATCGGCACGCTTTCGAAGTCGAAGGTGGCGAGCGTCTTGCCGGCGGGCAAACGCGCTTCCACCATGTGTCGCTCGATCCGACGGCGGGTGCGATCGGCCGCCTCGTGCTCGGCAAGGGCGGCGAGGAAGCGGGCGGCAGGCCACCCTTCCTTGTCCGACTGTGCGGCGAGCTTCGGCCAGATCGCCTTGACGCCCGGCAGGCGGAGCTCATTGAGAAGCAGCTCGACACGGGCAGCATCGACGGAGGTAGCGATACCGGTCATGCTGCCTCTCCCAGGTTCGAGCGGCCCGACATGACGCTGACGGAGGCGAGTTCATCGTAGACGTCGAGCGGCGCCAGCTTGACGGCGACACGCGGGATCGAGGCCGCCTCGGGTCGGAAGCGGTCGCGCAGCGCGGCAAGATCGGGTAACTGTCCGGCGTCCAGATCCATCGCGATCACCTCGGCGAGTTCTGCTTCGCAGGCGCGCTCGTGAGCCAGCGCCAGAAGCTCGACCGTCACCTTGCAGGCGCGCCGGTCATCACCATGCTCCCGCAAGGTCTCGAACAGACGTTTGTAAGCTGCACGCGGGAAGAGTTGGTCGCGATAAACGAGATTGAGGAGCGCCATCGGCTTGCGCCGCAGGGCATGGATGACGTGCCGGTAATCCACAACATGACCGCCCTGGCTCTCGGACACAGGCCGACCGCGCCGCAGCGTCACGACCGGCGTGACGCCAAGGAAGCATTCGAGCCGGTCGTCGAAGATGCGCACACGCAGGCGATGGCCGATCAATCTTGAAGGCACGGTGTAGAATACGCGCCGCAGGATGAAGCCGCCTGACGACGTCACCGGGATCACTTTCTCCTCGAAGTCGGTCGTGCGGCCTTTTGGCAGCGGCGCCAAGGCCTCCTTCTCGAGCGCGATCGGCTTGGCGAGGTTGGCGTTGCGCCGGCCGACAATCTCGTCGACAAAAGCCCGGTACGCATCGAGACTGGCGAACTCGCGCGTCCCCCGCAGCAACAGCGCATCTTCCAGTGCCCGCTTGAGATGGCCGTGCGCGCTCTCGATCGAGCCGTTCTCATGTGCGATGCCCGCATTGTTGCGCGTTGGCGCCATGCCATAGTGGCCCATCAGCCCGGCGTAGCGCTGCGTCAGATCCCCCCGTGCGTCGGCGGCCAGATTGCGGAATGCTGCCGACAGGCTGTCGCTGCGATGCTCCCGCGGCACGCCGCCAAGCGCCCACAGCGCGTTCTGCAAGCCCTCCGCCAGGGCGACGAAGCTTTCGCCGCCGAGCACGACATGGACATGCTCGAAGCCGGAGAACGCCAACCGGAAGTGATAGAGCCGGTGATCGAGCGGCTCACCCGCGATGGTAATACCGAGCGCGCTCACGTCGGTGAAGTCGGACAGACCCAGGCGGCCGGGCTCGTGCTGCTGGCGGAAGATCACGTCCTGTTCGGGGCCGTTGAGCGCCCGCCAGGCGTTGATGCGCCGCTCCAGCGTGCGGCGGATGTTCGGGTTCAAGTCATGATGCCGTCGGCGCAGCTCGTCCAGCACGCCGATCACGCGGATGCCGGGCGCAGCCTTCAGGATCGGAACGATCTCGGCGTCCCAATACTGCCCGAGCGGATCGGACCGGCGCCGGCCCCTCGGCGTCTTCTTCTGCGATGGCGGGCGACAATCGCCCTCGATTCGATCCGCGCTTGCCTTCGAGAACCCCGCCTTGGCCGCGGCGGCCTCGGGGGACAGTGTCAGTCGGTACGTCATGTACAGCCTCATCTGGTGGTCGGTGATGTGGAGGCCAGGCAAGGCATCGATTCCCTCTTGTCGAGACGAACCAACAGCTTGCACCAGCCGCACCCGGCCGCCAGACGGGTCCAAAAACGCGCGACGCCGATGGGGACGGTCCTCCGGTCGGGCTGCGCCCTCCCTTCGGTCCGTCCCCATCGGCGCAGTCTCACCTTGATTGTCGCTGGAGTCTCACCCTGATCGCCGCCGCGCAGCCCGGCGAGGAGGGCGCACGGACGCGAAGCTGGCCGGGGTTGCGCAGCGGCCGGGCGCCCGGATGAGAGCCCCAATGCCAGCGACGGCGACTGGTCGACTTGCGGGTTTTAGCCCGCCTTGAACAAGCTCGGACCTTGGCCACGTCTTCGCGGAGCCTTCTGGCTGCGGCTGAAGTCGAGCAGCTTCTGCTGCTCGGCAAGTGTACGCCAGAACCGACCCTAACCGCTTGTTCTCGACGATCTCCGCCTGGTCGACTTGTCGCACCTTGTCGAACGTCCGGTAGGGCGGCGCACGGCCCCTGTGCTTGATCACAAGCCGCCCGTCCGGATGGTCGAACACGGTGACGCGCTGGCGGGCGAGGGTGCTCGTAATCTCGTTCGGCTCGAGGATGAACAGCATCTTGTCGTATTGCAGCGTCAGACTCTGCGATACCGTGCGCTCTTCCTTCCAGGCAAAGGCATCATCGACGACGTCGTGCTCAGTCAGCGGTCGATGCACGTCCTTGTCACTGAAGGGAGGCTTCGCAAACCGCCGATTGTAGCCTTCCATGAACGCGGGCAAAAATGCGTTGCCGGCCTCGATGGTTGAGATTCCGGCCAGCCGCATCTCCTTCAACAGACGATCTTGCAGCGTTCCATTGGCTCGTTCGACGCGACCCTTCGACTGCGGAGCGTTGGCACAGATGATATCGATGTTGAGCTCGTGCAACGCCCGGCCAAACTGGGTCATGCCGTCACCCCCGGGCGCCCCGACCCTTGTTTACCCGGAACGTCGCGTGCTTATCCGAGTAGAATGCGACCGGCTTGCCGTAGCGCTGCAAATAGGCGCGCGTCGCAGCTCTTCTAACGGTGGTCTATTGCTCGCATAACATAGATTATGGAATACTTTTGCAATTCTTAGAATATGGTCGAGAATGACTTCGGATTACTTTAATATACTTGCACTGAGATTTTGTCCAGATCAACCCGCTTGCGGCGCGTCGCACGCCGGCTCCAAGCCCGGAAAGTGCCGCTGGACGTAACCACGACGGGTTTTGCGCTTGAGCCAGGACTCGAGGGCCTCGACGGCCTGCACTGACCAATGCGGTTTCGCCAAACAGAGTAGGATCGATCGTAAGCACGTAGAACCGCGCCATGTTACGGGCCAGATCGCTTATGAAGCCGAGCATGGCAATCGCCATACTCGCGCCCATGAGGAGCGCCATATAGACCGCGTCTGCGCCCCAGAAGGTGCAATGCCCCGTCACACATCGAATCGGTATTTGCGGCTGCGCAGGTCAAATGCTGCGCGGCCACCCTCCATGATTGACGTGATGGTAGCGCTGACGGCTGGCGTCTCGATGGCACCATCACAATCGAGTTGAACGTGAGCGTCATGCGGAGACCACGCGCTGAGGGTTGATCTGGTCGGCTAGGAAGATCTCGCGGAATGGTTTGTCGCGAGGTCACAATGTCAAAGGATAGTCGTAAGGATAGCGATAAGGATAGGCATATGCCTATCCTCGAACACGGCGCCGACACGCTGCAGCGTGTCGAGATCATCACCGGGACGGGCCGACGTCGGCGCTGGTCGACCGATGCGAAGGCGGCGATTGTTGCGGAGAGTTTTGCGCCGGGTGCAAGCGTGTCCGCAGTGGCGCGGCGACACGACATCAGTCCAAGCCTGTTGTTTCTCTGGCGTCGCCAGGCTACGCGGGCGCAGGTCGCGGAGCGCGGGGACAGAGGCATGCCACCTGGCTTTGTGCCGATCGCGATCACCGGCTGTGGGCGCCCGAGTGAGGAGCAGGCGGCGATCGAGATCGAGGTCGGCGCGATTCGCATCCGTGTCAGGGGGACAGTCGACCGGGAGGCACTGTGCGAGGTGCTGGCGGCGGTCGGGACGGTTGGTCGATGATCGGGCTTCGAGCTGGGTTGTCGATCTGGATTGCGACGCAGCCGGTCGATTTCCGCCGCGGCATGGACTCGCTGGCGATGCTGGTGAGCGAGGCCTTTGGAGCCGATCCGTTCGACGGCGGACTTTATGTCTTCCGCTCCAAGCGCCGAGATCGCGTGAAGATCCTGACTTGGGATGGAAGCGGCCTTGTCCTTTACTACAAAAGAATCGAGGGGCAGTTCACCTGGCCGCCGATCAAGGAAGGCGTCATGTCGCTATCTCATGCTCAGCTCTCGGTGCTGCTCGATGGCTCGGACTGGAAGCGTGTGCCGATGCGAGTTGTGGATCAGCCGATGCGAGCTGGTTGATCATTATCAAGAGTCGTTCGTCACTCATGCGGAGTTGTTGTAGAATCGCTCTGCATGAGTGATTTGCCTTCCGATCCAGCATTGCTCCGACAAGCCGTGATGACGCTATCGTCACGGCTTGCGGCGTTGTCGGAGGAATGCAGCACGCTGGCGACCGAGCGTGATGCAGCGATCGCCCAACGCGACGCTGCGATCCAGGAGAACGACAAGCTCCTGATGATCCTGTCCCAGTACAAGCGCACGATCTTCGGTCCGCGCTCCGAGACACTGGATATCGGACAGCTGTCTCTCTTCACCATCAGGGCACAGGCGGTTCGTGCCGCCGCCAACGACGACGTGACCGGAGGCAGGCTGCCTGACGGAGCGGAGGGCCGTGGAAAGCGACCGGCGCGACGCAACCGGGGGAAGCTTCCGGAGCATTTGCCGCGCATCGATGTCGTGATCGATATCGAGAGCCACATCTGCCCTTGCTGCGGCGAGCAGCTGCACAAGATCGGGGAGACCGTCAAGGAAGCCTTCGACGTCATTCCGATGCAGTACCGGGTCAAGCGCATCATGCGTCCACGGTACGGCTGCCGGGGATGCCGCCAGGGTGTTCTGCAGGCACCCGCGCCGGCCCAGGCGATCGACGGTGGAATGGTGACGGAAGCCTTGCTGGCCCACGTCGCGGTGATGAAATACGGCTACCAGCTGCCGCTGTATCGCCAGGAACAGATGTTTGCCGCCCAAGGCATCACGCTCGACCGGCAAACGCTGGCCTCGTGGATGGGCCGCGTCGCCTGGTGGCTGAAGCCGCTTCACGCGCTGTTGCGCCGCGCAGTGATGTCCTACCCGCGGCTGTTTGCCGACGAGACGCCGCTGCCAGTTCTCGATCCCGGCCGTGGCAGAACCAAAGTCTGCCAGTTCTGGGCGATCGCCACCGACGACCGCCCGTGGGGCGGCCCGGCGCCGCCGGCAGTAGTCTACGTGTTCGCCGAGGATCGCAAGGCAATCCGCGCCAGGCAGCTGTTTGGAGACTACGACGGCATCCTGCAGGTCGACGGCTACGCCGGGTACAAGGGGCTGATTAAAAACGGCGGCCGTCTGGTACAACTGGCGTTCTGCTTCGCGCATGCGCGGCGGAAGTTCTGGGACGTCCACATCGCGACGAAATCGCCGATTGCCGCGGAAGCGCTGCAGCGGATCGCGATGTTCTACGCCATTGAGGATCGCATTCGCGGTTTGCCGGCGACGCAGCGAGCTGCGGTGCGACAATCCGACACCAGACCGCTGATCGAGGACTTCAAGCCCTGGCTCGAGGCGCGACTGCTGGAAGTCTCGAAGAAATCCGGCCTTGGCAAGGCGATCCGCTACACCCTCAACCATTGGGACGGCCTGACGCGATTCATCGATGATGGGCGCATCGAGATCGACAGCAATACGGTCGAACGCAGCATCAAGCCGATCGGGCTGGGAAAGAAAAACTATCTGTTCGCAGGCAGTGAGGGCGGCGCCGAAACCTGGGCCACTCTCGCATCACTCATCAACTCCGCAAAGCTTCACGACATCGACCCACGGCACTATTTTACTGATGTTCTCGAGCGCATCGTCTCCGGACGTACCAAGATCAATCAGCTGAACACGCTGCTGCCGTGGAATTGGAAAGCCGAGCGCGATGGTTCGGAGCCAAAGCTCGCCGCTTGATCAGTTCGACGGCACGGCGTCGGGAACTTCCTGCGCATCGCTGGCGTCGTCGTAGATCTCTTCGCGGATCACGCGCAGCGTTACCTCGTGCAGATACACTTGCAGCGCACCCTCCAGCTCGGTGAACTCGGGCAGCAGGACTCGATCAACGAAGCCCCGTGACGCACGGACCATCACCGTGTTACGTCGCTGTCGGCGATAACGAAACGGCCGCAGCCCATATCGGCGGCAAAGCGCCAGAAACAGGTGCCGAGACCACTGGTCGGGAAGTGAGAATTGCTGTTCGATCGGTGGATCGTGGCGAGCAAGTTCCTCGACCCGGGCCCGCACCCGCTGCAGCGCGGCTTCCGCTGCAAGGCGCTCACCAGCAGTTCCGGCCCCCACGAACAACGCCTCGATCTTCCGAAGCTTCTCGCGCAGCTGCGACTCGCTGGTCATTCTGATCCCCGTTGCCCGCTCCGAACCGGGATCAACCCATCACCGCGCGCCGGCGGCGTCAATCATCCCGACCGCGCTATCCAGAGCATTCCGCGCAAGTCAAGCCCAGGCACCCGTGATCCTCTCGTGACGCTCACAGTTGAACCCGGGGGGCATTGTTGGTCGGATTGGAAGTCGGCTCGGGCGACTTCAGGGTAACGATCTTATCAGCGTCCCCGTTCACCACGATGTTTGCGTTGTGCGTCGTGAAGATGAGCTGACGAGTCGCCTTCGATGTCCGCAACAGCTCTACAATCCGCATTATGACGCGATTGTCGAGATCGTCCTCCGGTTGGTCAATGATCAGGGTGCCTGCAGACTGTTTCAGCAGCAGCTCTAGTAACGCAGAGGCTTGCTGACCAGGTGACGCCATCTGGAAGTCTATTGCCCTGCCTTCATCAACATACGACATGTTGATCGCATCATTTGGCACAGCGGCAACAATGCCGGCGATGACGGGATCCGCTAAGTTCTGATAAATGCGTTTTCGCTGACGTTCTGTCAGTTGCCTGACGCCGTTGAAGATCAGGCTCTGCAGCGAATTCAGCAAACCATCACTAGCATCGGGCGGCGAGCCAGCCATGATCTTCGCCTCGTATAGCTCCAAGAACCGCTGTCGCAGCTTCGCCCACCCAAGATCCTCATCTTCGTCCAGTGCCGCTTTTATCCAGTCGACGCACCCCTCCTCAACCTGCTGCGTACCGGAAGCCTCAAACAGCTTCTGCAGCGCAGCACGGTACTGCACTGGCATGCGGTCCTTGCGCATCCGAGCTCTCAGCATGTTGCTGGACCTTCCGGCCACCTTATCGGCGGCGGCCTTTAGGATGGCTCGTCGGCGCGCGACCAGGCTGTCCAACTTTTCCAGGACTTCGCGAAAGCCCTTTTCCGCATTGGCCTGCAGTTGGCCCTCGGTTCTTGCTTTCGCCTGGGCCGCTTCGGCAGCCTGAAGTTCTGTATTTAATCGCGCAACCTCGTCAACCAGATTGCTGTGTTTGCCCTGCTCCTCGACCGCCGCGGCATAGGTCACTAAAAACGCGTCACGCTTGACGTTGAAGCGGCTCTTGGCATCGGCTTGCTTGAGTGACAATGCTTCTAGCGCCGCCCGGGCTGAGGTGAACGCGTCCCCCATGGCAGTCTTCGCCTGATCGAGCGCCTGTTGTACCTCACCCACTTCGTCAAACTCGGCCGCCCCCTCATAAGCGGCCAGGTCAACGGCCAACACAAAGGTCTCGATCTCGTTGAGCTTAACCTTTGCTTCTTCCGCCTGGTCGCCGACGGTTCCGATATACTCGCTCGCCCGGCCATACTTAGGACTCTGCTCGATCGTGCGCAGAGCCTCCGCCGATAACCCCTCTTCTTCGAGCCGCTTTGTTAGCGCCGCTATCCGGGTCCGCAAATCCTCGACCTTCTCGGTTGCCTGACTAAGGTCGACTCTCGATTTCCAAAGAGCAACCAGATTGATCAGTGCAACTCCCACGCTGCGTTGCGTGTTCTCAATGTCTCGGTCGACGTCACGCCGCTGATCCACTTCCTCAGCAGCTGCGATGTTTGTTATCTGATCCGACGCTGTCGCCGGATCATTCATCGTGCTCGATAGGCCCTTCTGCCGAAATGCCCTCGACCGGAACCGTTCTCGAGCGGTACTGGTTGTCAGTTGAAGCGTTCGATCGCCAACCGTCGCAGTTATGGCCTCACTGTTCGCCAGAGAGCGTTTCCAGGTCTCCTGCACGCCCTCCCGCTCGAGCACGACCTCCACATATCCATCGCCGGCGAGGGTTTCGCTGATGAGCTTGGCTTCGCGGCTTTGATCAAGCTCCACTCTCCCGCCGAAATCCTTGTCGGTCCGACCCAGGCCAAAACGCAAGTATTCAAGGAAGGCGCTTTTGCCTGATCCGCGTCCGCCAATAATGGCGTTAAAGCCGTTGTTAAAAGCGATCCTCACCGGTGCCGGACCGGTCAAGCTGCTCTTAACCCGCAGCTCGACCAGATGCTCCGTGGGACAAGATGGCGCCTCAAAAGCGATTCGCGCCTCATCAGCAAGCAGCGCCTGGCGCAGAGCCTCAATCGAGTGCTCGCCAAGCTTCACCCAACAGTCATTCGCGCCGAGGCGACCCCAGTCCGCCCGGCGATTGTCTCCAGTCGCCAAGATGGCACGGCGCCGTTTACCCCAGTCGTGGATCTTGCCGCGTATTTTCTCGACCGTCTTGGAATCCAGGGAGCCGTACGGCCGCTCGATATACACGCCATCGATCGGCAGGTTGGCAAAGCGCGGATGATGGCCTGCCTCGTTTAAGCTCTTGTGGTCCTCTTCCTTGCTGAAATGCGGTAGGACGACGCTAATGTCGCGAAGATGTTGCTCTCCTTGAATCGCCGCGACGAAGCCGGTGACCGTTTCCCGAGCCGGCAGAACAGCGCAGGTCTTGGCTTCGGTCGCGGCCGCCACAAGAACATTGCCGGCAGCTCCAATCGCCAATTTTTGTGTGTCGATGTTTGCGCTGGGGTCGAAGATGACGATGCACTGAGCATTGTCTGAGCAGGTAATTTCAACGGCGGGAAAGACGCGTACCGTTGAGTTAAGCCGCGTCGCCGCCTCTAAGACGTAGGCCGAGAGACAAACATCATGGTGATCCGAGATCGCTACGGCCTGCAGACGAGCGGCTTCCGCAGCGCGGATAAAGCTCTCGGCCCATTGTTTGCGAGCTAACTCGGCTGCCTCGTCGCCGCCGGGAAGGTCGGGCGAGCCGGTCCAGCCGCGATCACGCGGCGTATGGCATTGAAAATCACACTTGTGCCAAGTGGTGCCCGGGTGAAGCCCGACCTCGTACGCCATTTCCTGCCCCTCTGTTGGGGCCATACTCTCGTAGGTTGCGCATTCGCGCAACGGTGGTCGTTGTGGGTCGAAGGTCGCACTAAAGTAGGGGCTCCAAGGGGCGAGACGGCCGTTTGAACGGACCGCCCCCCAGCGTTGCAGGGGAGCGGCCGCGTGTCACCTGGTCGGCTTCGGCTTGCAGGTGATCCCAAAGCCCGTGTACGGCGGCGGAGGCTTGGGCGGCGAGCAGATCACCATCTCCTTTGTGAACGAGCGATCTTACGAGGATGGCTCGTTTGGGCGCTCCATCCAGTTCATTGCCAATCCGCGCCTGTTCAAGACACCCGCAGAGGCTCGCGCTGCATTGGCGGGCTGGCCGCTCGGCCAGCCGAACATCCTGAACGCACCCATTAGGAATGTCTCCGTAAAATTGCTGAGACTAGCTGACGCGATGTCAAACCTCACAATAAGCGAAGCGGCAGAGCTCTCCGCGCTACTTAAAGGCAAGTGGAACATTCCTACTCCCAGCCAGGAAGAGCGTTGAACCGACTACGACAACAACCGCTGCAACTGCATCTCGTCTGCTTCCCGCGCACAACCGCCGCTAGCTGGAAAGAATAGAGCCCCTAAGGCGAGGCTCTGGACTTTCGCAAGCAGTACGAGGGCAGCCTGAGTGGCCGCCCGGGTGTCCTGATCGGACAGATGTTGCCAGAGCGACTTCGTCGTCGCCGTGCCGGTGCCCTGCTGAGAGGCGCGCTCCATCAGCGCGTTGAAGCGCTCACCGGCATTGCCAACCTCGACGCTTCACCTCTCGATCGGCGTACCAAGTTTGCTTTTCGCGGGGCAATCATCCTGCTCTTTGCAGTAGCTATCCCGACTGTCGCTGGACGTAACCACGACGGCTTTTTCGTCTGAGCCAGGACTCAAGCGCCTCGGCGGCCTGCACGTGTCCATCGAACAGATCGAGCCGCCGTCGACCGCGCCCACCGAGACGGCCCCATTCACGCACCAATGCCGTATCGCCAAACAACGTCGGCTCGATCGTGAGCACATAGAACCGCGCCATGTTGCGGGCCGGTTCGCGACGCTCGAGCACGAGATATTGCACCGTGAGTTCGGACATGCGCCAGAATCGCAATTGCCGAATCGACCGTCCAATTAAAAAAATGAATCGATCCGCGCCAACGATTCAGAAATTTCATGCAGGCAACGAGACAGTCGGGGCTGGCGCCCGATAGGCCGCTGAGCTGAAGCCCGCAAGCTCCGGGCCCGCTGGGTGGCGGCGTACTTCTCGGAGATGTCGTCTGAACAGGTTGCCACGCGCGTGCTCGACGGAGATCCCTCCTCCGACCTCAGGCATTGCGCAAGACTTCCTCGAGCTGTGCGACGAGGTTCGCCCTGTGCTCGGCAGGAAGTTTGTCCAGATTGATCTGCTTCCAGCGCACCGCCGGCAGCTTCTCCGCGCCAGGGACGCCCAACAGGCTCCAATTCGGCTCGCCGCGCTTGAACCCCATGAGGAAATCCTTGTGAGCTTGCGGCATTTTTCCCGCGATCTCGGCGATTAGCGTTTCCCGGGTTTCGAGCAATTCGTCCAGACTTACTTCATCGGCGGTCATGCCCTCGAAGCCGTGCGTGAACTCCTGCCCAATGTCCTTGCGACGGGGAACCACGACCTCGGAAATCGGCCTGTCATGGCTGATGAGGTAGACGATGAACGCTTTGCGGAGATCGTCCGTGATGCCTTCGTTGGCGAGCAGATCGCGGACATCAAAGAGGTCGCGCGGATGCTGCCGGTCGAGAGCCGCGACGAGCTTGCCGGCGTATAGATCGGCGAACGAAACGACTTTCATCTGTGCGAAGCCGAACGTTTCCTCCACGCCAGGCGAGACATCGCGCAGCTCCGGCTCGAAGACGCTGCCCCTGATCACCGGCGTGACCTCGATCTTGATCTGCGCGTCGCCTTTCTGGATGGTCAGCTTGGTGACGATCTTTTCACGAGCGTTGACGACTTCCGTCACCCGTGCGCCCGGCAATCCTTTTCTGGTGGCCGCCGCCATGCGCTTCATCGCTGCATCGATCGCGGCAAGAGATTCGGGGCGCGGAGCCACCAGCAGATAGGTCAGGTCGATATCGACCGATAGGCGGGGCATATCGCGGTGGAAGAGATTGATAGCGGTGCCGCCCTTGAGCGCAAAATCGGGCTCCGCCGCGACGAACGGAATCGTCTCGATCAACAAGGTCACCTGATGCCGGTATTTTTCAGACAGGGGCATTGAGGTCATCTGGGATGGTTATGAGGTATTTGGTGTCGAGTTTGCCGCCCTTGACGAGCATGCGCTTTCCCGTGCCGAGATTGACTTTCGACTTGTCGATCTGTTTGAGCCAAGCGTGCTGATGCCGCTCCGCGAACCAGAAGAACAATCGTTTGACCTTGACGCTTTTGCAGTCGTTCAGAAGCATTTGCAGCCGCCGGGGACTTAGGCTCCTCAATCCTTCCGCTAACGCATCGACCTGATGGAAGCTTTCGTGGCGGGGCAATTCGTGGAGCAGTTCGAGGAACGCACGTTCGGGAGTCGATACCGTGAGAGGCCAGTCGAATGGTCCCGGTATTTTCCGCGTCGTCCCCGACTCTGATCCGGGCGTCCTCCCGTGCGTTTTGAATAGACTTTGTGTGCGGTGAACGCGGAATTTCTGTTTGAGCGGGAGTTTGCCGAGCCAGCCGGGAGCGGACCGCGTTCCATATAAATGTACGGTCGAAGGACCCCCCTGGCTCAAGTAGTGGCCGAGGCCTTGCACTTCGATGGCGGTACGTCCGCCGACGACGAGATCGGAGCCGAGCAGTTGCTGGAGCGAAACGACGACACCCTGCCAGGAGACTTCGCCGAGCGGTCGCTTGAAGGTTCCCCGCGCGGGCTGAACGAGCCAGCCGGCCGATACGTATTGGCTGCGCAGGCTGGTGGAGTATCCATGCCGTTCCATCCAGGCGGCATCGACCAGAAGCCCCTGCGGGAGGGTTCGTTCGAGCTTGTTTAGCTTTCTGTCCTTTTGCTCAGCCATACTAAGTAAATTAGCACATATTCAAACCACATCCAAGGTTTAAGTCAAACCGATTTGCCACAGCCAGACTAAGTAAAATCGTCGTAATATAAACCTGCCTCAGGATCCAAAATTGACATTCTGTTCCTATTTTGTTCTAATCTAGATTGCCCTCCTGCGAGGCAGCTCGCGCTAACTCGACGTGTCGGTGGAAAACCCGCCGGCCAAGTCGAAATCGACAACGCTTATGTGGACATTAAGCCGAGCGACATCGCAATCGCGCACAGATCATGTTGAATCCGGTTGCAGGAAATGATGGGGAGTTCATGAGTTTCAAAGCAACCGGCGCTTCGCACGAGGCGACCCTACATTGCCCCAACTGCAATCACGAGATCCGGCTAACGGAGTCGTTGGCCGCTCCCCTCCTCGCTGAAACTCGTCAGCGCTTTCAACAGCAGTTGGCCAGCAAAGATGCAGAGATGGAGCGTAAGACCGAGGCACTGCGGCTGGAACGCGAGCAGGTCGCTAAGGACCGCGAGCAAATCGAGGACCACGTTGCGAAGCGATTGACCGCCGAACGTGCACAGCTGGTCGCGGCCGAAAGCAAGAAGGCACGAGAGGCGGCCGCAGCTGAGCTGCAGGCAAAGGACGCGGAAGCCGCGGAGCTGCGAGCCACTCTGCTTACCAACAACGCAAAGCTTGCGGAGGCCCAAAAGCAGCAGGCTGAACTGATGCGACAGCAGCGCGCACTCGAAGAGGAAAAGCGCGAACTCGACCTGACAATAGAGAAGCGCGTGCAGGCCTCAATCAGCGAAATCCAGATCAAGGCCAGGCAGGAAGCCGACGAGGCTGCGCGCTTACGCGTTGCCGAGAAGGACCAGACCATCGAGTCGATGTCTCGAACGATTGAGGAGCTCAAGCGCAAGGCCGAGCAGGGATCACAGCAATCCCAAGGGGAAGTACTCGAGCTCGAGCTCGAAGAGCTTCTGCGCGGACGTTTTCCAACCGATTCAATTGAGCCGGTTGGAAAAGGTGAGCTTGGGGCGGACGTTATTCAACAGGTGAATGGTGCCATTGGCCAATCAGCCGGCATCATCCTTTGGGAAACCAAACGCACCAAGGCATGGAGTGACGTGTGGCTCGCCAAATTACGTGACGACCAGCGCCGTTCCGGCGCCGACGTCGCTCTGATCATCTCACATGCGCTGCCAAAACATATCGAGCAATTTGATCTCGTCGACGGCGTATGGGTGGCTCATCCGCGTTGCGCATTGCCGGTCGCCGTGGCTCTCCGCCAGGGTCTGATCGACGTGAGCAGCTCACGCCTCGTTCAGCAGGGCCAGCAGACCAAGATGGAGCAGGTCTACCACTACCTGACAGGCACGAAGTTTCGGCAGCGAGTCGGAGCTGTCGTTGAGAAATTCAACGATATGCGCGAGGATCTCGATAAGGAGCGCAAGTTTATGGGCCGCCAATGGGCCAAGCGGGAAACCCAAATCCTGGCCGTCATCGATTCGACCGTGGGCATGGTCGGCGACCTGCAGGCAATTGCCGGGAAGGCCATGCCGGATATTCCGAGCCTAGATACTCCGTTGTTGGAGAACGCTGTTGAGGTCGAACGGAAAGTTGGATGATCTTCCCCTACTCTCTTTACACTGCATCCGCGCGCGAGCCGCCTAGGGTCGCATGCAGACTTCGGCCGGCTGTTCACGTCAAGCGCGTAACCAGAAGCTGCCAGTTCGCGGTCGCATTGCACGCCGAACCTTGCTCTCTCGTCATTCCGAATTCCAGCCCTGCGCTAACGGGGAACGAACGACGGATATAAGGATTCGTCGTATCAGGAGCTGTCACAATGCTGATGACGCGTGAACGAAGGCCACCGATACGGACGCTGCGCGGATGGGCGATCCAAGTGCTCCCTTTAGGCTGCGGTCGTCGCGGGGCTTGAGGAGTTGCGGATCGGTGTTGAATCACTGCGTGCCGAGCGCGGTGATAAATGGGTCGTTGCGTTTGTCGACTTCTATCTCGGCGAAAGACGCACATGCGAGCTTGGAATGAGCTCGCCTTGCAGAGCTTGACGCCGGAAGTGCAGCGTGGAGACGACAACGCCAAAGCGGCATTCGAAGCCGAGATTGCCCGCGTCGTCGCTACTGTCGCTGGCGGCCTTCAAGGTAAATCGCTAAAAGATCGCGAGGCGCGCGCTTGGGCGCTGCTGTCGATCCTTTCGGGTGGCGTAACTATGCGCGTGCGGTCGGCGACAAGACCGTCAGTGCTGCGATTGCCGCGGCCTGCCGGTCAGCCGCGTTGGCGATTGCAAGCCAATCCTGACGACAGTGCAAAGGAGCACCAATGCAGCTCTCCATCTATCTCTTTTTCATCACCACCTGCGAACAGTGCCAGCCGGCGGTCTTGCATGAAATTCAATGCTGAGACCAGTTTCGTCGCCAGTCTTTAAGACGGCGGGTCCCGCAATCGCAGGTCGCCTCAGGCATTGATCGCACGATGCGAATGCCCGGGCGATAGAAATTGGCGATAGTAAGTGCACCCCGATCCGTCAGCGGCGCGCGACCGCTAAGCTGAAGGCGCAAGAATTGCGCCGCGAGCAGAACGCCGGCAGCAACCGAAACAAAGCCCACCGACATCATGGGCGGACCGGCAGCAAATCGGTCGAGATCCTGCGCACCAAGTTTTCCGCAGCCCGGATCGTCGAGGTATTCCGATGCTCTGTCCGGATCAATTTTCAGGTCTTCAAAATATTGACGGCGCTCTTCCGGATTCAACGTCCGGGCATGGTCCAAACGCGCCTTCACACGATCATTTCGGTCGATGACGGCGTTGAAGCACTTCAAGCAAAGCTGGTCGCCGCGCATGTCATACGTGGTGACCTTTGCGGTCAGCCCATGCGTGCTGCCCCCGATGATCAGACCGGGCCAAAGATTTTGGATGGCGTGACGAGCCCTGTTGTCGTCGACACACGACAAGATGATGCCGTAGAGATACCGGCGTTCGAGCTGTTCGAGTTCAGCGCGTTTGTGGTCTCTACCTGACCCACTGACGTAGTCTTGCCAGGTCTTCTCATAAGCAAACACGTTGAGACCGCGCGGCTCCAAAAATGCCTTCATCATCGGCGATTTCGGCCAACCGTCGTTGTCAATGGCGCTGAGCGCGTAGCGATTGTCATTCGACAAGTCCAAAGTGTCCGGATCTGCGGCGACCGCAAAGCCGCGGAGACCTGGCACGCCGGCAAGCCCGAGGGCGAGTGCTTGCGCTACGGCTCCTGCGCCGGCGACGTAGAAATCGGGCAGCGGCATGTTCGGCAGTTTGGGATCGGGCGCGAGCGCTTCCCATGAAGGGGCGGCTTCGCACGACCACACGGAAAGGAGCAGGTCTCGATCAACGCCGAGCAGCTCACCCTTGCCCGGCTTTAGGCCTCTAAGGCGTTTGAATACTTCGCCAGCGGCAAAGCAGGCGGCGAAATAGGGTCCGATCGACAATTCTGACGTAGTAGAGGCGCCTTCGGGGAATTCGCGTCCGATAAATAGGCGCCAACCATCTGCGAAAATCACAAGTCGTTCCGGCGCCCTCGCCTCCCCTTGAGGCTTGCCGATATGGAGTTCAATCGTGACATTCTCGGCCGCCTCCGGCCGGTAAGATTTTGCGACAACGTGATTGTGCGCGACGGCATGGACGCAGTTGAGCATGGTCTGCAGCAACTTCGGGTCCTGCCCGAAAGCCGCGAGCTTCTCGAACGTTGGCAAGTCAGGAATGTCAAAAATGATGGAAGTGACGAGTTTGAACTGCCGACAGAGCAAATTCGTGAGCATCCAGAGCGCATCCTGCCCGGACTTGGTGCTCGCGGCGGCGGTGTTGATCGAAACCAGCACATGGCCTTGCCGCGCCGCGGCGGTGTCGGCCAGAATCCCGGCAGGGTCTGGCCGAAAATGGCGATCCGAGAGCTGTTCGATCTCGACCGTCATTAGCGCAGATCAATCAATTTAGGGGGCGGCACCGACCCGATGGTCACGGCAAGATTGGCCGAAGGCTGGTCGAGCCTTTGCCAACGGTCATCGAGGAAGGCGGTCACGCCGATCTCGGCGGGTAATGCCGCCGGCCAGAGCCGCGCAATCCAGCCGCGGTATCTCCACATACCGGGTACATGCCCATAGTTGGGATAGATCAGCGAAAGCGCGCGACGGCTGTTTGCCATCTCATCGTCATAGCCGGAGTGCGAAACCCAGTCACCCGGGTGCGAATGGATTTGCGCCAAGTTCTTCCAACCACGAGGGCGAGCGACATTGGCAACGTCGATCATAGCGCTCGGCTCTACAAAATAGTGCCCCTGATTGTTTCGCTGGCGCGGGACGACGACTGAGGCCACGACCGCCGCACCTTCTGCCGGCCTCTGGCCAAACCAGAAGCAGCAGGACTCAACGCCCTTCATGGAACGCAACCAATTCGAGGTCAGGCGGATTGTATCCGCCGATGCAATCAGGCTTGGCACGGTCATGCGGCGCGACCCAGATAGTGCGGCGGCACCAAAATGCGCCGGATCGACGCGATGGTGGCCATAAAGGTCTGGCGATCACCCTGCCAGACCAACTTCGGGTCGACAGAATGATTCACTTTGTAAAATTCGAGCGTAAGCGAGCAACACACGAGTTGCAGGCCACTGCTAGCGTAGTTCGTATGGAATGCAATTTCGGGGTGCCCCGGCGCGTTCGGAACCCATTTTGCGTCTTCGTTGACCTTGTATTGAAGCGTGAGGGGATTCACGAACTGCGTCCCCGGCGGCCACGTCGGGTAGTGATCGAAGGAGAGCCGCAGGAGATAGGCATCAACCCGATGGTCGGCCGTCGTGGCGAACATCGGCACCAACAACGTAAGGTCGTCGGGCTGAGCCCAACCGACCTCCTCCAGCGAACGCCCCTTGAGCGCGCGCTGGAGGTGCTCGGCAAAGACCTGCCGGCCGGTCGCGATATCCTGAACCGGCGGCTTACCAAAAATGGTCATAAGCACCGCCCGTCGGGCCGACGATCTGGAAGCTGAGCGCCTTGACGATCTTCTTGTCGATCAGCTCACGCAAGGTGAGCGAGAGATAAGGCATCAGATCATGACCAGAAGCACTCTGCAGACGGTCGTCGGGTTTGTGCGGCTCCTTCAGCTTGTGCGCCGCCTTGTCCCAAGCGGCCGCCAAAGTCGTCTCCCAGGACGTGTGAAACGTCACGGTCTCCAACGAGTTGACGTCCTCGAACTCGACCAAGGGCTCCTTCTTGGCCTCCTCGATTTCGTGCTTGGCGTCCTCGATCTCGTGTTCGGCCTTTTCGAGATCCTTCAAGGCCTTATCGAGATCGACCTCAGCCTTTTCCAGATCGGGATTTTCTCCATTGCTATGCATTAAGTCCTCCGAAGGTAAGCCTTACGGCGATAAGCTAAATATATGCAGATTTGCTAAATTTGTCAAGCAAACTGTTGGCGGCGCTTGACGTAGCAAGCAAAGCGGCGTAATTCTTTCGTTGAATCAGCCACATACGGAAACGTCATGAGCGACAAGAAAGAGCAGCCGCCGAAGCTGACTTTTGGAAGACATTTAGCGCGACTACGGGACATCGCCGGTCTGACCTTGCGCCAGGTCGAAGAAGCCACTGGCAAAGACGTCTCGAACGCTTATCTTAGTCAACTTGAGAATGATAAAATTGCGAAACCCTCGCCGAACGTGCTTCACGTCTTGGCCGGTCTCTACAAGACCTCCTATGAGGACCTCATGGATCGAGCCGGTTATCTTTCGGCGGAGAATGCGCGAAAGGCGGCCACGTTTGCCGTCGGCGATCTAACGCCGGATGAAGAAAAAGCGCTGATGGAGTATCTGGCCTTCATTCGGAAACAAACGCGCGCGTGACCCGTCCCGACGACTCGCTCCTCACGCCACAACAGCTCGCCGACGTTCAGCGGCATGCGGATCGGCTGCTTCGAGATGCCGGTGCGTACGGCATCTTTCCGACCCCGGTAAAGACCATCATGGAAGCCGCCAAGCTCACCGTGGTGGACGATCAAATTCTCAACGAGTCCTTTCTGAAGCGGTTTATCGTGTCCGCCAAAGCAAGCGTCGCTACAATCAAGTCGGCGCTGAGCAAGGTGCTGGGGCTGTTCGAGGCGAACGACCGCTTGGTCGTGATCGACAAAGACATCCCTCTACCCCGCATTCCGTTTGTGAAGCTGCACGAGGCGGGGCACGGGACCATGCCCCATCAGAGCAAGGTCTATTCGCTCATCCACGACTGCGAAAAGACTCTCGACCCCGATATTCATGATCTTTTTGAGCGTGAGGCCAACGTATTCGCATCAGAGGCCCTTTTTCAGGGCGACGTATTCGCGCAGCACGCGCATGATAGCGAGTTCGGCTTCAAGGCAGCAATGGCGCTGGCGAAGCAATTCGGCGGCTCGAACTACGCTACATTCCGACGATATATCAAAACGAACCCTAGCCCGTCTTATTCATGATTTGCCGGGCGGGGCAGCTGGAACATTTCCGGTCGGGGTGAAGGCGCGCGCGAACGCTTCGGCTTTTTCGCCGCTTTTCGACCCGACTTCGTGAACGCGTTGGAGGACGGCAGCGGGGTGACCGGGGGCTCATGCCCCGCGCGTCAGGGTGCTTGCGGGACCAGAGCGTTTACCAAGCCGCGGAACAGGTCGGCGTCGGGGCACGCCGCAGCGAAGGCGAGACGGACGCGGGTGGCGGTCTCGATGACGCGGGCTGCGATCTTGAGAAGCCTGAGCCTGATCGTGTTGAACTCGGCCGTTGCCAGATCGCGCGGCTTTGGGATGGCATCGCGCACGGCGAGGATGAGCCAATAGGCGGCGGTGTGGAAGACGAGGCGGACCTGGTTGGCGAGCGCCGAGCGGCAACTGGTGCGATCGGAGGCGAGCTGGGTCTTGTGCAGCTTGATCAGGTTCTCGGCCTGTCCGCGAGCGCAATAGAGGCTGTCATAGATCCACTCAGCCGAGCCGATATCCAGGCTGGTGACGACGTAGCGGACGTCGAGCCCTTGTTGGGTTGCCTCGATGCGGGCGACGACGCGGCGCTCACGATGCCAGGAGCCGGCCGCGTGGCAGGTCTCGGTGTAGCCGCGAACCACGATCTTGTTCTCGATCGCACGTTCGGTTCGAAATGCATCACAGACCTCGTCGACCTTTCTGGCGAGCGGCTTCGTGCCGGCTAGCGCGAAGATGTAATCGACGCCGTTTTGCTCGCAAAAAGTCATCGCCTCGGGGCCGGCGTAATGGCTGTCGCCGCGGAAGGTGATACGCGTATCGGGCCAGCGCCGGCGAATGCGCCGAACCAGGCGGCGCAGGTGTGCCCGCACCTCGCGGCCGCTCGGCGTCTTGCCGGGGCGCAGGATGACCGCAACAGGCCGGCTGTGCTCGGTGTCGTAGACGTGGATCGGCAGGAAGCAGTGTTCATCATAATGGGCGTTGAACAGCGAGAGTTGCTGACGGCCAGCGACCGCAGCCGGCTGCCGTGCCGATGACCCGCAATGCCAGGCGTTTCCTCACGGCCTGCCTGCTTGCTGCGTTCGTAGCGCGGGCGCGCAAGGGCCAAGTCGAGCTCGCTGCGGATCAATTCTTCAATGAATTCCCGCGCTCGTTCCCGCACCGCAGTTTCGATCGGATCGAACCAATCGTCGAAAAGCTGGGGAGCCGTCTCTCCTCCACGCTGCGGGAAATGCGTCTTCGTGATACTGCTGGTTATGGCGTGGTCTCCGATCCGGCGTTCCAACGCCGGATGATTCGAGGTTGATCACCTCGGAGACTACGCCACCTTCAATTCCAACCAATCCCGCGACGGGACCGCCTTGACGGCGTTCGGGACGTTCGTGGAGTGCCTGACGGCTTAGCTCGATGTCCACGTTCCACGAAATGGGAAATTCCCTTGCTTCTCTACGTTCCCAAGTTTGGCGGATCGTTGGCGGACAGGCTGAGGCCCCACGTATGCTCGATGCGTTACAGCACGCGGACCATTCACTTGCTGCGCTTCGCTCCCAAGTTTGGCAAATCGTCGGCGGACAGGCTGAGGCCCCGAGTGCGATGACTGCACTCCAAGGAGAGGGGCGTTTGCTTGCTCCGTTCTTTACCCGGAGTGCGGTAACTCCAGCTGAGAGGAGCTCTGCACTTAGGCTGGTCGGGAAGGCGACGAACAATGGAGACGGAGCAAAAGACGGGAGGGGAGACGGGCTAAACTTTGCGCGCGCGGTGAAATACGGATTGTGTCTCGCGGGCGCAGGCTACGTCTATAATGAGGTCGCAAACAACTTCTTCCTCTCTACGACATCACTGCACGACGGGAAGAAGGGCTTCACCAGTAACAAACGGCTCAGGTTGGCTCAGGCGAAGGCGCGGCAGTATTATTCGTCGTATCACGCTGCGGGCCCTGACGCTAGGTGCCTCAATGAACGTCCCCTCAATCCAATCCGTATCTGTGGCAATAACCTGTTCGTAACGATGATTGACTACCGAGCGGCGACCTATGTACATGTTGGCCGCCTAGTGGATTCCGTAGAGGCGCGCACTTCTCTTGTGCTGAACCTGAGCTGCATGAAGGGTCATCTCGTGAAGGACGAGTGCGTGGCCAGGTACAGGCCACCCAAAGTGCCGAAGGATCCGGACCTGACGAGCAGCCCGCTATACGACAGAAAGAATAAGTATGCATTGGCGGGTGTGCTCAACGAGGAAACGGGTGCTTACGGCTACACCTCGAGGTCTATCACTCAGCCATTCGTGAACAAGGGCGTTCAGCACTTCCGCGATGCCACCTTACGCAGCGAGAATGGACTAACGTTCAAGCGATGCATCGAGAGGCTCGACGCGCTGCTCGACAAGGATGTCGGTCTCAGAGAGGAGGCCCAGTTCGCGGCTGGTCAAGCCATCCTGAACTTTAGGCAGGTCTACGCTTCTGACGAGCATTGGGGACACGCTGAGAACGTCGTGATGCGGACACTGGCCGAGCAAGGATGGCTATCACGGTCGGAGACTGACAAGCTCGATGCGACTCTTATGTTCGAAGATCCAAATAAGAATCCGCTCAAACGGAACAAAAGCTGGATTGGGCCTGGACTACACCAACTTGACATCTGGATTCAGCAGAGGCGGTCGGGTAATCCTGTGTTAGGCGAGGACCTGAACCACCGCGAGATTGATAACATGAAGAATCTGCCCATCGCGCACGTCAAGTTGAACGAGCAGGGCAATGGGTTCGAGGACTGCTCCGGGCTGGGCGACTCGTTTACGTGCGCAAATGCCGTCGCCAGCATCAATCACGCGCGCTTGATGAGTGGCCAGCCACGCCTCTCAAAGGAGGAGGCTATAGTCATCGTCGCGTGTCTTAACGCCGTATACGACGATACGAGTTCAATACGGCATACGCTCCACGAGGTGGCACGAGGCTGCTTCGTCGGCGCTGGTTACACCATCGAAGACGCGGATGAGTTCTACGAGGGGGTGTGTCGGAAGGCCGCGCGAGAGTACTACGGCGGCAGGTATCTCTCCAACCAGAGCTGACGCCGCAAGAGGTCTCGTGGATTGGCGAGCTACGCTCTCGAGGCGTTCTGAGCCGGAACACGAGTTGCGGATTGAGTCCGATCTCACTGCATGCATGCTTCCCGAGGCTGGGACGTCGAATCCGATAGCACAAAGAAAAGCAGCTAGGTTCGAGGGGATGATAAGGCAGGCGGGGATGCGACCGCAGGTCCCGTCGCGGGATTGGTTGGAATTGAAGGTGGCGTAGTCTCCGAGGTGATCAACCTCGAATCATCCGGCGTTGGAACGCCGGATCGGAGACCACGCCATAACCAGCAGTATCACGAAGACGCATTTCCCGCAGCGTGGAGGAGAGACGGCTCCCCAGCTTTTCGACGATTGGTTCGATCCGATCGAAACTGCGGTGCGGGAACGAGCGCGGGAATTCATTGAAGAATTGATCCGCAGCGAGCTCGACTTGGCCCTTGCGCGCCCGCGCTACGAACGCAGCAAGCAGGCAGGCCGTGAGGAAACGCCTGGCATTGCGGGTCATCGGCACGGCAGCCGGCTGCGGTCGCTGACCGGCAGCTCGGGCCGATTGTCGGCCAAGCCGAGACGCCGCTCGGCCATCGCCAGAAGCATCACGCCCCCGTTCGAGGTCAGCCGACCGCCATCGAAGGCAGCTGTGACTTTCTTGGCGTGAACGGCTGGAAACGAGAAGGGCGGAATCGTATCATCGGTCATGGCGGGCGTGGTGTTCGCGGCTGAAGGTGATGGGGTTGGCTTTGCAACCGAATCCTACGCCGCATCAGCGCCTTACACCACGCTCGCCAGCCTCTCAGGCGCCCTCTGACGAATAAGACGGGCTAAGTTGTCGCTGATGGCTGGAGACCCCCGTAGCGAGTTGTACTTCCAAAGCAGCTTCAACTGGACGCCCACCGAGTGGAACTTTCTGACGCACCTGTACCTCTGGGCATCGTCCCGCAGCGACTGGTCGTCGAGGCGGCCTGCTATCGCGCTTTTGGCATGCGACTGGAGCCACACACTGAACCCGCGAAGAATGCTACCGGATCTGCTGACACCGCGCGGCGTTTCGAAACCCTGCCATGGATATCCTCTCGCAATCCGCTCCGGCCGCCTCGACTGCCCTCTGGATGAGAGCCGCATCTTCGGGATAGGCAACCAGCCGTGGACCCATGGTTTCCGGCGCTCTGGCGCTCAACAGGAAGTTCCGAAGATGAGCCAGCGCATTCATGACTTTTCTGCCACCACCTTTCAAACTGTAAAGCTCGGCATCTTCGTCCAGCGAGCGGTCGTGAGGCCGAACAATAATGCCCGGCTTGTTTCGTCGTAGAGCCAGCAAGAGAAGCTGCGAATAGTGGTCGCAATGGACGTGGCGGTCCGCGGCTTGAGTCGACCTGCGACAGGCACGCCCGCAGTCGCAGACACCTTGAAGTCATTGAGGCGTTCCTTGTCGTCGGTATGGGTGCAGCATGGGAGCCTGCGGTGGGTCACCGCTGTTCTCACCAGTGCAGTTAAAAGTGCTCGGACGTCGTGTTCGCTGTCAGCGCCAGATCTGACCTCTGGGTCGCGCGCGGACGGCCCAAGCGGTGATCGATGACCCGACCGGGGCTCGTTACCGAAACGCGCCTCATGTCTTTCGCGGCTTGGCGCACCACGATCCACGCCAACTGAAGACGCCCCCAAATCCTGCGGTTCAGAGCGCATCCGCTCCCGGACCGGCCTGATGCCTCGGTGAGCCTCGACCGCCGAAGAACCCGCTTCAACAAGGGGCTCGTCCTTGCGCTCAGTCCCATCAACTCCGGATTGGGAGGTCTTTGATTGTCCAGGACTCGCCATCGCTCATCATTTGCTCCGATTTACGCGAGAAGACACTTGAGCCATCATCCAATACGGGCTGCATCTCAAGTCGGAAGTGCGCTTAAGGTCGCGCCCGACATGAGATATTCCAACGACGATCTGTCGACGTGCCGGGTTGAAACTCCTCGCCTCATCTTCTTTCGAAGTTTCGCGAGGCCAGCGTGCGCGGCGCGGTTTGCCTGAGCCCAAGGCTCCTTGAGTGTGTCGAGGTGCGTGCCGATCTGCGCCGCCTGATACGGCATATCCGGACGCGGTGGCACAACACGCGAATTACGTTCCGTGGCGACGGGCGCTATGCCCGGCCGGAGGCCATGGCGTGGTGCGAGACCAACGGCATCGACTACATCTTCGGTCTGTCCGGCACTGCTCGGCGGCGATCAGGGTGAGACGCCAGCGACAATCAAGGTGAGACTGCGCCGATGGGGACGGACCGAAGGGAGGGCGCAGCCCGACCGGAGGACCGTCCCCATCGGCGTCGCGCGTTTTTGGACCCGTCTGGCGGCCGGGTGCGGCTGGTGCAAGCTGTTGATTCGTCTCGACAAGAGGGAATCGATGCCTTGCCTGGCCTTCACATCACCGACCACCAGATGAGGCTGTACATGACCTACCGACTGACACTGTCCCCCGAGGCCGCCGCGGCCAAGGCGGGGTTCTCGAAGGCAAGCGCGGATCGAATCGAGGGCGATTGTCGCCCGCCATCGCAGAAGAAGACGCCGAGGGGCCGGCGCCGGGCCGATCCGCTCGGGCCCTATTGGGACGCCGAGATCGTTCCGATCCTGAAGGCTGCGCCCGGCATCGGCGTGCTGGACGAGCTGCGCCGACGGCATCACGAGTTGAACCCGAACATCCGCCGCACGCTGGAGCGGCGCATCAACGCCTGGCGGGCGCTCAACGGCCCAGAACAAGACGTGATCTTCCGCCAGCAGCACGAGCCCGGTCGCCTGGGTCTGTCCGACTTCACCGACGTGAGCGCGCTCGGTATTACCATCGCGGGTGAGCCGCTCGAACACCGGCTCTATCACTTCCGGTTGGCGTTCTCCGGCTTCGAGCATGCCCATGTCGTGCTCGGCGGCGAAAGCTTCGTCGCCCTGGCGGAGGGCTTGCAGAACGCGCTGTGGGCGCTTGGCGGCGTGCCGTGGGAGCATCGCAGCGACAGCCTGTCGGCAGCGTTCCGCAATCTGGCCGCCGACGCACGGGAGGATCTGACGCAGCGCTACGCCGGGCTGATGGGCCACTATGGCATGGCGCCAACGCGCAACAATGCGGGCATCGCACATGAGAACGGCTCGATCGAGAGCGCGCACGGCCATCTCAAGCGGGCACTGGAAGATGCGCTGTTGCTGCGAGGGACGCGCGAGTTCGCCAGTCTCGATGCCTACCGTGCTTTTGTCGACGAGATTGTCGGCCGGCGCAACTCCAACCTCGCCAAGCCGATCGCGCTCGAGAAGGAGGCCTTGGCGCCGCTGCCAAAAGGCCGCACGACCGACTTTGAGGAGAAAGTGATCCCGGTGACGTCGTCAGGCGGCTTCATCCTGCGGCGCGTGTTCTACACCGTGCCTTCAAGATTGATCGGCCATCGCCTGCGTGTGCGCATCTTCGACGACCGGCTCGAATGCTTCGTTGGTGTCACGCCGGTCGTGACGCTGCGGCGCGGCCGGCCTGTGTCCGAGCGCCAGGGCGGTCATGTTGTGGATTACCGGCACGTCATCCATGCCCTGCGGCGCAAGCCAATGGCGCTCCTCAATCTCGTTTATCGCGACCAACTCTTCCCGCGTGCAGCTTACAAACGTCTGTTCGAGACCTTGCGGGAGCATGGTGATGACCGGCGCGCCTGCAAGGTGACGGTCGAGCTTCTGGCGCTGGCTCACGAGCGCGCCTGCGAAGCAGAACTCGCCGAGGTGATCGCGATGGATCTGGACGCCGGACAGTTACCCGATCTTGCCGCTCTGCGCGACCGCTTCCGACCTGAGGCGGCCTCGATCCTGCGAGTCGCCGTCAAGCTGGCGCCGCTCGACGTCTACGATGAACTCGCCTGCGTCAGCGTCATGTCAGGCCGCTCGAACCTGGGAGAGGCTGCATGACTGGTATCGCTACCTCCGTCGATGCCGCCCGTGTCGAGCTGCTTCTCAATGAGCTCCGCCTGCCGGGCGTCAAGGCGATCTGGCCGAAGCTCGCCGCACAGTCGGACAAGGAAGGGTGGCCTGCCGCCCGCTTCCTCGCCGCCCTTGCCGAGCACGAGGCGGCCGATCGCACCCGCCGTCGGATCGAGCGACACATGGTGGAAGCGCGTTTGCCCGCCGGCAAGACGCTCGCCACCTTCGACTTCGAAAGCGTGCCGATGCTATCAAAGGCACAGGCGATGGCGCTCGCCGCTGGCGACGCCTGGTTGAAGGCCGGCGCCAATTTGCTCTTGTTCGGTCCACCCGAGTCCGATTCATACTGCTCACCTCGCTATGCCGTTATAGTTCAAGCTCTCTTTGGCGCAGATCGTCGGACGGCGGCCGCCGGAAGCGTCGCGCCTGCGCGGCCTTCTTGACCTCGGGTTGCTCCAGATCAAGCGCTTTGATCACCCAAGGTGCGCCTTTGCACAGCTGGTGCGCAGGTAAGCTCTGCTCCGCGATCAGACGGTGAACCGTCGATGGGCTGACCTGCAAGGCTGCGGCGGCTTCATCCAGAGTGATTTCTCCTCTCTCCTTGCGTTCGCCCTCTCGGTAGGGCGCGATAGCCTGCTGGTTGCGCAAGTGGCAAACGCGGGCGCGGGTCCAATTGTTACCCCGCCCCGTCGACTTGCCGGCCCGGTTGAGGACTGCCGCGATCGTGTTGTCGGGCATCTGCCGTGCCAGAACACGCACGAGATCGATGGCATCCGCGGACGTCCTCCAGCGGTGTTGACCCGTACGGTTCTTCCTGGTCTTCAGTGCTGTATGATCGCCGCCCTGCCAGTGGATGACAAGCTCGATCGCCTCATCGTGGACGCGCACAACGATCTCGCGGATCACAGTTCGGATGATCCGCTTGCGCGTCGCAGGCGTCGCCCCAGGGCTGTTCCAGGCTCGCTCCAAATCGGAGCCAAGCGCGAGTAACCGCTCGCGATCCGCCTCGCTCAGAGTCGTCTCCGGCTTGGCTAAAAACGCCCCGCGCTCATCCTCGAGCGCGCGGACAGCCAGCAGGCGTTCATTCCAACGCCGCTCCAACTCGCCAGCTACCAAGCGATGGTCGGGATCGACGGCCTCATAGTGCCGACGAGCACGAGTGGCCTCATAGCGCGCTTGCTCCAGAGCCAGTTCAAGTTGGCGCAGCTTCTCGGCGTGCTCACGGCCGCGAGCCTCCATGGCAGCCAGCGCAGCCTTGACACCGAGCGGCTGCAAACGTGCGATGACTTCCGCGCTGATTGCGCGATCCACGCGCAGGCCGCCGAATGAGATGCACGGATCTCCGCCATGGTTGATCTGGCTACCGCGGCAATGATAACGCCCAACAGTGCCGTGCGTGCCACTGTAGGCAACGTGAAGTTTGCGACCGCAGTGACCGCAACGAAGGAGCCCTGCAAGAAGGGCCTCGCCGCAGCGGACCGAGCCACGACTCATGAAGCTCTTCCCATTGGCGTTATCGGTGATCAAGCGCTGATTCCTCTCGAACTCCGCCCACGTAATGTAGCCCTCATGGTGATCCTTGATCAAAACTTCCCAGTCGCTGCGCTCCCGCCGGAAGCCCCGCACGATCCTCTTGCGGCCGGCCTCGATCGTCACCCGACTGCCCGAGCGCCCGAAGGCGTAGGCGCCAGCATAGATGGGATTGGTAAGGATGTGATAGATCGTATTGTAGACTGGTAACTTCCACTCGACGTGGCGACCCTCGGGGCCATGGCTGACCGCGGGCAAAGTGATTCGTTCTTGCCGTAACCACAGGTGGACCTGGCGAAGTGTCTGCATCTCAGCAAACCTGGTGAACACGAGTGCGAGCGCCTCCTGAATGCGCCGATCAGGGTCCTTCTCGATCCGATCGTGGGAGACTTTGAGATAACCGATTGCAACGTTGAGGAAGAGCTCCCCCCTGCGGGCCTTCTGCTTCAAGGCTTCAAGCGAGCGCTGCCGAAAGATAGACAGCTCCATCTCGCTCATTGTGCCCTTCATGCCGAGCAGAAGGCGATCATTGGGGTGGCGCGGATCATAGACGCCGTCCTCATCGGCGATCAGTGTTCCGACGAGCCCGCAGAACTCCAGGAGCGTATGCCAATCCCTGCCGTTGCGGGCCAGCCGAGAGGCCTCAATCGAGACCACAGCGCCAACTCGCCCTTCGCAAATGGCGGCAAGCAGCTTCTCGAACCCGGGACGCGTGGTGCCGCCACCAGAGCGACCGAGATCATCGTCGATCACGACCACCTCGCTCCAGCCCAGCTGCCGCGCACGGTCGGCCAAGCCGTACTGGCGGCGCTGGCTCTCTCGGTTGTTGATAACCTGGTCGGCCGTCGACTGACGAACGTACACGACGGCCTGGCGAGCAAGGTGCTCAGGCGTGATCTTGCTCACCGCTGTCCTCCCGGTTCACGTCGTTTGCGTCGACCGCGCTGTCGGTGAGTGCTTCGGTCAGAAGCTCCTTCAACAGCTCCAACATTTGCTGGTGGGCTTCGATTGGAATGCTGCTGTATTTTGGAGGGCTCCCGAAAAGATCCCCCTGACGACGTGATGCGTCCGCCATGACCGCCTCCTCGCGATTGGGACGATTCCCTGGGAGAGGAGGCTAAGACCGCGTCGGCAAGAACGCGCGCCTCCAGCAGACGATCCACCGGAAGCCGCGGATCAGCCGTCAGTCGGAAGGAAGCGGCGGCGGGGGCCGTCATCCATGCCGGCAGAAGCGTTAACGTCGCATCAGGTTGTCTGATAACAAAATGCGTCTCACTCCCGAGCCGCTTGCGGGCGACAACGACGACTAACGCTCCACATCGCGGATGAAATGGGTAGAGGATCTCAACCTCAGATCCCAGACACCCGGCATTATGACGCTGGCCCGCCTGGCGGCGGCAAGACCCATCTCGGCACGGCGATCGGCCTGGCTCTCGTCGAGAACGGTTGGCGCGTTCTCTTCGCGCGCACCACTGATCTGGTGCAACGGCTGCAGGTCGCGCGGCGCGAGCTGGCGCTGGAGTCCGCGATCGCCAAACTCGATCGCTATGACCTCCTGATCCTCGACGACATCACATATGTGAGCAAGGATCAGGCGGAAACCAGTGTGCTGTTCGAGTTGATCGCCGCCCGCTACGAACGACGCTCGCTGCTGATCACGGCCAATCAGCCATTTGGCGAATGGGGGCGTATCTTCCCGGACCAGGCAATGACGTTGGCTGCCATCGATCGTTTGGTCCACCACGCCACGATCCTCGAGATGAACGTCGAAAGTTACCGTCGAAAAGTTGCCCTCGATCGCAAGCGCGGTCCAGGCCGGCCACCTGTTCACACGACCCCCAACGAACTCGACAAGACTGTGATTGACGCTGGCAGCGCCGCTTGATTGTCGCGCAGCGTCAATCAACGCTTGCGAAGTAGGCGGCCAGCGTCAATTATCTCCTGACTCGGCCGCCTCGTCTCATCTTGATTGACGCGCCGCTCTCATCCTGATTGTCGCGCTATACCGGGCCTTGCGGTGACATTTCTAACGAGCGCAATCAGCGACTTGTCTATCGAGTTCCAACATGATTTTGCTGCACCATCAATTTCTTAAGAGCGTTGCGCATTCTCCGCGAGACACTTCGGCCGCGCGCCGGGCCGAGCATCGTGGTTGCCTCAGGAATGCGAGCAGATCGGAGGCGCCGCATTGTCCAACGGTCGAGCAGCGAAATTGACGTACTGACGCGATAGACCCCGCTACATTGCGGGCTCAACTTTCAGATGCCCGCTCGCGACGCGAGCCATCCAGATCTTCTCCGTCAGTTCACGACAGTGCTCACGCAGCCGTCATCTAAATTCGATTTGCTGTCGCCGGAACATTTGGAATGTATCCGAGCTGCCCCTCGAGAGCCGCCAGGGCCTGGCGAGCTCCCTCTAACCGTGCGGTCGCCTCATCCAAGACCTGCCGCGCCTCATTCAATCGAACGACCGCTTTCGCACCGGCATCAAACAGCTTGCTCCGTATTGATGGAGATCGATCCTCGAGAACTGCGCGCTCGAGCTCGGGCAGCATGTTCATGAGCGCTCGATGTGCGAGCGCTTGCACGGTTTCAGACTTCTCGGCAGCGGTAAGAGCCTCTCGGTAAAAGAGTACCGCCTCGATGGCTTTCTCTTCAAGATGGAGATCGTCGCTCAATCACTCATTCTCGCTACTTGCATCGTGAAATAACCAGCCGTTTCTTCTGTTCTACGGACGCTGGCGGCCTGTGAGCTCGCGATAACAGGCATCCAGCTCACCGAGCTCAATCGCTCGCGCCGCCGCGCTAGTAAGGCTAAGTGGATCTCCATTTGAGAATCGAAGCATTTTTACTCCTCGATGAACGGCTCTAGGGCCGTTCGCAAACACCTATGATCGTACAACCTGACGCTACGTGCGCTTCAAGCCGTTTGTGCTCATGCTCAGCCGACGGGCGTGGCCACAACCAGTTCGCGGGGCCTTCTCGTAGCGTGCCGAGACCGAACGTTGGTCGTGTCCTCAGTGATGGTGTAGGTCGGTAGAGCAAAGCCGCCCGCACGCGCGCCTCAAATAGCGCCGTAGCGGGCGGGCGGCTTTGCGGTGGTCACCGGCAGTTCTCCGGTAGGATCGGGTTGCGACACGCCAACGCAACCGAGGAACCACCGATGACCGACGATATGATGAACCTGCGGACGCTCGTGGAGAAGACCCCTGATGCCGATCTGTTGCGCGAGATGATCGGCTTTGCCGCCCAGCGGTGTGTTTCGGCATGGAATAAGGACCCCGTTTTCGGGGTGATCGGCATCCAATCGGGACCCCGGGATAAGGGCCACAGTGGCTTCCATCGAGTCATGGAAGCCGAGGTTGGGATGCTGGTGGTGGAGACGATTGGTAAGATCCGTCGCGCCTACTTTGTTGATGGTCGTCCGATCAAGGCGATCTGCCGAGAACTTGGCGTATCGCGGAAGGTGGTTCGCAAGGTCATTCGTTCTCAAGCGACGGAGTTCCGGTACGAGCGCGAGACGCAGCCGCTCCCGAAGATGGGTGCCTGGAGTGCCGAGCTTGATCGGTTGCTGGCAGGGAATGAGAGCAAGGCGCATTTGGTGCGGGCGACTGGGTGACCATTGCATTAGCTGGGTTGTACGGGTGGATTGGAAATTCGAGCGACGTTTGAGATCACGCTCGCAGGTCTTCGCGGAACGCACTTGAAGTCATTCCCGCAAACAGAGGACGATTTGCCACAACGCCGCCGAAGGTTAGAGGGAATCATTGGCGTGGCGTGAACGTCACGCTGATCGATCTCCACGTCAATGCTCTTGGTCATCGTTTTCTATCGCGGCCGTCATTGTGCTTGTCCGGAAAACATCGGTTTCATTCGTCGATGATGGCAAGCTGAGCGATCTCCAGTCTGCCCACAACTCAAAAGGGGATTAGGTTCGAGGCACGCGTCGCCCTTCTTTTCAGATTGAAGATAAAATGAAGACTCCAGAGTCCAATGACGGCGAGCGCCGACAAACCGGAAAGCATCAGGACGGTGGGCGAATGCGTGAATGCAATGCCCCAGTCCGGCCAAACGATGACGCCGCTATCGAAGGTTTCGGCACTGTTCGAGCAGATGGCGCCAAAGGCGGGGTCACTGCTGAGCTCAGTGTTGATCCGTTCTTGAAGAGCCTTCGCAGCCGATTGACCGTCACTCATTTCTGCCATGTGCGCCAAGAGCGCACGTGCGCCTGCGAGATAGGCGTGCGAGCATTCATTGAAGGGACTACCCTCATCGGTCAGACTGCCCGGAACAAGGCCCCAAACACACGCAAAGTATTGCAGGCTGACGAAACCCGCGAGCCGGAGGAAGATCGGATCCGTTTGCAGATGGTGAGTGGCCTGATCGAGGATCGTGGCACGATATTTGGCAATGACGAGCATTTCTCCATGAGCAATAGCAGGAATAGCAATCCCGACCACAGGGCCTTTTCGCACAATTTGATGATGTGCCCAGGCTGGTGCGCAGACCGCGAGCCAAGAGGCGACGGTGAAGAGCCATACGCACCCCGCATTGGCCAACATTCTCTCGAGCCGACTGGTCATCGCACATCCTTCAAGGGCACCAGCGCCGAGAATGTCCAGCGCTCGCCAAATGCTGAGAGTTCGGCTCGCGTCAACGGCGCGATGTCGATGTGCCGAAAAGAGTCAGGGCCGACTCCAAGAGCATGCACGATTGCTGCGCGGATGACCGACGTGTGCGAAATTACAAGGATTGACCGAGGATTGGAGGACAACCCGTCCATCCATTGGCCGACGCGCCTCACCACATCCACGAACGACTCTCCTCCGTGCGGTGCGGCACGTGGATCTCGTAGCCAGACGGCAAGACCCTCAGGGGCCTTTAGTCGAACTTCTTCAAGGGATAGCCCTATCCAGGAGCCGAAATCGCAGTCCCGCAACTGCGGCAGGACTGCTGCCTCGAGGCCAAGCATCTCCGCAGTCTGGCCCGCGCAAAGTGACGGGCTGCGCAAAACAGCATTGAAGAAGGAGAGATGGCCGGGAAGCTTAGACAGTCCCTCTCGAACGCTAGAATCGAGAGAACCGTCGGATGCGAATGCAACAGCATTGCGTGAGCATGTGGAGGCTGAACACAGCAGATGAAGGCGGATCGTGCCGGTCCGGCGCGCAACCATTCATACCATCGCGTCGCGTAAAGGTAGTCGCCGCTCGACAAGCGCTCGCTCGGCCGCTACGCCAAACAACAGACCCAGCGTTGCCCACATGACGATTTGGCCACCAAACGACGCGATGCGAAACTGCCAAAGTAACGTGGCCGGGAAACCGTCGGGTACTTCATCGAGTGCGGGCATCGCTAGCGAAATAAAGATCATCACGACGACATAGCCCCCCCCCGCGATTAGCGCCGAATTCCACTCGCCAAAGCGGCTATTGACGCGCCTCCGCAGCACTCCCGCCGCGATCATCGCTGCAAGCGAGATCAGGACCATTGCAAAATAGAGGCTCGTTCTCATGTCGATCGTCTCCGGCAGGCCGACAGACGGCGGACTGGCCGGATATTTGAGCATCGGCGTCACGTAAACGCTGATGAATCCCGCAGCCGCAAGCAAAGCCGACGTAGCTCGAGGACTAAAATCGCCCATGCGTCGATAGGCTAGCGCAAACGCGAGGGCAAAGAGACCACCGCAGGCCGCGCTGTAGACGCACAAGCCAACCAGCAATCCGATGCCAGACTGAACGCCCCGGCTAACGAGTTCCGGTTCACTCTCGCCCGCCGGCGGTAGCGCCCCTTCGTGAGCGGCCTGTTTCGCCGCGGCCGCCTCCATCACCTTTTCGAAGGCAATCGCCCGCTCGATCGACGGCTCACCAAATACCTTGAGAAAGCCAAACGAGAGAAGCGCGGCGACGAGGCCGACAATCATCCCGCGCGCAAGGAGCTTTCCCATCATCGATATTCGCTTCGCCAGGCGAACGTTGCCCAAATCCGACGAGCATCCTGGAAACTCGTCGGACGAAAGCGATGCTCAGTGGCAGGGGAAGCCGAGGAGGTGACGCCCGTCGTGGACAAACTCATGCACATAGGTGCCGTTGAACAATGCTGTCGCGCCCTGCTCCACGCCGATGAAGTAGATACCGAGAACAAGCAACAAGCCTCCGAAGACAGCCCAAGGCAAGATTTCCCGCAGGGGGATCGCGACGGGACGAGCAATCGGAAGTGAAGTAATCGCGGCCATGATGAAGCCTCCAACCATGTTCGAGCCTCTTCAATTCTAGTTGAGTGGAGCATCCCCTACTAGCCTGCAAGCGCCAAGTTCACTTGTCCGTACGCGCCGCCATCCGCTGTCTTCGCCGTCCCTCGGAAGTCGCCCGAGACAGGATCGCTCGAGTGTAAGCAATATATTACCTCTCATTCGTCACCCACAGCCGGCGGTTATGTTGGGGGACTTCAGCAATGGTGCTGGGAAGGCTCATAGTCGTTTTTCGGAAGGTGTTGCTGATGAACCGTCAAGCTCGTCCTCTCCACGCCTAAGTGGGCGCCCGCCGATGCGACTTTCTCGGTCGTCAACCCCTCGCATCGGAACCAGTCGATTGCTCTGCCATGCGAGAGTTCGTGAACGGCAGCAGCGATTTGACCGGAATTCTGCGGATCGAGGTCGCCAAGACGATTGTTGCGGCCTGAACGAGCAATTGCTGAGCCGGTCCCGCCCCGAGCGCGAGCACCATCTGTCCCAGTTACGCCATGAACAAGGCTGCGGCGCCACTTGCGATCACGCTTCCACGACCGCCTGTGAACGGAGTGCCTCCCACGACGACTGCAGCAATGCTTGGCAAGAGGTAGTCGCTTCCTGCGGTAGGCGAGGCGTAGCCGACAAAGCCTGCAAGAAGAATTCCGGTGATCGCGTAGCAAATGGCCGCCGCCACATATGTACCAATCTGATACCGCAAAATCTTGATGCCGGATGATTGCGCCGTCGCTGGATTGGCACCTACCGCGATATAGCGCCGCCCAACGATGGTGCCATTGATCAGGATCGAAACCACCGCGACCAGACCGGCCGCAATAAGGACGCTGAACGGAACGGCCCCAATCTTGAAGTTAGAGAAGTTCTGCAGCGACTGAAGAACTGGAAGAGCGCTGCCGCCCGTAATCATCAGCGGCGCTAGCCTGGCGGAGGCCGGCGAGCGCGCGATGGCCGAGCTGCTGCAGCTGGTCTGCGTGGACAGGCGGATGGCGCCGCCGGCGGACGGCGCAGCAGCGTCGCGCTTCCTGCTTCCGATCCGGAGGACGGCGTCATCTGGGTTTACGGCATAGGTGACGAAGGCGTCATGGCGTTCACCGGCTTCGGCATCGAAAACCTGATGGAGCTCATCAGGATACACAAGGAAAACCCGGAACCCCTCAAGCGGTGAAATCGGGGATCCACTGTCCGCGGCCTAGCTCGGACTAGCCCGTCTTATTCATCAGCGGCTTGTTGAGAGGCTGGCGAGCGTGGCGTAAGCCGCTGAGATGGCGTAGGATTCGGTTGCTGACACCCACCCTCCGCGCATCCGGGCCGCCACACTCGCCATGACCGACGATACGAGTCTGCCGTTCTCATTTCCAGCCGTTTCCCGCAAGAAGATCACAGCCTCGTTCGACGGCGGCAAGCTGACGTCGGATGGCGGCGTCATGCTTCTGGCCATGGCGGACCGGCGCCTCGGCTTGGCCGCGAAGTTGTCCTGCGTATTCCCCGAGCGGCGCGATCCGGCTCGATACCGCTTCAAGAAACTGAACCACTTCGTCGGCGCTGAGAACGACCGGCAGCTTGCGCGGTTCTCGCGCATAGGGAATGCGCTCTGGGATGAGCGCCTCGCCGAGCGTGACGCCGTAGAAAAACCATAGCGCACAGACGATCTGGTTCAGCGCCGGCCATGAGATGCCGGTCGAGACCAAATGCACCTGGAAGGCGCGGACGTCTTCCAGCTCTAACCGGTCAGGCGATCGGCCAAAATAGCGGCTGAACTTCGAAACCGCGCTGATGTAGGATCTTTGCGTCGCCGGCGACAGATTGCGGACGGTCATGTCTTCGATCATGCGGCGGCGAAGAGGGCTCAAATCGGCCATCTCGATACTCCTGTCTGAGGGGGTGGGCTCCAACACCCACATCCTCTCAGCCAGGAGGCGATCTATGCCACCTTGCCCCCTACGCCGCGGCAGCGGCTTCGTTCAATCCAGTTTCGCCGATCAATCGCCAAAATCTGCCAAAGTAGTGCTAGTCAGGCGGAGCGAAAGAAACGGCGCGGAGCGCTGGTCGGAGAAATACTCTCCGTCGCCATAACAAGCGAGGCGCTGGACGCGTACGGATGGCGGATCGCGTTTCTGCTCGGTGCCGGTACGCTGCCGTTCGGATTTTGGTTGCGCAGTGTCCTGCCCGAAACGTCCTGCAAGTTGCCGCCTCTCGCCTTTGCGAGCACGGTCGTCAGCAATGCAGTAGGAATTGCTGCTGCACCCTTGGGCGGTTGGCTCGGAGATCGAGCCGGACGCCGGCCCAATGATATGGCCACAGATCGCCGCGCTGCTGCGGCATCTTACCATCCGGACCGCGGCCTCGTGACGCGCACAACCGACGTGACCGCAGAGGTTGCCCTGGCCATGCCGAGTCCTTTCGGTGCCTATGACTTCGCCGGATGGGCTTTGGCAGCTCCATGCTGGACGTGATCGGAAAATGCTCTGGTTGGTGCACGCTGTGGAGATCATGCCATGACCCGTGAAGGGGCGTTGAAGATCGCCATTGAGGCGCTCACACAATGGTCTCAACGGAAGGTCGCAACGGCCGTCGTGCTTGCCGCGATCGCGAAGCTCGAAGCGCGTAGGCCGACACCTAGGCGGCCTCCAAAACGGAAGCTCTCTTCCATAACGCGGATGCGCGCGTTAAAGTTACGCCCTAGCAATGTCAGGCCCCTGGGGTCGCGCTGCCATCCTCCGGATATCGAGCAGGAGTACACCGAAGTATTCGAAGAGCGCGAGATCGCTGCATATCACGAGGCGGGTCATGCAGTGATTGCTCGCGCACTAGACATAGAGGTCGCGTGTGTTGCCATCATTCCTTTTATGGGTCGCACATGGGCACATGTGGCACGAGAAGGCCAGCCCCAAGACTGAAATCTTGATCACGATGGCAGGGCCATTCGCGGAAGCTCGCTTCACCGGCCGGCTGCTTTGTGCTGGCGATGACGAAGCCAACATCACCAGCGCAATGACGCAATTGCCGGAGCCGCGCGAGCACTATGAGGCGAAAGCAAAGACGCTCGTGGCGGAAAGCTGGCGCGCTATCGAAATTGTCGCGGAAGAACTATTGATCGGAGCCGGCAGGCTGTACGGCCCGATGCTTGATTTGGCTATTTGCTGCGCTGCCCCCGGCGCCCCCTAGCGATCGATGATCCCGGCGAGGATGGCTTTGGCGCGCACGGAGACGAGCTATCGCTGAAAGTTGGTGACGGCGGGAATCGGGAAGGCGGCATATCGTGGGGGTGCTTGACGCCTCCACTTCTCCACCGAAGGAGCGATATGCCGTGTCCAAAGATAACATCATCAAGTTGATTCAGCCAGGAAACGTCGACGATCAACTCACCGAAATCTTGCGCAATGGGGCGCGTGCTCTGTTGGCCCAGGCGGTCGAGGCCGAGGTCGCGGACTTTCTCGGCAAGCATGCCGATTTGAAGACTGCGGACGGCCACCAGCGCTCGTGCGCCACGGTCACCTGCCGGAACGCGAGGTGATGACCGGTATCGGTCCGGTCGGCGTCCGCCAGCCGCGTGTACGCGATCGCGAGGCGGAGGCTACCGATCCCGACCGCATCCGGTTCTCTCCGTCGATCCTGCCGCCCTACATGCGCCGCTCGAAATCGATCGAGACGCTGCTGCCGATCCTTTACCTGAAGGGTATCTCCACCGGCGACTTCTCCGAGGCTCTGGCGGCGCTGCTCGGCAAGGATGCTGCCGGGTTGTCGGCATCCGCCATCGGCCGTCTGAAGGACGGTTGGCTTGACGAACACACCGCGTGGCAGAGGCGCGATCTGTCGGCGAAGCGCTACGTCTACATCTGGGCCGATGGCATCCATCTCCAAGCACGCCTCGAAGACGAAAAGCATTGCATCCTGGTGCTGATCGGCGCGACGCCGGAAGGCCGCAAGGAACTGGTCGGCTTCACCGATGGCGCCCGCGAGAGCGCGCAGGACTGGCGCGATCTGCTGCTCGACCTGAAGCGGCGCGGGCTCGGCGTGCCGCCGCGGCTCACCATCGCCGACGGCGCGCTCGGGTTCTGGAAGGCCGCCGGCGAGGTCTGGCCGAAAACGCGCGAGCAGCGCTGCTGGGTACACAAGACCGCCAACGTGATCGCCAAGTTGCCGAAGAGCCAGCAGCCTAAAGCCAAACGCGCGTTGCAGGAGATCTGGATGGCCGAAACCAAGGCCGCCGCCGAGCTGGCGTTCGACGCCTTCATCGAGAGCTACACGCCCAAATACGAGAAGGCGGCCGACTGCCTGAGCAAGGATCGGGACACGCTACTGGCGTTCTACGACTTCCCGGCCGAACACTGGAAACACCTGCGGACCACCAATCCCATTGAAAGCACCTTCGCTACCGTGCGCCACCGCACGATCCGATCGAAGGGCTGCCTGTCCAACAGAACGGCGCTCGCGATGGTCTTCAAACTGCTTGAGGCCGCGCAGAAAAGCTGGCGTCGTCTCGATGGCCACAACCAGTTGCCAAAACTCGTTCTCGGTGTGACATTCAACGACGGGATCGAGGTCATCGCCAAACCGACTGACCGTCAGCCCATAACCGCCGCCGCCTGACCGGCCGCGCGACAGTGTCGATCCGCTCAAACTTGCTCGCCACTGCGGCGTTCCTCCAAGTCGCAGTCCAGCGCAGCTCGCGCCACGCATGGAAGAGAGTCCCGTGATCTTGCGGACTGGGCCGCCACGGATTTGCAATCCTGCCGTTATTGGGAGGTGGCTGCTAGGGGTGAATGCGTAGAGTAACCGCCTGTCTTGAATATCGGAGGAGTGATGGCAGCAGGATGGATGGTTACGATCGGCGTCCCCAAAGACGACGGCAAGCTTCGATATGTAACCTATGCGGTCGCAATCGCCGATGCGGCAGAAGCAGTAAAGGCTTCATTGGCGGCCAGCGCGGGCGAAGCAGCGATCTCGAATTCCGAACTCCGCGAAGCCGACTTGAAGGGCCTTGGCCTAAGAGCCGGCGAGCTTGTGACCATATACGATGATCGGATTGATCCGCTGATCTCGCGGACGTGGCGTCCTGATACCGGCTAGGATCGAGCCGCCCCAATCCTCAAGGCACGGCTGACCAGAGCCTTTTCGGGCCGCGTGCGATTGTTTGGCACGCTAGTTGCTGGGCTTGGTTGCTTGGCCCCGATGTCGCGGGACACTAACGTCAAAGTGAGAACTAGCGCGGGCGGTCCGCTCCAACCCGCCCGCGTATCGTGTTGCCAGCGACCCAGCATAGGTTTCTCTCGGCAGAGATCGCATGGTCTAAGGTACACATCCGGGGAGAACGTGCATGACCAAACACCGGAGGCTTTTCAAGCTAACAAAGCCCCTTACTGACCGCCTGTTGGAAGAGGCGGCGCGCTTAAGGAGCCGCGCTGACCAAATGCCGGCATGCGCAAAGCGCGACGCGATATTGCGCAAAGCGCGCGAGTATCAAGTGACCGCTCACCTGGCAGATTGGATTAGATCGTCCGTGCTTAGGCCCCCGACTTAGCCGGCGGCCCTCATCGTACCCCGTGGAAGCTTCAACCCGAGAAGCTTGAACACGTGAGCGCTGATCTTCTCTTGCGCCTCGCGTAACTCAGTCGAGCGCAGCATGGCTAGCTCGCCGATATAGCGCCCGCTGATGCCGGGCACGGCGTGGCCTAGCAGTCCTGACAAGGTCGACCTGCTCCGGCGTCATTGGTCACACCAGCAGGCTCGTAAAGAATGGTCTTGTGATCTCTGCGGCTGAGGGCTCCCTCTCATCTGAAGTGACGACGGAGACAAACTGGTGTTTGCAGTTCCAGCAGCGCCAAAGATCTTGAGCTTCATTCGCGTTGACGAGCTCGTGCCACTCAAGGGTCACTAATCCAGAACCACAGCGAACGCATTCTTTGTGATGCACTGTTGAGCTTGGGAGCATGTGGAACCTCTTTTCTTACACACAAGCGACGCGTACGGCAGAGGGGCAAACGTTGGTGGGCCATCACTTGTGCGACCTTGAGCAGCTGCGCTGGATCAGATGTCCACTCCAATGCTCGCGCCGGCAGCGAGAACTCGGTGAATGAGGGTCTTTTGCGCAAACGATACTGGAACCGGCAGCAGGCTGGAAGCCGGTCAAAGAGGGGCGCCTAAGCGGGTCACAGTGTCTTGAGGTATTCAAGCAACGCCTTTTTGTCCTGATCGCTCAAACTTGTCCCGTACTCGTGGCCGCATCGGCTATTTCCAGAGTTGATATTGCTGCAGTCCGTCACGGATAGAGTGTCGCTCAGCGGCTCCTGGGTAGCAGCAAGACCAACGTTTTCAATGTCGTATTTCCGTCCGACGCTAAACTGCGATCTGCGCTGCCCTGATGGCTTGAGCAATTCCGCCAGCGTCGGGACCGAGCCGTTATGGAGATAAGGTGCGGCGGCCCAAATACCCTGCAGAACACGGGCCTCGTAGGAGCCCCACGGAGGGAGCTGAGCGTGAGACGCTCGTTCTGCTCCCTGCCGCCTGGCCTTCTTGATTGCTTCCGAGGTGCTGACAGTATCGAAAGCCGTTAGCAGATCCTGCAGCGTTGGCGGTAGCCGCACCAGCCCCAGAGACTCCGGTGTGTCCGACGAGCCCGGATCTGGCGCCGCTGCCACCCGGGCATTGGTTGAAGGGGCGCCGCCGGCCAACAGGTGTTCCGCGATCGAACCAATGACCGAGGTCGCAAGAATGTTAAGAATCTCATCGTTCTCCTTTAGGGGGGCGGTCGCGAAGGGAATGTACGCTCCCTTCAGCACGCCCGTATTCGCTTTCCAGGCGAGGATGTCGTATTCTCGTGTATCGGTACCAACGTTCTGGACCGGAGTTCGCCATGTTTTGACAAATGGAAAGCGTTGCTCTCCGTCTTCTATCCCGTGGCAACCGCTACATCCCGCTTCAGCGGAATCCCTTTCAAAAATCGCTTTGCCGCGCGCGGCTAAAGCAGCGTCAATCGTCCAGGGCCATTTCGGAGGGCCGATCCGCTTCACCAGGTTTTCAAGCTGGCTCAGGCCGTCGAAATTGGTGGAATTATTGTCAAGAAAATTGATGATCGCGCCCTGGCGCTTCGGCTCGAACGTAGCGAATACTCCCAGAACCTCGCCAACGTTCCGAGCCAGCCCCAAGATGTCATTTCCATTTTTTGCGAAGCCAGGCCATTGCGTCTTATCTTGCCGCGGCGAATTCCAGAGGAATGGGTATCTCACGGGAGCGTCCGCGGTTTTCATGTTTCCCGGGATCATGAAGTCGGGCGGCGGGCCTATGTCCAGTCCGGATATGCGGTTGAAAATCATCCCCACAGCGTCCAGACGGCCAACTCCCCAGCCGGTCTTGGGCAGCGCGCGCACAATAAGCGTGTGAAACCGCAAGTACCACCCCTCGACCTGCCGACGAAGATCCGCAACGTCGGCCGCGTCCGGCGTTGTGGACCGCAGGACAGCTGCAGCAAACGGAGCGAACGAGCTGTCACTGGCAATCACGTCGCCCACAGCCTTGTCCAGATCGCCAAGCAATGCGTAGAAGTCTACAAACGCCGGACCGCCATCCACCCGATACATCTTGCCATCAGCTTCGATCTGGCGCGTGTGACAGGCTGAGCAGGTCATTCCGACGACCTGGAAGTCTTGAGGGCCAGAAGCGTGAAAGCCGACGGGAAGATTGGCCGTGTTTGCAGGATTCGGTAGATAGCCGTACCGTGACAAACCATCCGCGAGGAATGGCTGTCCGTTCCTTTGCTTCAGCGCCTGCATCCAAGACAACGTAATCAAACGCGAGCCCTGATCGCGCGAATAGAAGTCAGCTCTCGCTGCCGCGGTCCAATCCACACCCTGGTCAAGATAGATGGGATTGGCGTCGGTGCCTTGAGCATCCGATTTTGTCGTGACGACAAACGTTAAGGCGATCAGAAAGAGAGTGCGGAGCATCGTGTGTCCTACCGCTTCTATTGTCGCAACAGCCCGAGGCAACTTTCGCCGGAATCCGCGCCTTTTCCGGCAAACCTGGGCTTGCCTTTCGGCCTGCAGGTTCGGCCTGCAGGCCATCGGATCATTGGTTATCAAAGGGCGCTATCCAACAAACTTCAACTACCAAGTCTTGGGGGAAGCAACTGCATTCGGAAAACGATCATCGCGTCGCCCTGGATTTGTCGGAGGCATACAGGCGTGCGGCATCGCAATTGCGGAGCCTCACTGCCACATTGGTTCCGAGAGATCTTCCCGATGTCGATCTGGAATGGCGCAGGATCGACCAAAACGCTCTTCAAGGCGCCGCTCACTGATCGACAATCTTCCGGTGAGAACGACGTGCAAACTAGGCCGGTGAAGCGCGCGAGCAATGACTGACGGGCTAAAGAAACGTGAGGCGTGACCGTAAAGACTTGCTCAGCGAATTGAACAGGAATCGCGGCCGCAATCTCGCTGCCGAAGAGTTTGAAGCGGTCGCGAACCTCACGCTTCGCCGAGGAGTTCGGGAGCGTCAAGCTGGCCCACAGCTTCGCGGTCGGTTCAAGGTATTTGACGGTGCGTGTCGAAGGGCTCGACGGAAGGCAACTCAGCGGCACGGAGGGCTAAAAGGCGAAACAGTGACCGATATCCACGAAGAAGCGTATTCTGGAATGATACCGTTCACGCCGAGATATTTGATTTCCGCGGCCAGGTTCATTTTGCCCGCTTTGATGGCTGCACCTTCGTGAAATGCACCATCGTGCTTGATAGCAGCGCCGAACAACTCGCCTTCACCGGCTGCACGTTCAAGGACTGCAACATCGATCATATCGACGCAGACGAGGCTCGCGGAATTGTTGTCCGTGACAACTTTTTCGATCGCCCCATTGCGGAGCGTAAGGCCGATTTCGAACGACGCTTGGCTGAAGCGCTGAATCGGCGCCTAAAGTCCTAAACGCCGAACGCTTAGCCATGGAGCTTCACGCCACCAACGACATGCGGGGCGATCTCCGCGCCGGCTCCATCAATTACCGCACTCGACTCGGTTACCATTGTCCGGGTCGCCCCGGCATAGGCTGAGGCCGGAGTAACTTAGTCGCCCGCGACCCTAGACCTCGCGGCACAGCTCCCCTACTCATTGGGGAGTACCGGAGTCATACGGATGGCGAAGGCGCGCCCCCTCATCCATACTTTGTCCAAGTCAGGATTTTGCATACACCCTCCTGGGCTAGAGCCAACGCCGTCCGCATGTATTTCAAGCGGGCGGCGTTGGGCTGTGGATCGACTGTAGCGCATGCGATTAACTGCGTGCGCCCTCTCTGTGGTCGCCGATCTGGTACGATCAGCGGCTATTTTTGGGCATCGTGCGCCGGTCATGCTGCTCACTGGGCGCAGGCGCAAGGGAACCATCCGCTTGGACGATCATCTTGCGCGAAAGAGGCGCGCCCGACAGCGGAACAGCCGATCGCCCGACCTGCGGCGGACATGTGCGAGCAAACGCGGCGATTAAGCGCTGGCGGTGACGAGCTCTCTCCACGGCCGTCTCGACCGCCTTCTCTTGGGCTCGCAGCGCGGCGCGGTATGCGCGTTTACGCTGGCGGTTCCATTCTTGCACGTCTGTCACAAGCCAAGCTGCCTCTCCGGCGGAAGTGCTCGCGCATGGAAGTTGGGCCGTTCCGCCCAACGGACGATCGTTGCAGGTGTAATCTTGAAGTGCGCGGCCAATTGAACCGCTGTCATGTAATTCCGGTCAGGTCGATGGAAGGCGGTCCGACGTCCGGGATGATGTTGTCATTGCTATCTGTCATCGCTCGCAGCCACCCTGACCAAGTCATCAACGAACAAAGCGCGATTGTCGAGCTTACCGTTCATCGGCTTGCCCTCTCATGAGCGAGGCTCCTGATGCGCCGCGTCGCAGATGATCTTGATCGACCTAAAGAGTGTAAGCGGATGTTTGCGTACAAGCTCTGTGCTCGTCTTCGCGAACTCGTCCGGGCCTCCTTGCTGGCGGACGATCTCCCGAAGTGCGGCCAGCTTCTCAGGGTCGGCGGAGCGAATAGCTGCCTCGAAAGCCGGTATAAATTCCAGCCTGTCCATTGCAACACATTCCTTATGAAGAAAGCTCCGGTTTTGAAGGCGGCCTTGGTGGCGGCCTGGTCGCCATAAGCTCCGCAATCGCGGCAAGTACGACGCTCGTATCGGCCTTTCCTTCGGACCATCCCTTCAGCGCCTCTATCGCGTTCTTTAAAGCCTCATCACGGGTCACGGAACAATCTCCACAGCCCCCCTGTGGCCGGCCGCGCGGCCTGCGACTCCGAAAGAACGCGCGGGCATTTGGAGACCGCCCGCGCGGAGTTTGCTACGTCAAGCTTGGTCCGTGTTGCGTGAAGATAAACAGCCAAGCCGATAAGCCTCTCAACAACTCGCATGCCACGGCACCGTGCAGAAGTAGAGCCAAACGGCGCGGTATCGACAGAGCACAGTGAGGCCGACGCGACGGAAAAGCGTGCGGGCGACTGCTGACGACCGCCCGCACGCCGTCGCACCTCAAACAGACCTGGCCCTCACGAGGGTCAATCAATAAGCGGCCAAGCCATAGACTGCTCAGCAACGCGCGTGCCAGACGACCGGAGAGTAAACGGCGCAATCCCGGTGCACTTCTCGTGCGACTTTCAGACATGCACGCAGTCAACCCGACGCCGTTTGAACGAAACCAGACGTGGCTAATGACGCCGAGAGGGCGCGGGGATTGGATGATTGCCATCGTGTATCGCGATCAGTTCGCCGGGCTCCAAACCGAGCTTTTGTAACTGCTCTTTTTGAAGCGGACAGTTAAGCATTCCGGCCCTTGCGCCGCAGTCGGCTATCGTCATCCTCACCGCTTCCGCCGGGTCAGCGACGGCAACCGCGTATACTACGTGTCTGAATTCTTCGTCGTCGCCATCTTCCTTGAAGACAGCAGCAGTCACTAACCAACCGTCCATCTTGCTGCGCTCCGGGAACGCGAAGTAGGCGTTGTCTTCACCTCATTGCATAAGTATTGCGACTACTATGATGCCGATGGAGACCAGGCCCATGAAAATCACGCAGCCTAGGTACGGTAGGTCGCCGCGCACTACACAGCTCCAGACGCGAGGACGGAGCGTGCACTCCGGGGACACGATCAACCTGCACAATTCGGCCCGCTGCGTTCGACAGCCTGACACGGCAATCCGAGTCCCAACAACTACTGGCTTGCATAGGTGCATGGCCCGGACGACAACGCCGCCCTAGCGAAGCTGGGCTTCAGCAACTTTGTCGAATTCCAAAGCGAACCCTGGATATCTGCAGCATTTGGATGCCGGACTGCCTCTGACTTTGAGGTAATCCTCGACTTTAGGACCAAACCGCGGCTTTATCTGCAGCACGTAGCGAATGTCGAATAGTAACTGAGCAGAGACCTCATTGGCTCGTTCGCGCAATTGACGCACGACGACGTCCAGCTCGAAACGGGTTTCCATCGGTTTCTCGATGACAGGAGGCTGCTTGCGGCCGCAAAGCGAATGACACCTCTCCAACGCCTTCCTCCGGAACGCAGAGGCGCGCTGAGCTTGGCGGAAACTCCCGGTCCTTCCAGGATCATCCGCCGCGAAGGTACGACTTCCAGCGCAAGCCGGCCACGATCGTCGGAACCGCGATTTGCGTTACTCGCTGTTTCGCAGGATTACTGTCCCGGTCGCACGTCTGTAGAGCGTGGCAGGTTTGTCTTGGGCCCTAACCCCTGCAAACGCATTATCGTCTGCTTGGCCAATTCCCCGTGGAGCCTATGGATCTTCTGAGAGCCAGCAATGAGAGTTTCATGAGTCTGTTTCAGGAAATCGGTTTGAAGCTCAAGAGCTTCGTAAAACGATCGCGCGCCCGCCAACTTCTCGAAAAACGACTTGGTGTGTTCGAAGGATTTTTTGACATAGTCAGCATAGTTTTTTGCGATTTCTTGATAGCTGACCGGCGTTGTTTCCGCTGATACGATCCGGCCGTTCGAAGAGGTGTCAGTCGAAGAGGTGTCAGTTGACGCGAACTGCGCGCCGATCTCCTTCGGCGTGTGCTGCAATTGATCTGGCGGCGGGCCCTCTTGTTGACCCGATTTCCGCCTCTGCTGTGCAGTTTCGTCGCTCTGCCGATCCGCGTTCGGGTTGCCCTTGCCGGATTTTCGTGGTGTCTCGCTCTGGTCTGGACTCATTGCTAAATCACTCCGTGGTTTGATATCAATCAAGTTGCAAACCTCCGCCATGCTCACGCTGGCATCATGATTCCGATCGGCTCCTTGTGCGGCGATTTGCTTCATTTTAGCGGACCTCTTCTACGCTGCCGCTCGGCCGGCTCCGAAAGCGGCGCGTCATAGTACGCCTGTCCTCATTGGACATCTCGCTCCCTCGCCCGCGCATTGCCGAAATCGCTCGGTCGTCCCACAGCAATTATCAACCGGGGTTTGCTCCCACTGCGATCTGCGAGAAGTTCCTATCCCTGAGAGCACTGGGAGTAAGGTTGGCATCGGCCGGTTCTCTCCAAGACCTCCCGACTTCGATCCACCTGCTTTTTCGAGCCAGCAAGGTGTCAAGCATCCTCCTCCAGCAATGCCCCAGGTTTGGGGGACCAAGTGCGCTACTTTCGAGAGCTTCGAGATAATGCGTTCGACGGTCTGTCCGTTCTGCGCTCGCCAGATCGATTTGACTTTATGGATGAGGGGATTGTCGTTGGCGCGAACACCGTTGCTTCTGAGGGCCGAGTCAGCCACACAGACCAGCAAGAGGCCGAGACAGAACCACAGCACGCGTTTTCTTGGAATTTTTACCTGCCGCCCGGATCCATCTGTTCTCTCTGTGAGGCACTAATCCTACGCGGATCACAAACACGCTGTTACGCAGCATTGAAAGTTAGCAGCGACGTGACAAGACGCCCGTCGGTATCGGCCGAGCAGACGCCGTCCTTGGCTTATGTCACGCGCCGCTAACCTCACTGGCCAGCCACGGCCTCAACTTGCGATGGTAGCCATGCCTGAGGGAGGGTGCCCTCGGCACGTCGAGGGTCAGCATTCTTCGTGCCAGGCAATAGTCGACAGTTCGTACCGTATTTGTGTTGGCTTTGTCTGCTTTGCGACTTACTCAGGTTGTGGTCCTTGCACTCAGGCCTGGCCGCGGCGGCGTCATGTTGACCTTATCCTCTCCGCAATCATCGACCCGTGCAAGCGACTCTTTCGCTGCAGCTCAGACATGGATGAAATCCCTTTGGCGCCGTCATCGACACTGTTTCAGTCGGCGCCGTTGCCGCAAGGCCGACGCGATCGAAGCCCGCACCAGCGAGGCACACCTTTTCTATCGCCATTGAGCATTCACTGCGCAATCTTCGTTGGCACACCCTTTGCTCGTCAAGAAATAGCAATAGTGGTCTTTGTGGAGGCCAAAGCTCCCTAAAATCAGTTGCTGCGGTCGAAAAGACAAGGTCGATTCGACGGCGGTGCTGAGCGCTGAGCGGGCGGATGCTTTGGCGCAGTTCGTCACACTTTCCAGATTGAGATGTGCTTGAGCTTATATCGAGAAGAAGTATCGGGTGAATTAAGACGTCGAGAACGAAGCCATTGTGATTGACAGTGCACCAGAGCCAATGTTGTCCGCCCGCGATCGAGAGCGCGCTGGCGGACGCGGTCAGAGAGCACGTTGCCGAATTTCCGTCCCCAGCGGCGCGTGGTTTCATAGCTAACCTCCAATGCCACGCGGCGACACTTTGTCGGGGAACGCATTCCCAGGCTCTCTGACGCGATTATATCGGACTCTAATCCCGCACAACCTTGACGCAAAAATGGCGACCAAAAGTAGCGCGCTGGCAAGCGCCCTACGCGCTGCGCAGGATTCTGTCTCGTTCACCGTTTCCCGCTTCTTCGCGATGTACTCGGCGATCTCGGCAAGATCTTCGCGCCCGGACATGTAGGCAGGGACCATGTCCTGCAGATGCGCCAGGATTCGGAAGAAGGTCGGACTGACGCAGGAGGGATTTGCCCTGCGCTTCTCTGTAAAGCTGGCCGATCCTGCGAGATCGGCAGCAAGGGCAATATGCTCCTGATCAGACCGAGCGCGCCTATTTGACGATTATCGACCGTGATCCGGTCGCGGTGGAGCGCCCGCTCCCGCAAGAGTGTGAAGCCGCCTGAGTGGCAGGCACAGCGGCCGACTCAGACACCCGGCAAACCATACATCCGAGCCTGCCGGCTATTTTTCGTTGACGGTCGAAGTGTGGCCATCGAGGCCGATCGCCGCGTGCTCGGCCTTCACGGCATAGCGCCAAACCAAATCGCAAGCGCGAAGACGACCAAGAGGGAGACAGCGATGATCGCTTCACGGGCCGACATTCGCTTCATGGGCGTACGCCTCTCCGCGGGGATCAAAGTCCCGGCAGGTTGCACACCCCCGCCGAGGGTTGCAACCTACCGAAAGCGGTAGACCGAGCGGACATGGCCCGCGCGGCCCAGCTAATGCTCAAATGAAAAAGGGCTTATACTGTTACTTCACCTTACCGCCTCTCGGCTCAATGTGTCGCAGCACGGATGCTCCGAGTTCCTGGGTTTGCTTGTTCGATAGCTTGCTCGGCGTGGCCGTCGCAACGCCTGCAAGGCGCTTGATCTTCGATGAAGTGATTGGGTGTACGGTCTTGAAGGGCGAGGTAGACGGTGGCTTTTTGGCCATCTGGCATTCTCCGACTGGGTTGAACGAATCGTCAGAGTATACCTTCTCGCGAGCACAATCGGCAGTCATCCCGCAGCGGCCTGCAACGACCGGGACCGGAAAAAGCCAATATGGCGTCGGCAACTCTACTGCCAGCATGCTGGGTCGGAAGACGCGTTGCTCACTCTCGCACCCAACCCTCGGCTTGCCCGCGCCCTCGACTGTCACATATTGCGGGACGTTGTTGACCGCACCGAGACACTCACCGGCTGTGCAATCGAGCGCGCTTATTACGAAGCGGGTGACCCAAGGCGTGGCTGAGTGCAAGCGAGCCTTGGCCCTGGATCACAATCTGGCTGATGCTCACGAGATGATGGGCATCGCGAAATCCTGTATGGGTTGCAGCGCCGGTACCGAGTCGCACGTCAACGAAGCATTCACAATCGATCCGTCATTGAAGGGACCTAGTATATTAGCGGTCGGCAGATTGCTCGCAAGCAGCCACAAATTGATTGAACGAAGCCGCTGCCGCGGCGTAGGGGGCAAGGTGGCATAGATCGCCTCCTGGCTGAGAGGATGTGGGTGTTGGAGCCCACCCCCTCAGACAGGAGTATCGAGATGGCCGATTTGAGCCCTCTTCGCCGCCGCATGATCGAAGACATGACCGTCCGCAATCTGTCGCCGGCGACGCTAAAGATCCTACATCAGCGCGGTTTCGAAGTTCAGCCGCTATTTTTGGCCGATCGCCTGACCGGTTAGAGCTGGAAGACGTCCGCGCCTTCCAGGTGCATTTGGTCTCGACCGGCATCTCATGGCCGGCGCTGAACCAGATCGTCTGTGCGCTACGGTTTTTCTACGGCGTCACGCTCGGCGAGGCGCTCATCCCAGAGCGCATTCCCTATGCGCGAAAACCGCGCAAGCTGCCGGTCGTTCTCAGCGCCGACGAAGTGGTTCAGTTTCTTGAAGCGGTATCGAGCCTGAAGAGCCGCGCCGCGCTCACCACCGCCTATGCGGCCGGGCTCAGGGCCTCGGAGGTTGCGGGACTGCGGATCGAAGACATCGACAGCGCCCGCGGCGTCATCCAGGTGCGCCACGGCAAGGGCGCGAAGGATCGCAACGTGATGCTGTCGCCCCAGCTGCTGGGCATCCTGCGCATCTACTGGCGGCTCGCCCGGCCGCGGCTTTATCTGTTCCCTGGTCGTGACGAAGATCATCCGATCGATCAGACCGTGCTGCATGCCGCCTGCCGGTCGGCGGTGAAGGCTGCGGGCCTGACCAAGCGCGTCACGCTGCACACGCTGCGCCACAGCTTCGCGACACATCTTCTCGAGAACGGAACCGATATCCGGATCATCCAGGTCTTGCTCGGGCACAATAATTTGTCGTCGACAGCGCGCTACACGCAGGTCGCCACCGATACGATCCGAGCGACGCAGAGCCCGCTCGATCGCCTGTCGCTGGAGGTGACGCCACCTGGATGACCCGCAGCGGGATGCGGGTCATGACCCGCTCCGACATCCGCTCCAACAGGCCCGCCATCGAGATTGCCGATATTCTGTGCCGGCATGGCGACGCCTATCGCCGTGTACATGCCGGTCATCTGGGGCGGGTCAAGCGGCGCGTGATGAGCGCGATCGTTGCGTGCCGGACCGAGGCGCTCGGCGGCCACATGCAGGCTTGCGACGACTGCGGCACGACACGCGTTGCCTATAATTCCTGCCGCAATCGGCACTGTCCGAAGTGTCAGGGGAGAGCCCGAGCCGCGTGGCTCGCCGCGCGTCAAGCCGACCTGCTTCCGGTTCCCTATTTCCACGTCGTCTTTACACTTCCCGCACCGATCGCCGCGATCGCTTTCCAGAACAAGGCCGTCGTCTATGCCATCCTGTTCAAGGCTGCCGCCGAGGCGATGACGACGCTCGCCGCCAATCCACGCCGGCTCGGCGGTGCGATCGGCGGCGTCGCCGTCCTCCACACCTGGGGACAGACGCTGATGCATCATCCCCACGTCCATTGCGTCGTTCCGGGTGGCGGCCTCTCGCCCGATGGCGCGCGCTGGACCGCTTGCCGACCGAACTTCTTCCTGGCCGTCAAACCGTTGTCCAGACTATTTCGCACACTTTTTCTCAAACGTCTGTCGGCAGCCTTCAACTCCGGTGCCTTGCGTTTCTTCGGCGATCTCGGAGCTCTGGCCGAGCCGGCTGCCTTTGCGGCCCACCTCGACGCCATGCGACGCATCAACTGGGTTGTTTACGCCAAGCGGCCCTTCGGCGGACCCGCACAGGTCCTGGCCTATCTCGGCCGCTACACCCATCGCGTCGCGATCGCCAACAGCCGGCTCGTCGCACTCGACGACGATCATGTCGCCTTCTCATGGAAGGACTATCGCCAAAACAGCGCGACAAAGATCATGAATCTCAAGCCCGATGAGTTCATTCGCCGTTTCCTGCTTCATACGCTGCCTGACGGCTTCCACCGCATCCGCCACTTCGGCTTCATGGCCAACCGCCATCGCGCTGCCAAGCTCGCCCTTTGCCGCGAACTTCTCGATCATGAGCGAACAGCCCCAAACGATGGCCAGCCGTCGCCTGTGGATTCGGAGGCTCAAACCTGGGCCGAGGTTCCTGCCTGTCCCGATTGTGGTGGCGTCATGCGCATCATTGAGCGCTTTCGACATAGCTTCAGACGCTCCAGCCCTCGAACATCACCGTTCCGATGCGACACATCGTGAGCCAAGTCATGTCGTGCACGACGATCATCATTCGTCATTTCGCTCCCAGCGTCTCGATCATCGCGGACGATGTCGAATCCGTGCTGTCACACTGCGCGACAACAACCGTCCGATGCAGCAAAAGGCCTATCGCGATCTCAGGCGAAGCGCGTCTGATCTCAACTCTTCCAGGATGCGCACTCCTGTGTCTCTGCCTCACGCGCCGAGCCAGCAGATCGGGCATGGCGATCTCGAACAATCCCCATAGCTGCAAAACCGCGAATAGCCTCCCGCGCCTTCGTTCAATCCGGCTTCAATGAGGTCGCGTCATAAGCGCCTGCCGCGCCCTCGCGTGAGCGCGACCTCACAGAACCCTCCAGATTCCCGAATCGGATTTTCAATGATTCATGGGCGGTCGGCTTTTGGAGGGCCGACCATGGTGAACACGACGCCGAAGTGGGAAGACGAGCTTGGACGCTGGCTCAAGCCATTCCTGGATCGCTTGGGTCACAGGGCTCGGCGAAGGATGTGTCCGCTTTATATCTCGGGACTGATTGGACCAGGCGATCGCACGAGCATCCAGCGGATGGCGGCGCGTCTGGCACCGGGTGACTATAACCAGTTGCACCACTTCATCGCTGATGGCGTCTGGGATGCGACGCCATTGGAGTCGGAATTGCTGGTTTAGGCCGATCGCCTGGTCGGCGGCAAAGATGCGGTGCTGGTCATCGACGACACCGCGATGCCGAAGAAGGGCGATCGTTCGGTTGGTGTCGCTCCGCAATATGCCTCGTCTCTCGGCAAGACGGCCAATTGCCAAACATTGGTGTCGCTGACGCTTGCGCGGGGTGAAGTGCCGGTCATGGTGGCATGACGTCTCTTCGTTCCCGAGAGTTGGACGAGTAATCCGGTGCGTTTGAACCGCGCCGGTGTTCCAGTCGAGCATCGCGTAGCGCGAACCAAGCCAGAGATCGCGTTGGCCGAGATTGATCGCGTGATCGCAGCCGGTGTTCGCTTTGGCTGTGTGCTGGCAGATGCTGGATACGGTCTCAGCGCGCCGTTCCGTCAGGGGCTCACGACACGCGGCCTGGCCTGGGCCGTCGGTATCCCTCGTCACCAGAAGGTTTATCCGGTCCGGGTTAAACTGATCTGGCCGGTCGCCGGTCGAGGTCGTCCCCGCAAGCGGCACATTCCCGATGTATTGTCGACGGCGGCCGAAGACATGCTGGCCAATGCCAAGTGGCAAAATGTGAGTTGGCGAAACGGGACCAAGGGGAGGTTGGAAGCTCGCTTCGCCGCGGTTCGCGTGCGGACCGCGGATGGACCTCCGCAGCGGATCAAGGACATGGGCCAGCAGCATCTTCCGGGAGACGAAGCGTGGCTCATCGGTGAACACAGGGCGTCGGGAGAGACGAAGTATTATCTCGCCAATCTGCCGACCAAAACGGACCTGCGCACGTTAGCTGCCACGATCAAAGCCCGATGGAGTGGCGAACAGGCCCATCAGCAGTTGAAAGAGGAACTGGGGCTCGATCACTTCGAGGGACGGTCCTGGCAAGGCCTCCATCGTCATGCTCTTATGACCATGATCGCTTACGCATTCCTCCAGTATCGCCGTCTCGCACAAGCGGGGCGGAAACAAAGAATCAGCGGTCCTCCGCCTCAACCGAGCCTGCCGGCCGTGCGCCAAACCATCGTCGAACTCATCGTTCGACCACGACCTCAGCGATGCCCGTACTGCAGAAGACAAATCGGCGAAAAGCAACGGCGTGAATAAATCTGCCAAAGTAGTGCTAGGAGCCCGTCCAGATATGTTTTCGTGACGGGCATTTGTTGTAGAGTAGCAGGCTCAGGCTGCGTTTGCGAGGTTGAACAGCTTGAGGAGGTTATGGACGGTGCAGATCATTGTCCACTCGGCGCGCACTTTCTCGATGCCCCGCAACAGGAACTGGCGGAAGCCTCTTGCCTGTTTGATCTGTCCGAACACCGGCTCCACCACTGCTTTCGCAATCGGTAGGGTGTTTCGAAGCCGCCATCGTCGATCTTCTTTCGCATGGCCTGTGTCAGCGGGCCGCCGACTTTTCCGTTCGCTACTGTCGGGTGCTTGGCGCGTCCGGGCGCGACATAGCCATCGATGCTGCGTGTGTCGAGCGCTTCGAGATTGGCTTCGCTGCAGTAGCCGAAATCCGCTGAGGCCTGCCGCGGCTTGCGGCCAAGATTGCTCTCGATGGCCTCGATCAGGGGCACCAACTGGCCCTGATCGCTGCCGTGCTGGGTCAGTTCTTGCGCGACAATGATCTGGGCATGTGCATCGACGGGCCGCCTGGGCATTATAGGCCTGAACGAAGCTATCCTTCGACTTCATGATGCGGCTTTCCGGATCGGTGAAGTTGCGTTGCGCCTTGGGATTGGGTTCCTCCGATGGCAGCGCCGCCGGTTTGCCCGGCTTCTTGCGGCCTTCGGCCTGGCGCTGCTGTTCCTTTTCGGCCTCGATGCGGTGCTCTTGCTCCGCCGCCAGTTTGGCGTCCGCTTCCAGCGCCGCCATCGCTTGCCGGATCTTCGCCAGCAGTTTCTGCTTGTCGACGGTCCAGTCCGGCAGTTCGTCGCTGTTGCCGAAAGTCTCATCCTCCGAGGCATCCGCCGCCTCGGCGGCCGCCAGCATGCGAGCGACCTCGGCCTTCAATTCCGCCTCGCGCTTCTTCATGCGCTCATAACTCATCGCCTTGTGTTTCGACGCGTTCGCCTTGATCTTCGTACCATCCAGCGCGACATGACCGAGCTTGACCAGCCCGGCCGTCTCGCACAACTTCAGAACCTGCACGAATAGCGCGCCGAGCGCCTTCAAATGTCGCTTGCGAAAGTCGCTGATCGTCCGAAAATCCGGCGCATCCAGCGCCACGATCATCACAAAATCGTTCCGCTCCCGGCAGGCCTTGGCAATCCGACGCGACGAATACAGCCCACTCGCATAGCTATGCAGCAGCAGCGCCACCATCATCCGCGGATCAAACGGCGGCTGCCCAAGCCCGCTCACATAGCTGCCCATGATCTCCCTGAGATCGAGGCTCTCCCGCACCAGATCAACCATAAACCGCGAGACATGGCCTTTCGGCACGAAGTCCTGCACATTCGGCGGCAGAAGCAGCGTCTGATCGACGTTCCAAGGCCGAAAATACTTGCTCATCGCCCAATGTTGAATCAGACCCGACCAGATTTGAACAGCGACTATCCAGACAAGCTCCTAGCTAGGAGCCTTGCTCATCTCACGCATACGTGCGGCGAGTTGTCGTACTTCGTATGCAATGTCGAGCTCGCGACATCGTTGGCGGGCGCCGAACAAGTGTTGGCTTGCTTTCAGACAGAAAGCATCCACCGTGCGTGCCCCTTGCGCCGTGCGTCAAGTTTACTGCGCCTGCGCGGACCGTCAGGTGATTGGCTCGGTTTTTGCTGCACTACTTGCCAACAGCCTGCAGTTCCTCTGCTTTGTCGGATTGTCCACTGAAGCTCACTCATCTCAATAGAGACTCCGGTCAACAGCACTCCGAGCCGCCAACTGAGGCGGCTTAGCTTCGAGGGGAAGGAAGTTGAGATCAAGGCAATCAGGAATAGTGACGAAGTGGGTCGCCGATCGCGGCTTTGGGTTCATCAAGCCCGACTCAGGGGGCGACGATGTCTTCCTGCATATTAAAGCGCTGCCACTCGGCTCGGAGCCTCAGGAAGGCACGCGCGTAACCTACGATGTCACCAATGACGCCCGCAGCGGTAGGTCGCGGGCGGTCAACGTGCACACACGGTCGCAGTGAGATAGCAAAAACACGCTGATGCACAACTAGTCCCCAGCTGGAAGTTTATGATTTAAAAACCAAGAAAATCGCAATGACGGCCACAGCCGTTGCAGTTCACGCGTTACTCGCCACGCCCGGCCAGGCCATTGAAACCTACGATATCAGGGATTCGAACGGTGTGCCGTTCATGCGGGTGCGGATATTCGGTACCGGCGACGGCCCTTACTGTTGCGGTGAAACTAGCCCGTCTTATTCATCAGCGGCTTGTTGAGAGGCTGGCGAGCGTGGCGTAAGCCGCTGAGGTGGCGTAGGATTCGGTTGCTGACACCCACCCTCCGCGCATCCGGGCCGCCACACTCGCCATGACCGACGATACGAGTCTGCCGTTCTCATTTCCAGCCGTTTCCCGCAAGAAGATCACAGCCTCGTTCGACGGCGGCAAGCTGACGTCGGATGGCGGCGTCATGCTTCTGGCCATGGCGGACCGGCGCCTCGGCTTGGCCGCGAAGTTGTCCTGCGTATTCCCCGAGCGGCGCGATCCGGGACGCATCGTGCACAGCCTTGCGGATATGATCCGCGCCCGCATCTTTGCCATCGCGTGTGGCTACGAGGATGGCAATGATCTCGATCGTTTACGCGGCGATCCGGCGTTCAAGCTGGCTTGCGGCCGACTGCCGGACACTGGCCGGGATCTGTGTTCGCAGCCGACCCTATCGCGCCTGGAGAATGCACCACACCTGCGCGAGGTGATCCGGCTGAGCTCTGTGCTGGTTGACCTATGGATGGACAGCTACGCGCGAGCGCCGAGCGCAATCACGCTCGACATCGACGACACGGTCGACGTGGTGCATGGCCGTCAGCAACTCTCGCTGTTCAACGCCCATTATGATGAACACTGCTTCCTGCCGATCCACGTCTACGACACCGAGCACAGCCGGCCTGTTGCGGTCATCCTGCGCCCCGGCAAGACGCCGAGCGGCCGCGAGGTGCGGGCACACCTGCGCCGCCTGGTTCGGCGCATTCGCCGGCGCTGGCCCGATACGCGTATCACCTTCCGCGGCGACAGCCATTACGCCGGCCCCGAGGCGATGACTTTTTGCGAGCAAAACGGCGTCGATTACATCTTCGCGCTAGCCGGCACGAAGCCGCTCGCCAGAAAGGTCGACGAGGTCTGTGATGCAGTTCGAACCGAACGTGCGATCGAGAACAAGATCGTGGTTCGCGGCTACACCGAGACCCGCCACGCGGCCGGCTCCTGGCATCGTGAGCGCCGCGTCGTCGCCCGCATCGAGGCAACCCAACAAGGGCTCGACGTCCGCTACGTCGTCACCAGCCTGGATATCGGCTCGGCTGAGTGGATCTATGACAGCCTCTATTGCGCTCGCGGACAGGCCGAGAACCTGATCAAGCTGCACAAGACCCAGCTCGCCTCCGATCGCACCAGTTGCCGCTCGGCGCTCGCCAACCAGGTCCGCCTCGTCTTCCACACCGCCGCCTATTGGCTCATCCTCGCCGTGCGCGATGCCATCCCAAAGCCGCGCGATCTGGCAACGGCCGAGTTCAACACGATCAGGCTCAGGCTTCTCAAGATCGCAGCCCGCGTCATCGAGACCGCCACCCGCGTCCGTCTCGCCTTCGCTGCGGCGTGCCCCAACGCCGACCTGTTCCGCGGCTTGGCAAACGCTCTGGTCCCGCAAGCACCCTGACGCGCGGGGCATGAGCCCCGGTCACCCCGCTGCCGTCCTCCAACGCGTTCACGAAGTCGGGTCGAAAAGCGGCGAAAAAGCCGAAGCGTTCGCGCGCGCCTTCACCCCGACCGGAAATGTTCCAGCTGCCCCGCCCGGCAATCATGAATAAGACGGGCTAGGAAGCCTGAGGCTTCACTGCGCAATCTGTCGCGAGGGGAAATAGATCAATCGTAAACGGTGCGAGAGGGCCACGACTTGGCGCGGACGGCCTACGCACCGCGCTTGAAGCGTATAGGCATCCAGAACTGCCGCAGGGCCTCAACGGCTACGGGAATGTCGCGCCGGACGTTTTGAGCGACGGGCAGCGTTCCCAGCGTGTGCCGGGCCGGGGGTAGCAAGGGCCGACCGGCGTCGTCGATGCAATGGACCAAGATCGGCCGCAGCATAAGGTGTTCGGTTCCGTTCGGGGAGAGAAGCCGCGACCAGACGAGAAGCCGAAGCTTCATGACGGCGTAGAAGCCCATGCACCAGGGCTGCGGGTCGACTTCGCCGTCCGGTGATCGCACGAACAGCGGCTCGAAGCTCTCCGGTCCCGTCGACAGCGTCTCGCTGATTGCGTTGTGGCGCATCAGCGTGGCGGCGATCGCCGAGAACTCCTCGGTGTCGTGATTGAAGGCGTCGGGATCTACGCCGAGGAGCGGGCACACCCATTCCTCGGACGCCATCGAGACCGGCCCGGCAACGACCGCGGCCACCGCGCCGTCGAGCATGGAGAGCGACGTCGCCCGCGGATGCCGAAGCGTCGGCGACCTGGCGCGCTCGCTGATCCATTGCCCGAGCCGTTCGAACGACATGGCATAGTCCGCCATCGTCGTCTTGGCCCGTTTTCCTCGCCGTTGCTTCGGCTTCGTCATGCCACGGCCCGCTTTTCGGCTTCGCGTGCGGCCTTCCAGTTCCAGGCCAGAAGTTCGTGCAGCTGGTTGGTCTTCGTGGCGCCGCTCACCATGCGATCGAGAACGTCGATGAGATACGCCTCGGGGTCGAGACCATTCAATTTCGCTGTGTTAAGAAGCGAAGCGAGTATCGCCCAAGTCTCGCCCCCGCCTTCGTCACCACTGAACAACGAGTTCTTTTTTCCGATCGCAATGGGCCTGATCGATCGCTCGACCGTGTTGGTGTCCGGCTCGAGCCGCCCGTCATCCAGGAACGCCGTCAGGCCCTGCCAGCGTTCGAGCATGTAGTCGATCGCCTTGATGAGCGTCGAGCGGCGGGAGATCCCGTCCTTCACCGCGATCAGACGGATCCTCAACGCTTCCATCAGCGGCTTCGTCTCGGCCTGTCGCGTCGCGCGGCGTTCCCCGGCGTCGAGACCGCGGATCCTCTCCTCGATCGCGTAGACGGCCGCAATGCGCTCGATGACCTCCGCGGCGAAGGGTGAGTTCGTCGTCTTGTGCACCCTCACGAAGTTGCGGCGCGCGTGAACGAGACAATACGCCAGCTGGATCTGGCCCGACATCTTCGCATCGCCCGCCAGCGAGGCGTAGGCGGCATAGCCGTCGACTTGCAGCACGCCTTCGAAGCCGGCCAACTGCGCCACGATCTCCTTCTTGCCGCGACCACCTGCGAACACGTAGGCGACCGCCGGCGGCGCCGGCCCCTTCCACGCCCGATCGTCCGTCGCGTGCGCCCAGAACTGGCAGATCCTCGTGCGGCCGCGTCCCGGATCGAGCACTGGCATCGGCGTCTCGTCGCAGAACAGCCGCTCGAAGCCGTGCATAGTCTTCAGTTGCAGATCGTAGAGGCCCCTGACCAGCCACGCCGCGCTCCCCATCCAGCGCGCCAGCGTCTGACGGTCGACGACGACACCCTGACCCGCCAGGATCTGCGTCTGGCGGTAGAGCGTCGATTGCCAGGCATATTTGGCCGCGGCGATATGCGCGATCAGCGCCGTCGTCGCCATGCCGCCCTCGACGAGCCGCGCCGGTGCCGGGGCCTGGACAATCGCGCCCTCACAGGAGCGGCAGGCGTATTTTGGACGGATCGTGCGGAGCACACGCAGCCACGCGGGAACCCGATCGAGCGCTTCGCTGCTCTCCTCGCCGATCCGATGCATCTGACCCGTGCAGCACGGGCACCGCGTGGACGCCGGCTCGATCACCCGCTCGATCCGGGGCAGATGCGCCGGCAGTGCGCCGATGTTGCGCCTCGCTTTGCGCCGCTTCGGTCTCGGCGCGTCCGGTTTGTCGTCATTGGCCGGGAGCTGTGAGCCGGCGGTCGGTTCCAGATCAAACGCGATCTGTTCGGCGCAGACGATCGCCGAGCGCTCCGATCGTGCGCCGAAGATCAGGCTCTTCAACGTGGCGATCTCTGCGCGCAGATCATCGTTCTCGCCTTCGAAAGCCAACACCATCTCGGCAAGAGCTGCAGGGTCACAGGGGAGATCTTCGGGGCGAAGCGCCATATCGCAGAGCTACACGAACACACTCACAATCGCCAGCAAAACAAGACGCTTCAGGCAACCTTCGTCGGCCGCTTCGTCACCTTGGGGACCACACGCGACCACTCCGCAAGACCTTCAATCAGCATCGCCAGTTGCGCCCCCGTTACCGGCATCGTACCCTCGTGAACAGGTGGCCAGGCGAAGCCCCCATTCTCCAGCCACTTCGTCGCTAGAACCATTCCCGAGCCGTCAAAAACCAGTAACTTCAAACGATCCGATCGCTTCGATCGGAAGACATAAACGTCACCGCTGTAGGGCTTGCCGCCCAATCCCTCCGCTACCAGCGCGACAAGGCCATGAACGCCTTTACGAAAGTCAATCGGCTGCGTCGCGACGAACACACGGACCATTGGACCGAAAGAGATCATCGCGTCGATCTCACCGCCGCCAGCACGCGCTCCAGCGTCGCAGTGTCGACGCGGACAGGCACGCGCACCGTCGCGCCCGCGATCATCACCTCGATCCGCTCGGCCGGCCCCGTCAGAACATGCGCCTTATCGATCGCGTTCGGCTGCGCCTCGACGGCGGCGTCGAGCCTGACTTGCACGAACTGCGGCGCTTCGCTCGACGCGAGCCGCGCCTGGCGCCGCCACACACTGAGCAGTCCCCGGTTCACCCCGTTGCGTCGAGCCACCTCGGAAATGCTCGTCTCCGGATCGGCGCTCTCGGCCACGATCCGCGCCTTCTCCGCATCGCTCCAACTGCGCCGTCGCCTTTCCCCTGTGATCACCTCGATCCGTTGATAGGAGGCGGCATCATGCCTGTCTTGATGTCTGTCTTGATGCATGGAACGAGCGTCCCTCGCGTTGTCAAATCCACGCGCGAGTCTCGCTCATCCCGTCCACTTAAACGAGGTGGGGTTGTCGTACCGCTATCGATCAATCACTGGCGGCAATTCGGGATTGGGCTGAAATCATCAAGGTCGTACATGGTCAATCGCCGGCCAGTGTCAATATCGGCGGGTTTCTCGATAACAACGCACATGCCTCTATCCATACGTCCAGCGATATACAGGGTGCCGGCACCAAGGTGCAGGCGGCACTCACCGGTCAGGATCCGGGCAAACCGATCTATGGGGCGCATGGCATGATAACAATCGGCGAGACGGGTGTTTCATCCGAGGCATGTATCCCATCGCAATTGTCGATGACGCCGCAGGCGAATCTGACAGCCGTTGTGTTTCACGAGGGCGCACATCAGCTCGGTATCGGCAGTAGTATTTTCGCCTATTTTGCACACTCACCGTATTTCCCTGACGCGATAAATGCTTGGACGAGCCATTTGTACGATGACAATGGCAAGCAGGCTAAGCCGGGACAGGCGATTTATTGTTCCGGCTGCGCGAACTCGCCAGCTGACGAGGTTTTGATCTGTGGCACGATCAAGGCTATTTCGCCGGGAAGCATGTGAATGAAGTGCTAGCCGGTGGCCATGCCCGGCATTCCGGTGCGAGCGATGAGGGAGAATGGTCAGCCGGATATACCGTTCGCGTCGCATACCGAGCATAAGAACAGTTTGATGAGCCACCAGAGATACCGGAACTACACCTATCTGATGGAGGCGGAGATCGCAACGTTGCAGGATCTCGGCTACATCATCGATCAGCGCAATTTCTTCAGTTACTCCATCTACGGCAACGGCCAGACTCTGGTGAATGATGACCCCTTCTTCGCCCGTAACGCTGACGGCACCGCCTATCTCGCGAATACCTACAACCCGGCCACGCTCGGACTAGGATTGCACGTTTTATGGCAGTAGCAACACCGTGGTTCAGCGCGCCGACCTGCTTTCAGGCGGAGCCGGGGGCTCTGGCATCCGTGTCGATGGCGGAAACAATTCGATAACAATCCTGCCCGGGACCCGTGTCTATGCGGACGGCGCCTATGCGCGCGGCGTCATGTTCGCCTATGGCAAGGATCACACATTCACCCAGCGTGGCAACGTGCAGGCTCTCGGCGAGGCAAGTTTCGACTTTGGCAACAACCCGCTGGCAATAACTTCGAATATCGTGGCTTGTATATTCGCACGATGGACAGCAAGCCGGCCCCGATGCTCGACGAAATCCACGGTCCGATCGTCAGCACGTTCGACCTGACCGGACGTCTGGCTGGCAGTTATGCAGCGATGTACATGTCAGAGAATGGTTATGCGAGCCAGATCAATGTGATGCATGGTGCGGCGCTGTCAGGGACATTTCAGGAGCAGAGCCAAATAATCAGGAACGCCATCGGGAGGCCGGCACCCAACGCGCCGCCGATCGTCAACGCAAACGCCGAAATCAAATTTGCATCGGCCTGAGGCTCACGCCCAGACACGCCGTTACTCCACGAGACCCCACGGGCATCGCGTTCAGCGCTGGCAGGTGAGCGAACCAGTGCTTTGGCAGCATCAACACGCGACGCTTTCTCAGCTCGCCACTGGTAGTCGTCAGCTAGGGCTTTAAGCTGACCCGCAATCGCTCGGTCGGTCATGGTTTGGGCAGCGCGGAGCAAAGTCTATGCGGTTTGTAAGTATTCCTTGCCTCGTTGTAAGCTGAAGCTCCCGCCCACGCTAGGTATTCCGCGCCCGCATCTGTCAGATAAACTTGGCCATCCAAGCCAATCACCGCATAGCCTACCGCCAGCGCGCTCCACATCGGCCCCCAGGACAAGGAGATCATCTCGAACAGCAATCCGGTGAAAATGGTCATGCGACGCGGCTCTCCTTGTGTCTGGAACATCACAGAGCCCTCGCGCGGTTCTCAGGCGCCTGGTCTAAGGCGATGTGGCGCCAGGGTAGCCAACCGCGGTCACTTGCCCGGCGCGTTCTGAAGCGATCGAAACACTACTTGGAACAAATGGGGCGCCATGAGTAGTACCGGACGAGACCACACGTGCCATCACAACCTGCGCATCGCGCGGCTCTACCAGATCCAAGATTATCGGAGCAATTGGGCATTGTAGTCTCCTCTTGGTATTATCGTCCCTGTTCGTCGATCGTCCGTTTTCACCTCCTACTTCATGAGCCTGTCCGCTTTTCCAACGCTGCAGCCTAGGACGATTGCGATCAGAGACTCAATTGAACGTAGGTAATCGTCGGGCATCCAAGGGGGCCACGGAACGATACGAAGGTTTACGGCGCGCGCCCTTAAAACCGACCATTTCCGCAATGGGGCGTAAGCGCCACGCTGAGCCGCTCAGGCAGCGTGAGCTATGCGGGAACCTGGGTGATGACGGAATGAGAGCTTGCGCGCCACCTCGGACACCTGGGCACCAGGTAATCGCGCGGCCGGTGCCGATCTGAAGATTTACATCGCGACGCGGCCGATCGACTCCGCTGTGGCCACGATGGGCTTGCGGCGAAGGTGCGGGAGATGCTTCGTCTCGACCCGTTCAGCGGCGCAGCCTTCGTGTTCCGATCGAAACGAGCCCAACGCCCGACATTCTGCATACAGTCTTCGAAGCGCGACAATTGCATATCCGTGGCTTCCCCGTTTTGGACGAACGCTTCAAGTCGCACCGTTCCGACGCGGCAAGGATTTGAAGTGCATCTACACGGAGGAACGCCGTGGGTTTATTCGTGAGGTACCCAACTGGATGTTCGACAAAAGCTATTGCTCCGGCATGGCGCTTGGACCGCCGTGGGTCAGTATTGAGGGGCTCAACGAATTTGCTGCTGTTCTGAAGCTTCTGGGCGCGACTCAGGCGTCGGGCGCACAATCCCGTCCTTCTTTGAAGAGGGAGAAAGGACGTGCGGAGAAAAAGCCAATATCGCGAGCCGATGCAACTGGGTCTGGATCTGCGTCTTCGGATTCCCCAGAACCCGCTGGGCGCCAATCCCAAAGGTCTGATCGAGGCGCTCGCCGATCTGTTGCTGGAAGCGGCTGGCGTCGAACCCGCTCAGATGTCGGGAGGTGACCATGAGTGTCAAGATCACACGTGATCACCTCGACCGCGCCGCCGTCGTCTATGTTCGCCAATCGACAATGTCCCAAGTTATGGGGAATCTCGAAAGCCAGCGGCGGCAATATGACTTGGCGCAGGCCGCGGAAACCGCCGGATTTAAGTCGGTGGCGGTAATTGACGATGATCTTGGCCGCTCAGGCTCTGGCAGCACTCAACGGCCCGGATTTGAGCGGCTTGTGGCGATGGTTTGTTCGGGTAACGTCGGTGCCGTTTATTGCATTGAGGCGTCGCGGCTGGCGCGCAATGGACGCGACTGGCATCACTTGATCGACCTATGCGCCCTCGCGGGCGCGTTGGTCATTGATCCCGACGGCGCCTATGATCCGCGGCTTGTCAACGACCGCCTGCTTCTCGGACTGAAGGGAACGATGTCGGAGTATGAGCTGAGCCTGCTTCGCCAACGTGGAATCGCCGCTCGGGACTCTAAGGCCAAGCGCGGCGAGTACCGCTTCATGCTTCCACCTGGATTTTGTTGGAGTGAACTCGGCAAGATCGAAATGGATCCCGACGAACATGTGGCGGGATTGGTTCGACTCGTCTTCACGAAGTTCCGCGAGCTCGGTAGCGCCCGGCAGGTCTTTCTTTGGCTGCGTGCTGCCGACATCAAAATGCCTGTGGTTCTAAAAAACGTTCAAATCTACAAGCTCAGCTGGAAGGCGCCGGCCTATCACACGGTGATGCAGATCCTGCACAATCCGCTCTATGCTGGCGCCTATGCGTTTGGCCGAATCGCCCAGAAGACACGGATCGTGGACGGTCGCGCCCGCAAGGTCAGCGGGTTCAAAAAGCCGCGGGAGGAATGGAATGTTCTCCTGCGCGACAATCATCCCGGCTATGTCAGCTGGCAGGAGTATGAGGACAATCAGAGGCTGCTGCTGGAAAACGCCCACATGAAGAAGAACTGCTCGCGAAAATCGGCGCGCGGGGGACGCGCACTTCTGACCGGATTGATGCGGTGCGGCCATTGCGGGCGGATGATGCGTGTGTTCTACGGCCAGGCCAAGGGGAATGCCCATCGTTATCAATGCCGCGGCGATGACGCCCATGTCGGCGCTGGCCTATGTATCGGCATCGGCGGGGTGCGGGTCGATCGTGCGGTCGCGCTGCAAATCCTTGAGGCCGTCTCCGATCGGGCTGTTGAAGCAGCGATATTGGCGTCCGACCAGGTTGAGCGCTCAAGACAAGAGGTCATCACGGCCGTCGAACGGGAGCTTGAAGTCGTACGCTACGAAGCGTCTCTTGCGGCACGCCGATACGAGCTTGTGGATCCGGCCAAGCGCCACGTTGCCCGCGAACTCGAGGCGCGCTGGAATGGCGCATTGGAGCGGGTTGCCGAGCTTGAAGGTCGTATAAAGGAGCTGCGCACCGCATCGGCGGAAAGTCCCAAGATCGACCGCGCCCTGCTTCTGCAACTTGCGCATGATCTTCCGCGGGTTTGGAATGCACCGTCCACGGACACGCGCACCAAGCAGCGGCTGGTTCACATTGTGGTCCGAGAGATTGTTTGCGATCTCGATGAGGACACCAACGAGGCCGTTCTGCTCATCCACTGGACCGGCGGCCGGCACACGGAGGTTCGCGTTGCTCGCGTTAAGACGGGCCGATATCCGGGGGATATGGCGCCCACTGCCGTCGAGCCGGTCGACCCGGTCCCTGGCGACGCGAACTGCTTCGACCATTTCTTGTAGCGCGATCTGATGTGCGGGGTGGTCGAACTGTTGTTCCTGGAGCCAACGCAAATAGCGCATCGTCCAGCCCTTTTTGCGGGGGTAGCTGCGGCCATGCTTGAGCATGAAGGCGCTCACCTGCTGCCGGTGGATCCGCAGCGTCTCAACGTGAGCGTCATGCGGAGACCACGCGCTGAGGGTTGATCTGGTCGGCTAGGAAGATCTCGCGGAATGGTTTGTCGCGAGGTCACAATGTCAAAGGATAGTCGTAAGGATAGCGATAAGGATAGGCATATGCCTATCCTCGAACACGGCGCCGACACGCTGCAGCGTGTCGAGATCATCACCGGGACGGGCCGACGTCGGCGCTGGTCGACCGATGCGAAGGCGGCGATTGTTGCGAAGAGTTTTGCGCCGGGTGCAAGCGTGTCCGCAGTGGCGCGGCGACACGACATCAGTCCAAGCCTGTTGTTTCTCTGGCGTCGCCAGGCTACGCGGGCGCAGGTCGCGAGCGCGGGGACAGAGGCATGCCACCTGGCTTTGTGCCGGTCGCGATCACCGGCTGTGGGCGCCCGAGTGAGGAGCAGGCGGCGATCGAGATCGAGGTCGGCGCGATTCGCATCCGTGTCAGGGGGACAGTGGACCGGGAGGCACTGTGCGAGGTGCTGGCGGCGGTCGGGACGGTTGGTCGATGATCGGGCTTCGAGCTGGGTTGTCGACCTGGATTGCGACGCAGCCGGTCGATTTCCGCCGCGGCATGGACTCGCTGGCGATGCTGGTGAGCGAGGCCTTTGGAGCCGATCCGTTCGACGGCGGACTTTATGTCTTCCGCTCCAAGCGCCGACAGCTCGTTTCATTGTACGTCCCTTTGTCAGATGCCGGGTAGGCGGATCATTCTATCATATTGATAATCAATGTAGTTTCTCGGCCGACGCTCGATCACGCGCTGCACCGCTATACGTACTGTTTCCGAGCTCAGCGCGTCGACAGGAACCAACCATTGCGGGCCCTTGATTGCTTGTGTGGCCGGCAAGATGTCCTTCAGCACCAAGCTCTTTGCTGATCCGACGCAAAATCCAAAGTGTGCCGCAGCCTTCGCAAGGCTGATCATTTTGCCGTCGGACGATGCGGGGTCGTATTCCGGCAAGCCCAGGCGTTCGCGCATTTCCCGCACGCGAACAGTCGTCCAGGTCTCGCCGTCGCCGGTCTTGCAGCGCATCCGATTGAGCGACACGGCGAGCTCTCGATCAGGCCAATGACCAGCGAGTTTACGAAGTGCGTCAACGGCAGTCGGTGCCATGTCGCCCGGATATCGGCCCGTCTTAACGCGAGCAACGCGAACCTCCGTGTGCCGGCCGCCGGTCCAGTGGATGAGCAGAACGGCCTCGTTGGTGTCCTCATCGAGATCGCAAACAATCTCTCGGACCACAATGTGAACCAGCCGCTGCTTGGTGCGCGTGTCCGTGGACGGTGCATTCCAAACCCGCGGAAGATCATGCGCAAGTTGCAGAAGCAGGGCGCGGTCGATCTTGGGACTTTCCGCCGATGCGGTGCGCAGCTCCTTTATACGACCTTCAAGCTCGGCAACCCGCTCCAATGCGCCATTCCAGCGCGCCTCGAGTTCGCGGGCAACGTGGCGCTTGGCCGGATCCACAAGCTCGTATCGGCGTGCCGCAAGAGACGCTTCGTAGCGTACGACTTCAAGCTCCCGTTCGACGGCCGTGATGACCTCTTGTCTTGAGCGCTCAACCTGGTCGGACGCCAATATCGCTGCTTCAACAGCCCGATCGGAGACGGCCTCAAGGATTTGCAGCGCGACCGCACGATCGACCCGCACCCCGCCGATGCCGATACATAGGCCAGCGCCGACATGGGCGTCATCGCCGCGGCATTGATAACGATGGGCATTCCCCTTGGCCTGGCCGTAGAACACACGCATCATCCGCCCGCAATGGCCGCACCGCATCAATCCGGTCAGAAGTGCGCGTCCCCCGCGCGCCGATTTTCGCGAGCAGTTCTTCTTCATGTGGGCGTTTTCCAGCAGCAGCCTCTGATTGTCCTCATACTCCTGCCAGCTGACATAGCCGGGATGATTGTCGCGCAGGAGAACATTCCATTCCTCCCGCGGCTTTTTGAACCCGCTGACCTTGCGGGCGCGACCGTCCACGATCCGTGTCTTCTGGGCGATTCGGCCAAACGCATAGGCGCCAGCATAGAGCGGATTGTGCAGGATCTGCATCACCGTGTGATAGGCCGGCGCCTTCCAGCTGAGCTTGTAGATTTGAACGTTTTTTAGAACCACAGGCATTTTGATGTCGGCAGCACGCAGCCAAAGAAAGACCTGCCGGGCGCTACCGAGCTCGCGGAACTTCGTGAAGACGAGTCGAACCAATCCCGCCACATGTTCGTCGGGATCCATTTCGATCTTGCCGAGTTCACTCCAACAAAATCCAGGTGGAAGCATGAAGCGGTACTCGCCGCGCTTGGCCTTAGAGTCCCGAGCGGCGATTCCACGTTGGCGAAGCAGGCTCAGCTCATACTCCGACATCGTTCCCTTCAGTCCGAGAAGCAGGCGGTCGTTGACAAGCCGCGGATCATAGGCGCCGTCGGGATCAATGACCAACGCGCCCGCGAGGGCGCATAGGTCGATCAAGTGATGCCAGTCGCGTCCATTGCGCGCCAGCCGCGACGCCTCAATGCAATAAACGGCACCGACGTTACCCGAACAAACCATCGCCACAAGCCGCTCAAATCCGGGCCGTTGAGTGCTGCCAGAGCCTGAGCGGCCAAGATCATCGTCAATTACCGCCACCGACTTAAATCCGGCGGTTTCCGCGGCCTGCGCCAAGTCATATTGCCGCCGCTGGCTTTCGAGATTCCCCATAACTTGGGACATTGTCGATTGGCGAACATAGACGACGGCGGCGCGGTCGAGGTGATCACGTGTGATCTTGACACTCATGGTCACCTCCCGACATCTGAGCGGGTTCGACGCCAGCCGCTTCCAGCAACAGATCGGCGAGCGCCTCGATCAGACCTTTGGGATTGGCGCCCAGCGGGTTCTGGGGAATCCGAAGACGCAGATCCAGACCCAGTTGCATCGGCTCGCGATATTGGCTTTTTCTCCGCACGTCCTTTCTCCCTCTTCAAAGAAGGACGGGATTGTGCGCCCGACGCCTGAGTCGCGCCCAGAAGCTTCAGAACAGCAGCAAATTCGTTGAGCCCCTCAATACTGACCCACGGCGGTCCAAGCGCCATGCCGGAGCAATAGCTTTTGTCGAACATCCAGTTGGGTACCTCACGAATAAACCCACGGCGTTCCTCCGTGTAGATGCACTTCAAATCCTTGCCGCGTCGGAACGGTGCGACTTGAAGCGTTCGTCCAAAACGGGGAAGCCACGGATATGCAATTGTCGCGCTTCGAAGACTGTATGCAGAATGTCGGGCGTTGGGCTCGTTTCGATCGGAACACGAAGGCTGCGCCGCTGAACGGGTCGAGACGAAGCATCTCCCGCACCTTCGCCGCAAGCCCATCGTGGCCACAGCGGAGTCGATCGGCCGCGTCGCGATGTAAATCTTCAGATCGGCACCGGCCGCGATCATCGTGACGCTCGCACTGCGCGGATCACCCGGGACAGCTGCTCGCCATCTATGGCTGTGTCCGTCGCAGCACGACATCGCCGATCGCGATCTCAAGCTTGATCGCCGGAACCTGACGCTCCTCCAACGCGCTTTCCACGACCAGCGGTGCGAATGTCGACTGCGATGCCTCGCACGGCGCCAACATGCCTCGCTGTCGAAAGCAGCGTCGCTAATCGTAAATATGCCAGCGCGTCGCTCCGTGCTTGCGCGCCACCTCGGACACCTGGGCACCGGGTAACAGACTCTCGGCGACGATCCGAGCTCTCTCGGCTTCCGAACGCATGCGGCGCCCCGATAGTCCTTCAAGAACCTCCAGCCGGCTCACCGACCCCGCCGATGAGCCGCCCAAATGGACGTCCTTTTTGCTGTCCAATCCCATCCAAACCTCCGTTCCAAGTTCCAAGCCGGAGGCTTCTTCGCACATTCATTCTAACTCTGAAGCCAGGGTATCGGCTTCGCGCTTACGAACGAGATCAGACGTGCCGCGTTAATGACGACGAGGGCGCGAAGTAATCGGACTGATCTCGTCATCGTTGCACGACGAGAAGCTCGCCGGGGTTCACGCCAAGTCTTTGCAACTGCTCCTCTTCGATCAGGCAGTTGAGAATTGCAGCCTTTGCGTCGCATTCCGCGATGGTCATCTTCACCACTTCCGCCGGACGGCGACCGCCACCACGTAAGTTATGTGCCTGAATTCTTCGTCATCGTCGCGGTCTTCGTTGAAGACAGCTGCTGCCGTCACTATCCAACCAACCATCCATCTTGTTGCGCTCCGTGTGCCGCGGGCCTTGAACTGCCGAACCCCTGAAGATCCGGAGGCATCGGACACGGCGGCTCAACACGAGGGTCGGCCGCCTCATTGGATGAATATTGCGACCGCTAAGGCGATCTGGTCCTATCAAAATGACGCATGCGATCAACGGAAAGTCGCCACGCACTACACAGTTCCAGCACTTCACGGGGCGTCCGCTGCGAGGCGCGGCACACCTACTTGTCTGCATAGGTGCCAACCTGACGGCGAAGCCATTAGACGTTAGCACGCTCAACCTGCGGAATATCTCGTTGACGCATCGCGGGGAGAAGGTCCGTCCTCCCGCAACCAAATCCCAATACGGATCGGGCTGGAAGCCAGCTATTCAATTGAACCACCGTTTGGTGCAGCATCCTTAGATTGCGTTACTGGTACGGATAATGGCACCTCTCAACAGACGAGCGAGCATGAAGTTCCGAGTGCCCGAGGTTGTTATAGGTTGCTTGCTCACGGTCGCCGCTTTCGCGGTGGGAATGGTCTTCATGCCGTCTGCGAGAGCAGGCGAACCCTTGCTCAGTTGGTTCACCAAGGATGCGAGTGGCATTTTCACTTCGGTGCAAGTCGTTGTCGCGACAGTCCAAGCGGCACTCTTCTTCTATCAGCTTCGTGTGATCAAGCTCAGTTTGGATGACGCCAAGGTCGCATCTGAGGCGGCCACTCGGCAAGCTCGTGTTGCCGAAGACGCCCTCGCCAAGATCGAGCGCCCTTATGGCTTCGTCTTCAATGTGAGCTCTCTCAAAATCGTACGTTGGGAGGATTGGGAAAACGGGACCGAGGGTGTGAGGTTGTCCGTCACCTACTCGGTCGCAAACTATGGGAAGCTCCCTGCCGTCATCGAAGCTATGCAAGTAAGCCTGAGCGTGCACGCAGAGCCGCCAGCTCCGGTCAACTACGACCACAACCATCCCCCTGCGATCTCTGCTGTCCTCGTGCCTGGCGAGCCCCGCAACGATCTGGATGAGGGGCTTGCGTGGAATGATGTGGAGCTTGATGACTACGAAGGTGCCCCCCCCTCCCCCCCCGATTTCGGCGGCATGCGTCTGTTCTTCTGGGGCTTCATTCGGTATCGCGGCACGTTCACAAGCGGACACACCACCCGAGCGTGCTGGCGATACGATGAGCGAACACGCCGGTTCGTCGAGTTTAACGGTGGCCGCGAGTACAACAGTCAAACCTGAGGAGTAAGGAAGCGGGATGGCAAAACATGGTTCGATCATTGAAGAGTTGGAGCGAGAGCGAGCGAACATTGATCAGCTTTGGGCAGGTCTTGGAGGTCGCCAAGTCCGTGTCCATGCGGTGGGTGGCTCCGAGGCCGTTGTCACAACCGAATATGTGGACGGCCTCAAGCAAGCCTCGAACGCGCTCAACAAAGCAATTACGGCCCTAAGGAACATGGATATCTGAAGGCGATAGATTCACGATGTGCCGGCCCTCCATCACCTATGATGTGCCGATCAGCATCCTCTACGGGCTTGGCGCGATAGCTACGCGCAACCACCACGGCTTGAGCTGATTGGGGGTACGAGCCCAGACGACCGCGCCGCGTGAAGGTCGAACTGTTGACAATCGATGCGAACGTCCGGAAATTCGGCGTGCGTTGCGCGCTGCGTGTCCCCCGAACATCGGCGCGCATGGCGCTTGTCTCGTGGACGAAGCTCCTTCGGCAGCTTCAACCGGACGACAGTCAGGATTTCGTCGAGGCCTTCGAGGATGCTGGCCGCTACGCCGGGCCATTGCTGGTCGAGTCGACGCGCGAGATTGCGGATCAATTTTTCAGCCTTGTCGGCGTCATCGAGCTGCCAGGCCTGGCGCAGCACCCGACGGGTGGCCGCATGATGCTCTTTCGGCAGGCGTTCCATGATGTTGCGTGCCTTGTGGATCTGGCAGCGCTGGATCGCAGCGGCCGAATCGAGGGTGCGGCGGATCGCCTTCGACAACGCTTTCGCGCCGTCGGCGATGAACAGTCTTGGCACCGTCGGGTCGAGCCCGCGCGAGACCAGGTTGTCCAGCAGGGCCTGAACCGTTGCGGCATTCTCGGTCGCCCCTTCCACCAGCGCCAGCGGATGCTTGCTGCCTTCGCCGTCAACTCCGATTGCGGCGACCAGCACGAGATCGTCGCCGAGATGCAGCCCGTCGATTTGGACCACCAGAAGGTCGAGCGTGGACAGATCGGCGGCCATGAAGTCAGCCAGCCGCGCCGCCGACAGCGCTACGAACCTCCGCGAGGCCGCCGACTTCGAAACCCCCGATCCGGGCGGTACCGGCACGTCACCTTCGGGCAGCCGGACGGCGCGGCTGAACCGGCGCGTCGACACATTGATCCGCATCGGGTTCATCGCCCCGCGACCGAGCCAATCCTCCTGCGCCGCCGTTTCCCAGCTCGGGATCGTGACCTCGCCGCCATCCACGCCCCGGACCCGCGGGCGCTAACCTCGATCTTGCCGCCGTGGAAGCCGATCCGTCCCCGCGTTCGGCCCAAGGTGCGTCCGCCGCGCCGCCTCGCGATCGTGGCGCGGCCCGCCACAACATCCGCCTCCATCATCGTGCCGAGCGCCTCGATCCCTGCCGCAAGGCAGAACCGATCGAAGCTCGCCCGTACTTCTGCAAACGCTTCGTCCACCGCCCCGGTCGCCGGCCAACCAGCCGGTGTGATATCTCTCGTCATGGCGCTGCTCTCCTTTATGTGTCAATCGGCGTTTGACTGGGACCCCCCTATCGGCATCCATGCCGAAACACAGCCCGGTGAACGTTATTCCCGTCGACTATGCGAGCAAAGCCATCGTCACCTGTCGCTTGGCAGCTTTTGTCCGGACAGACATTCCACTTGCCAACGGCGCGTCTGTCGCTGGATCTCGATCCTCGAGGTGCTCGGTAGCTACGGGTATCAGTTTCAGTTGTCCCGTTCGCAACGTGGTGTGAGCGCGGCCTTTTTTGGATCGCGCCGTTGCTCGGAGGAATACCCCCAAGGTGCGGATCTTCCGGTCACCATCAGCTGCCAGAATACGTTGGCCGGCCTCTTTGGCAGTGATATCTCGTGTCCGTCAATCGATCGAGGTTTGCTCTCAACCTGCGTATCACATTTCATCGACAATGAATTTCTTCCTCGGGTCAGATCCTTCCATTGAGCCGCCAATACGACAATTTCTCCTGGCTCGGCATTCGGGCTTGACCGGATTTCCGAAAATGACGTTTTGCTGTTATCGACGTATCTGACCGGTTGCCGGGATTCGCACTCGAACGGCGGGCACCTCCAGACGCCTGCGGCCGGAAGTGCGGCGTGATCGTGGCGGGCCGGTCCCGCTCGCGTCAGGTGAAGTAATGATCTGCACCTCGAGATCGACCGAAGTCGCGGTGTGGTGGATGAGGCTGGGCTCTCCTTCGGCCGCAGCTGTCAAGCAATGGCGTGCTTGTCTGGACCCTTCTGAGCAGGCACAGGCGGACAAGTTCTATGTCCAGGCCGATCGATCGACATACGTCGCAGCACATTGGCTGGTTCGTAGCGCGCTTGCATCGGTAGGCAACTTGCCGCCCGCGAACTGGCGTTTCATCGTCGAAGAGCATGGCAAGCCCAAGATCGATCGAGCCCTCGGCCGGTCCGAACTTCGGTTCAATCTGTCGCATACCAGGGGCTTCGTTGCCTGTGCGGTCAGCGTGGGCGTCGACGTCGGGATCGACGTTGAGACGCTCACGCCGAGCCGGGCGAGCCTCGATATCGCTGAACGCTATTTCAGCCCGTCGGAGGTCGCCATCTTGCGCGGCGCACCGCCAGACGAGCAAGCCGAATGCTTCTTCCGTCTCTGGACCCTGAAGGAGGCTTTCATCAAGGCGACCGGCGAGGGATTGAGTCGCCCACTCGACAGTTTTTCCTTCTCGCTGAATCCGGCTTCCATCTCGTTTAGCCAGGGCGAGGCCGATGATGCGCCTCAATGGCAGTTCATCGAGCAGCGGCCGAGTCCGCAGCATGTGCTGGCCCTCGCGGTCCGAAAGCCAGCATCTTGTCCGCTGACCCTATCTGTTTGTCAAGTACGCTCGCCCGAATGAGCGTAAGCCCGTATGTCCGCCTCTGCCGATGAGGTGGCTCGCCCTACGCTGCGCGTCCGAGGGTTGCTCGGGCGGTCCGAGCCAATCCTCATCACAGGATGAGAGCCGTAGCAGATTTATACGGGAAGCATCGCGAAGCTGAGAAACGCCATCGCTATTGCGGAAACGGCGAAGGAGCCGAGTGGAGGTTTGACGCGAATTCCGGGTCGGACGACGCTAATCGAGCAGCCTCTATCTTCCTTGTGCTCCGTCAAGAGTTCGGCGAACGATCTGCTTGATTGGCGTTCCGCTTTTCGACAGGGTGCGGATTTCACGGATCGTGAGCAGTTTGGATCGATTGTTGTCGCTCCGATTGACTGCGGAATCTGGCGCCTCGATTTGCGGACGGCATCGAGGAATGCTCGAGTGGCGTTCTCCCAAGGATCTGCGACTTGAACCGCGTGCAGCAGAGCCTTTGCCGCAGCTTCGCCATATCCCCGCCCCGATCGCGGGCGACGATCGCGCGTGTGGGATGAACGTCGAGCCAGGCTTGTGCGGTTCGCTGGCTCACGCTCTGGCAGCAGGGTGACGATCCGGGTATCCGTCCGGTGAAGCTTTCAATTACACATTTCCAGCCGCGCCGAGTTCGATATCGGTGAGTCTTGAGAGGCCGCGCCAGATGACAACATTCCTGGCCAGGTGGCCACCCAATCGGGCAAGTTTGGTAAGGTAGAATGCCAGGGTCCCAGGGCGACATCGTCGATTGTCGGCGTCGCTGATGAGTTCATCGAATGCGATCTCGGTGTCCGTCAACACCATCTCGGCAATCCGCTTGAACTTAATTTCCAGCGCGGCTTTCATCATCGCACCCTTGTCGTCCCGAACGTCGATGTAATGCAGGCCTTTGACGCTGGTCTCTTCCATCTCGGCCGTAATCGTATGGCCGCCATCGCTCACCAACGAATCGACGCAGGCGCGGAGAAGGAAGTGAGCGCCAAGGTCTTGCGTCAGGTAAATTCACAGATGTCGCTTTCGCGGTCACCGATATGAATGCAATACTCCGGTTGTCCGAACCGATCGATCGATTGTCTGAGACTGTCGAGTCAACGAATGCTCTCCTTCTTCTCGATGAGAACGCGGGTCGGGTTGATCTTGTTCTTGCGCTGCGCCGTGTGTTCCTGAATGAGGAGAATCGGGCCTGCACAATCATCGTAACGCGTGCGCGTGGCGGCGAAGTGGCCGCTGAGAATGTCGGCTTTCTCTACGCGCCCGTTGGCGGGTGCTTTCATCACGATCATTCTGGCGACTATTCGAGCCGGTCGATCGACGAATGTCGCACCGCTTGAACACATGAAAGCACCTCGCCGTCGCGATTCAGGTGTTCAACAATGAATCACAAGCGATTCATCTGATTCAAGAGTCTTCGATCGAAGCCCCCGCAATTAAAGCAAGCACTTGTGGGTCGTTTAATCGGTCTCCGTTCAAGGTCAATTTGATCTTTCTTCGGTCTCTGCATTCGTTTCGGCGTAGGCGTGGCCGGTTTGTATGCACTCCTCCAGCTTCTGCTGCGCTGACGATTTCCGCTTGTCGGGCGTCACGAACTGATCAGTCGGACCTGATGGCCAAGCTCCGTGAGCACGCGAGCGCCCAATAACGCGCCCCGTTGGAAGCCTCCATGCCGACCAGGCAGGCCGGTAACCTGGCGAAAAAGCTGGCCATCATCGCGACGCAACCTCTTTCGCACAACGACGTTCCCGTGGTTGTTCGACGCCGTGAACTTCGAAGACATACTTCGCCAGATCTAGACCTATCCGAACGACCTGCATGTGGCGTCGCGGACGTAGCGAGCGTGAATAGTCCGGCACCCGTTTTTCCACCGAATCTGCGCGGCCTCCTAATCTTACTGAGTCAGAAAGTCGCGGACGTTTTTGACGACGAATCGGCTACCCGAGGGACTCACGCGAGGGGGAGCTGGAATGGGTAGCCGATGGCGGCGATAACAGCCCCGGAGCGAACGGCGGCCCAGCATCAATCATTATTGCATTTCGTCGGCGCGGGCGGATGGTCGGACGAGAAGGTCTTGAGCAAGGTGCGAGAGATGGTCCAGCCCAAGATCGAGCGACACGGTCCGATCGAGGCCTGGATCATCGATGATACTGGCTTTCCCAAGAAAGGGCGGCATTCGGTTGGCGCGGCACGGCAATACTGCGGTCAGCTTGGCAAGCAGGACAATTGCCAAGTGGCGGTCTCGCTATCGATTGCCAATCATCATGCGAGTTTGCCGATCGCCTACCGTTTGTACCTGCCGGAAAGTTGGGCCGAGGATGAGGATCGCCGAGAGAAGGCGGGCGTACCAAAGGATGTCACCTTCAAGACCAAGCCTGAGATCGCGCTGGAGCAGATCCGGTCGGCGTGTGCAGCGGGCATTGCACGCGGTGTTGTGCTGATGGATGCGGGATATGGGGCCGATACCGCGCTGCGCGGGGAAGTGACGGCACTGGGGTTGCGCTATGTTGCCGGTATCTTGCCGCACACCTCTGTCTGGCCACCAGGCACGAGACCGCTGCCACCAAAGCGATGGTCAGGGAATGGGCGGCCGCCAAAGCTGATCCGGCGCGACGACAAAAATAAGCCCTGCTCAGTCAAGGCGCTCGCGCTGCCGAGAACGGCCTGGCGCAATGTCAGATGGCGCGAAGGCAGTGCTGATTGGCTGACCTCGCGCTTTGCACGCGTTCGGGTCCGTCCCGCTAATCGCGATTACTGGCTGAGCGAGCCCCGTGCGGAGGAATGGCTGTTGATCGAATGGCCTGACGGCGAGGCGGAGCCGACCAAATACTGGTTCTCGACACTGCCTGAAAACATCTCCTTCCGCGCCCTGGTCAACTTCGCCAAGCTCAGATGGCGCATCGAACGCGACTACCAAGAGCTCAAGCAGGAGGTCGGCCTGGGGCATTATGAAGGGCGTGGTTGGCGCGGCTTCCATCACCACGCCACGTTATGCATCGCCGCCTACGGCTTCCTGATCTCCGAAAGGGAGACGATTCCCCCCTCACGACCTCGTCGGCCCGCGTTCGTCAAAGAATTTGCGCTTCCCAAAAATCAAAAGCCGCGGGGCGCTACCGCTCAGAACCGAGCGTCATATTCCGAATTCGATCGCTACCATGCGGCGGCGCCTTACCAGCGCATTGGTTAGCCGGCTACGTAGATGTCCGTGCTGCGCAGTCCAAATCCAGGTCGATGCGCCGTCATGATTTGTGACGCAGTAAGACTAAGCGGCTGCCGGTCTGCCCTATCCATCTGACGACTGGCCCGGGAAAGCGGGGGATTGCCGGCGAAAAATGCGGTATTATGGCGCAAACGCACAAGCTAAATTTGTCTGGCTGAAGCCAGCTTTTAAGTGAACGGTCCCGGTCGGGGCTGGGGGGCAAAAACCGGGACCGCCCCGGGCACGCCCCAGCGCGGGAAGGCACCCAACAATTCTAATGGTTCCGGTTCATCGATGGTTCCAAGCGCCCATTGCTCTCCGCCAACAATCTTTTTCTGGCGATGAGCAATTTTATACAGACGGCCCCGATCTATCCTGTCGTTGGCCACGGTTTTCCGCTGTACGACTTCCGTCGCCCACGTGGGGCATCTGTCTCCGCCAATCCCCTTGGATCGGCCTGATCGCGCGGCTCGATTGACCCCTCCCCTGGGCGTAGCGAACTTTGCGCCACCGTATTGATGTTGATGTTGGCACGTTCCGCGCCTCTGGCCTTGGGTGTCTCCAATCGACAAGTGAACTGCTCGTTCGAAAGTACCGAGCCGGGCCAAGAACGACTCGCTCGACGACGGTGAATGAGGCGTATCACTGCCTCTATCAAACTGAGCCGTGGCATCATCATATGAAACGGGGGGGCCTGGTGCTTCTAAGCTTGACCGAATGCGCTGATCCGAGTGTGCGGGGTTGCAGATTGATTGCGCGCTTACGCGCGACTGCAACCCTGACACCTGCAAAACTCGAATCGGAATTTAAGTTGTGCATCTATCGAACCACAATGTCGGCTTCTAACCAATCTGGAGGAGCGATCATGGATTCACGAATGGACCTGCCACTGAACTTTCATCCAGCGGCATTAGAGTGTCGGGATCTTGGACGCCAAGTGGCGCGGTTGGAGCAACGAACGATCGGCGAAGCTGGTCGGGGTTGCGTAGCCGATCGTCCGTTGCGGTGAGGTGGGCTGCATAGGCCGCGGAGGGTAACATATTACAGCGACGAGTGAGGCTGCCGGAGATTGTCATCGTCGACCCTGTTCTTCGATCTTGGCGCGGGCGCCGCCAAGATCGAAGAACAGGGTCTCGTTGAGCAGCTCATCGCGCATCCGGCCATTGATGGGGAAGACGGCCCCGCTCCCTCGGCGCCGGCGATATGCTGGCGATGGACGAACCCGCTAACAGCAGCAGTTCACCAATGGAAGTCGCGACAATTGGGTTGGACGTTTCGAAGCACGTATTTCACATCCATGCCGTTGATGGCCAAGGCCAAGTGGCCTGTCGCCAACGCCTCCGGCCAGGCGAGATCGTGTCGTTCTTCTCCTCGCTCGTACCTTGCCTAGTCGCCATCAGTATGGACGGCCGGGGCGCCTGGCGGGACAACGTGTTCGTCGAGCGGCTGTGGCGCAGCGTCAAATACGAGGAGGTTTATCTGCGGGCCTACGAGAACGTCAGCGAAGCTCGAGCCTCGATTGGCCGATACCTCGACTTCTACAACCGCGCATCAGAACACCCATCTGTCTATGTTGTTGAAGAGAAGAGAGTTTGCTGATCGGGATGCGATCCTGTGGGGTATCTTGGGTTCTGTCGCGCTCGTTCGGCGATAGACTGAGCGGCAGCTGTTATCAGCGAGGCGCGAGCAAAGATCCACGGGCCGTCCGATAGCGGATGGATGGCTGCGATTTCGCCTGCTTCCGCGGCCAGCCGGAGCGTCTTGGGCGCGACCTTCAGGAGCTTTGCGGCGTTGCTCAGGTTGAGCCAGGGTTCGATCCCGTCATCGGCGGGCTTGAACACCGGGAGGTGGTAGCTCGAGCGCATCGATGTGACGCGCTCGCGGGTCCAGCGATTGCCGTTGCCCGTCTTGAGGCCGTTTCGGTTGAGGAGGCCGGCAATCAGATCGTCGCTGGCGATCAGCACCAGTTGACGCACGGCTTGGATAATATCGGCGGAAGTGCTGTTGCGCTGTCCGCGCCGGCGCTTGGGCAAGCGCAACTCGCTGTGAGCGCCACCCACCCAGTGGACGATGAGAACGATCTCGGACGCCGCGTCGTCTATATCGGCCACGACCTCATGGACGAGGGTGCGTACAATGCGCTTCTTGAGACGAGCATCCGTCGTCGGCGCATCCCAGACCGTTTTGAGGTTCGAGGCCAGTACGCCGAGCGAAGCTGGATCGGCAATGGGTGCGGGCGTGGCCGCATCATGCATGGCGATCTTGCCCTCGACCTCCGCCGCGTGAGCGAGTGCCCTGTTCCAGCGCGCTTCCAGCTCACTCGCCACCAACCGGTTCGCGGGGTCAGCGGCATCGTATTGCCAGAAAGCCCGGTCGGCGGCATAGCGCGCCGCTTCCAGATCGCGACTGAGCGCATCGCGCACCTGATCCCGCCGTTCCCTGGCTTCCTTGGCGGCAGCGGTTGCAGCGGCGATAGCGCCCGGACCGACGACGCCAAGCAGTGCTTCCTCGATTGCATCATCGACACGCAATCCGCCGAAGGCGATGCAGTGAGGACCGCCATTGTCCATCCAGGCGCGGCTGCAGCTGTAGCGTGGGATATGGTGCTTCATGCCGGAGTACCGGAGTGTGAGCTTGCGGCCGCAGCGCTTGCACCGGATCAGACCGGCCAGCAGCGCGTCACCATGCTTGGGTGCGCCGTGATGCCGACCGGTGGGAACGTTGCTGCTGACCATGGTGCGGATCGCCTCGAACCTCTCCCAGCTCACATACCCGTCGTGGGTGTTGGGCTTCAGCGCCAGCCATTCGTTCCGTGTCTTGCGGCGGATCTTCACGCTCACGCCCCCGGCGCTGTATCCCGCCGCCACAGCCGTCTTACCATAGGCATAGGCGCCGCCGTAGACCGGGGTCTCAATGATCCGGTGGATGGCGGAGTAACTCGGTCGCCGCCAGGCTGTGTCGCCGTTGGACTGCTTCACTGGTAGATCGAGATTGTACTCGTGGAGCCAGCAGAGCGCCTGTCGCGCGCTGCCCAGTTCGTCGACCTTGTCGAACACCAGCTTGATCGCTTCCTGGACACGCCGATCCGGATCTTTCTCATAATGGTCGCCGGCCTTCACGAAGCCGACGGGCGCCGCCACAACCAACTCGCCCCGGCGCGCCTTCTCGTAGCGGGCCGAGAGCGAGCGTTGGCGCAACAAATCCAGTTCGTACTCGTTGAGGCTGCCCTTGAGCCCGAGCAGCAGGCGGTCGTTGCCGTGCCTTGGCGCATAGATAGTCTCCTGATCGACCAGAACGGTATCGACCACGCGGCACATCTCGATGAGTTGCTGCCAATCCCGGCTGTTGCGGGCGAAGCGCGAGACCTCGCGGGCGCAAACGGCACCGACCTTACCGAGGCAAACCTCCGCTACCATTCGCTCGAAACCGGCGCGTTGCACGCCACCGGCGGCTGAACGACCGAGATCATCATCGATCACTTCGATCTCTGACCACCCGAGTGCCGTCAGCCGGTCCCGCATGGCGTATTGCAATGCGCTGCTCTCGCGATTGTGCAACACCTGATGTGCTGAGGATTGGCGCACGTAAAGAATCGCCTTACGCTCCAGATGATGAGGCCTGACCTTGTCAGAGATCATGATCGCCCCCCTTCGCGGGCGGCGTCGCTGTCATCGCAGCATGGTCGAGCATCAACTGCGTCATCAGGCTTGTGAGGGCCGCCCGCGCTTCCCCCGGCAGCTCCGACCATGCCGGCGCGCCGAGGGCGCCGTTCGACAGGCCGCCCCCGAACAGATCCATCTGCTGCTGCAACCGCGGTTGTCGATTGTGTCGGTATCCGCTCCCTGGCATTGCCGTCTCGCGTGACATGAGTCGCTCCCCGATTCTGGTCGTGAGAGCCTCTGGATGCGCCAGAAAGCGGGGCAGCTGATGGCGTTCGATCCTTCAACGCCAGATCGAGAAGCGCAGCGAGCGCCGCAAGTGCATCGATGCTAACAAACGGCTGAGCTGTCAGAAGCTCGGCGTCAGGGCAGGCCGTCCGGTCGAACATCCATGCTGGAACTTCCAGCCAACGGTCTGCTTGCGATCCGTCCAGGGTGCAGCGAAAAACGACATCGTCAACCTTGTCGACCGCCCCATGAACGCAAACTCGGCGACCAAACCAGGGATGATGCCGATAAAGAACCTCGCGAAGAACGGTCCTGTGGGCGTTCTTGAGCCTTGTTGTATAACTACACACGACCGCACTCACAGCTCGGATGGAAGACACCCTCCGAGTTCGCCTTCACCTGCCACCCGCGCCGGGATCTGGCGCTGCGCTATGCCGATGGCTCCGCGCCAGCTCCCGTCGCTACCACCGCCCAACTGGGCAAATCCAATGGCTTGAGCGAACTCAGAACTGGATAAAATCTGGGGGCAAGGTCACATCTCGTCCAGCAATGCGCCTGCAGTGCAGACAATCAACGCGCCGGGCTGATCATCCCCTTCGCCTATGTCAAGGACAAGCCGCAGTCGGTCAGCTCGACCACGACGTCGGTTGTAGAAATGACCCCTTTGCGATGAGTGATTGCCAGCACGGTCACATCTTCCGCTAGGCTGCGAATATGGTCCAAAATGTCCCGCTCGGCTCGTTCGTCAAGCGCGGAGCTGGCCTCGTCGAGAAGAAGGATCGCCGGCTCGCCATAGAGCGCGCGGGCAATAGCAATACGCTGGCGCTCCCCGCCTGAAAGCTTCAAACCGCGTTCTCCAACGGTTGTTTCAAATCCTTCCGGCAGAGCCTCGATAATGGGGAGAATAGCGGCTTTTTCCGATGCACCGCGAAGGCGCACCTCGTCGCGGGGCCGTCCTAGTGGTTCATCACAGTGATTTTGACGTTTTTATTCCGAGCCATTCGAGGATCGGCAAGCTTTCCGGCGGCACGAGAATTTCGATGCTCCTTGGGACGCCGGGTTGACGACGGATGCATCCGTTTCGTTCGAGAGTTACGATCATTTGGTGGACCGAAGGCGGGCTGACGCGGAAGTGGCGCTGGATGTCTTTCTCGGCGGGCGGCTGTCCGAACATGTTGGAATATGTGTAGATGAAAGCGAGGTAGTGCCCCTGCTTCTGGGTGAAGCGCGCGCCTGATTTTTGACTCATGGATCGATTCGTCCCGGTCTTCCGACAAGGAGGCAAAGGATGAATGTCCGTTATCGGGTCGAATTGAGCCAAGCCGAGCGAGACGAACTGACGGCGATGCTCGGCGGCGGCAAGTGCGCCGCCCGCAAGCTCAAGCGGGCGCAGATTTTGCTGGCGGCCGATGGAGGGCGCCGCGACGAGGGGATTGCCCGGACCGTAAGTGTCAGCCTCTCCACCGTCTATCGGACCAAGCGCCGCTTCGTGGAAGGCAATCTGGAGCGGGCCCTGAGCGAGGAGCCGCGTCCAGGGGCGGAACGCAAGCTGACGGGCAAGGAGGAGGCCCTGCTGGTGGCGACCGCATGCGCCAAGCCGCCGGCCGGCCGCAAACGCTGGACGCTGACGCTGCTGGCCAACGCGATGGTCAAGCTCACCGATCACGACAGCTTGTCGGGCGAGACCGTGCGCCGCCGGCTGGCGGAGAACGACCTCAAGCCATGGCGCAGGGACATGTGGTGCATTCCTCATGTCGATGGCGAATACGTCGCCCGCATGGAGGACGTGCTTGACCTCTACGCCGAGAGGCCGGATCCGGCCCGGCCGCTGGTCTGCTTCGACGAGACCCCGGTCCAGCTGATCGGCGAGGTGCGCCAGCCGGTCTCCGCCAAGCCCGGACAGCGCGAGCGCTACGATTACGAGTACCGCCGCAATGGCACCGTCAATCTCTTCGTTACCTTCGATCCACATCGGGGGTGGCGCAACGTGAAGGCGACCGAGCGCCGCGCCGCCGTCGACTACGCCCATTGCATGCGTGAACTCGTCGACGTCCATTATCCCGAAGCCGCCTGCATCCGTGTCGTGCAGGACAATCTGTCGATCCATACCGCCGGTGCGCTGTATCAAGCATTTGCGCCCGCCGAAGCCCGGCGCATCCTGCGCCGCCTCGAATTCCACTACACCCCGAAACACGCCAGTTGGCCCAACATGGTTGAGTGCGAGATCAGCGTGCTGCAGCGCCAGTGTCTCGGCCGCCGCATCGACGACCCCAAAAAGCTCCGAAACGAGATCGCGGCATGGCAACGGCAGCGAAACAAGGCGCAAGACCGCATCAAGTGGATGTTCACAACCGACAAAGCCCGCGCCAAACTCCGCCGCGCCTATCCGGCCGTCGTCAAAGAGTCAAAATCACTGTGATGAACCACTAGCAGAATGTTGTCGGCTAGCGACTCATTGAGCAACATCACGTCCTGCGGCACAATAGCAACTGCGGCATACCAATCCGTGTGATCGATGGTCGCTATATCGGTTCCATCGACCAGAATACGGCCGCAGTCTGGCTCAATCGATTTCAGGACGAGCTTGAATATTGTCGACTTCCCCGATCCGGATTCGCCGACAAGGAAGGTAATGGCGCCGCGCCTAGCCAGAAACGAGACATTCGTAACGCCACGACCGTTGTTGTAGGCATAACCAATGCCCTCGAAGGATAGCTGGCCAGCGGAGGGCGTGAAATCATGAGCATGAGATGTTCGCCGCTCTTCTGGTGCGACCCACAGTCTGGCGAGAGGAATGAGGTCGGCTCGCGACCGCGCCGCGTCAGAGATCGCGCGCGCGACCATCTCGAAGGGCATATTGAGTTGGAGTAGAAGCGTGTTGAATAGCACAATATCGCCGATCGTGACCGCGCCGGCCCGGTATTCAGGTATTAGAAGGAGAAGTGTGACGGCAAATTGTAGCGCGATGGCTAAGCCGAGCACGGCTATGTAGGCCAATCGTTGAAACACGTAGGTTCGCCAGTTATCGCGCACTTCCCGCGCCTTCATCGTAAAGCGCTGGCTCGTCCAGGAATGACTGCCGAAATGGCGCAACGTGTCCATGGAGTTCATGACGTTGCCGACGAAACGCGCATTCTCCTGTCCGGCTTCGATGGCCCGGTCCAGAAACACGCGCGCCCGACGCGTGGAACTCCACCCCAATGTAATCGCGACAGCCCCATAAGCGACGACGATTGCAGCGATCTGGATATTGACGAGCACACCGAGAATAGCGAGCAGAAGCTGCGCTGCAGCCGGGATGAATATCATAATTCCAAGCTGGACCAACGTCGTCAACGCGCTGCACCCGCGCGCAGCCGCACTCTGTATCTCCACGGGATTGTGCTCAAGAAGAAAGGCTGAGGTTTTTCTCAGGATGCGATCGAAAAAGCGAGTTGCAGCGATGAAGCCCAGGTTCTCGGCTGTCATGAAGAAAAGATACTGCAGCATGCGCTGCAATGCGGAGGCTATGCCGAGCAGGACCGCATAGCCGGCGAATCCCCAGGCAAACGCGACATGCCTTCCCCCCGCGGGAGGCGATCAATGAGACCCGAAAATACATAGGGGGCTGCGACGCTGCTCGCGCTGGAGATCAGCACCACTGTGGCAACGATGAGAAGCAAGCGCCGATCGGATCGCCAGTACGCATGCAGAAGTTCGGAAACCGGCGACAATGTGCTGTCGTTGACCTGATCTGCGGCGGATCCAGGGAATGGGGCTTTGCTTGCACTGAGAGAGCCGACATGGCCTTGCGATCTGGATTCCATACGATCTCACGTAAAGATGCGGCTCTGCGGAATTTGCTGCCGTTTACCGTTACTAAGCTCCAACCCAATTCTGTCCAGCACCGTCATCCAACCCGCAAATCTTGGTAGGTTGTCGCCCGGCTTCTCACATGAGAGACGCTATAGAGTGGCTCGACACGCTGCCGCGCCACACGACGAGAAGCCCGATCACGCTATCAATAGGAACACGACATGAAGAGCGCAACTGCAGACACGTCTAAGCGGCCATCGCGGCCCGATACAACTGACCTCCCCTTACCGGTGCTGCCACCTCCCACTACTTCGTATCCGAAGGGCCCCTTCCCTAGCGACAGCGCTAACGAAGGTTACCTTTAAGATCATTCTTCACTCTGTTACCGCCTCTCACACGAGAGGCGGTAACGTTTAAGTCGAGGAACAAATGCTCAAGGCCACTCTGAAAATAGCCGACCTGGAAAACTTCGATCCTGTTGTCAAAGGCTGTTCGATAGAGTTTGGTGAAAGCTGCATCTGGCCTTTCCAACATAAGAGTCTTGAGAGCTCGTTAGTGAAGAGCACTGAGCAATGGTTCTTCGTCATACGTGAGCGTCAAGGAGCGGCGGACGGGGCTGGCGTTCATTCGGTCGTAATAGACCATGCGTCTACAGATCAGTTTCGTCAGCACTACCAGAAATGCATGCACTGGCCGCTCGATTTTATCGTGATCGAGGCCGCTCGCCGGGGTCCTCGGTTGCGTGTACGAGCAGGCCATATTGGCAGCCTCCCAATTTACTTCCACGTGGAGGAGCGCGCTCGCACGGTTACGCTCTCCTGGGATTTTGTCGAGTTTTTGGATAAATCGCGAGCGATTGATGCAGAGATTATAGCGCATCACCTGTCGATGAGAACGTTCTACTCTGCGCGACAGGCCTGCGTTGGCGTTAACCTGCTGACTGCTGGCTCCACCTTGTACGTCGACAGATCGGAAACGTCATTTGAGTACGGCGCGACAACTTCATCAGCTCCTGAGCTCTCCGGACGAGAGGAGGGCGATCATGTCCTTGAGTTTTCTGATACTCTTCAGGCGGTTGTTCGTTCGCGGCCGACGACCTTCTGCGCAAGCGCTGTGGAGCTGAGCGGAGGAATGGACTCCGCTTCCGTCGCAATTGCTGTTGGCGAGAGCGTAGCATCGCTAGCATGTGGCGGGATACTATTGGGCGACGGGAGTAGCCCCAAGCAGATTGATCGCCGAGCGAGCACTTTGAGCGCACTGAACTGCCGCGATCACAAAGTTGAAATGTGCGCCCACATGCCGGCGATTGATCTAGATCTTGACCTGAAAGGACGCCTGCCACTCAATTCAGAGTATTACCTTGAGGCGTTCGGGTCACTCTGGGATCGGTTTCGCGGCGATGGCTGCGAAATAATCTGGTCCGGCATAGGAGGAGACGAGCTTTGCGCTCGCTTCAGCAGCGACGAGGGGGAACCCAGATCTCCCTCTTCACCGCATCTGGATATCGCGCTTGGGGTTGCAGAAGACCTGTTGACGAAACGTGGGCTCGACGCCGCTCGTTCATCCTTCCTTTTTAGCGCCCCCCTCAGCGCCACTCTATCCACAACTCTGCTCGCAAGTCTTTGTCATGCTCGCCCACTCGCGACGCGAGGTCTTTGGCCCGTCCGCCCATTCGGCGATCCGAGATTGATCAATTTTGGAGCGAAGCTTCCGTTTGCACTTCGCTCGGGCAAGGAACTCCTCCGTTCTTACTTGCGTGAGCGCTTGGGCTCTGACGTATTTCCACACGGATACGCAAAGGAGACTTTCGCGCTTGTACTGCCAAAGGCGATTGCGGCTCGTGCGGACATAATTTCATCACAGCTTGCTTCTTGCGCCTTGGCCGACTTCGGCTTGGTTTCGCAAGAGGCTGTCATGGCGCTCTTGAACAGGGTGATAACAACACACGAATTTTCCGCAACAAGCACCTTGGCTCGCTTTTTATGGGCGGAACGTTTCGTTCGACAACTCTGTTGATTGCGTTATGACGAACGATCACGCGTCAGAACACCTGCTACAGTGGAGAAGGGTTGCAATTGGGCGTTCTCGCTAGTGGTTCATCACAGTGATTTTGACGTTTTTATTCCGAGCCATTCGAGGATTGAGCCGGTCCCGCAAATCTGAACAGTGCGATAAGTGGAGTTTCTGCCTGACGGCGGGCAAGATTGACCCGCGAATCAGGAGAGACGATGAGCAGACGAGCACGGCGGAACCACACTCCGGCTTTCAAGGCGAAGGTGGCGCTTGCCGCCGTCAAGGGTGACCGCACGCTGGCGCAACTAGCGGAGCAGTTCGACGTTCACCCCAATCAGATCACATCGTGGAAGGGCCAGCTCGAAGGCCGCGCTGCCGATGTTTTCGGTCCGGGCGGCGGGAGTCGGATCGCCGAACCCACCGTCGACGTGAAGTCGCTGCATGCCAAGATCGGCGGTAAGACCGTATGTCCGCCTCTACCGATGAGGTGGCTCGCCCTACACTGCGCGTCCGAGGGTTGCTCGGGCGAACCGAGCCGATCCTCATCACAGGAGGACGAGCCGTGGCAGATTATAGGGAAGCATTCGTCGGAATCGATGTGGCCAAGCTGAGAAATGCCGTCGCGATTGCGGATGCAGGCCGGGAGGGGGAGGTTCGGTTCTTCGGCGAGGTTGATGCTTCGGCCACCAACATGCGCCGCGTCTTAGGGCGGATCGCCAACCGGTTTGACCGCGTCCACTTCTGTTACGAAGCCGGCCCGACTGGCTATGGTCTTTATCGCCTGATCCGGTCGCTCGGCCACCAATGCACGGTGGTGGCGCCGTCGCTGATCCCAAGGAAGCCGGGTGATCGTGTGAAGACGAACCGCCGGGACGCCGTTTCTCTCGCGCGGCTGCTACGCGCCGGCGAGCTGACGGCGGTATGGGTTCCCGATGAAGGTCACGAAGCGATGCGCGACCTCGTTCGCGCTCGATCGGCAGCGGTTGAGACGCTGCGCATCCACCGGCAGCAGGTGAGCGCCTTCATGCTCAAGCATGGCCGCACCTATCCCCGCAAAAAGGGCTGGACGATGCGCTATTTGCGTTGGCTCCAGGAACAACAGTTCGACCACCCCGCACATCAGATCGCGCTACAAGAAATGGTCGAAGCAGTTCGCGTCGCCAGGGACCGGGTCGACCGGCTCGAGCGCACGATCGAAGAGTTCGTCTCGACCTGGTCTCTGGAGCCGCTCGTGCGGGCGCTTCAAACATTGCGCGGCGTCGATCTGGTCGTCGCAGTGACATTCGCAACCGAGGTCGGTGACGTGAGCCGTTTTGAGGGCCCACGTCAACTTATGGGTTACCTCGGTCTGGTGCCAAGCGAGCGATCGACGGGAGAGGCTGTCAGACGTGGCGGCATCACCAAGGCCGGCAACGGCCGTGTTCGCCACATGTTGGTCGAAAGCGCCTGGACATATCGACACCCGCCGAAGATCGGCAAGACAAAACTATACCGGCTCGAACAGACGTCGCCAGCAGTGCGAGAGATTGCTTGGAAGGCGCAGAGCCGCTTGACGGCCCGGTACCGGAAGCTGGCGGCGCGCGGCAAACGAACGACGGTGGTCTGCACCGCTATCGCCCGTGAACTGGTGGGGTTCATGTGGGCGGTTGCCAGGCAAGTGCAGACAGCCTGATCGAGCGCCCTTATCATCGTGCATGGGCGGAGGCGGGACCACGGCAGAGGGAATGCCCGTCAGACGCTTTGTGGCCGGCAAGAGCGCCGACGCCCGCAGTAAGATAGGAGCAGACCTCGGACGCACAATCGGGAATGCGGTAGCCAACCCGCGCATCAGAGCTTGATCACCGACGTCCTTCGGTTCCGCCTCCACCTATGCACGACCATCTCTATGAATAGCCGATCGACGACGATCGGGGCGGTGCTCTGCGTTCTAATCCTTGACAGCGGACATCAGAGCGCTGTTTTCAGGCCACAGCTCTGAGGTCGTGACGACAATAGGCCCACGGAAGCAGCTGATCGATGTCGCTGTTTGGATGGCCGTTGACGATCCTGGTGAGGGCGTCGGTCAGGTAAGCGAGCGGATCGACGTCGTTCAGCTTACAGGTTTCGACCAGGGAGGCGATGGTGGCCCAGTGCTCGGCGCCGCCGTCGGAGCCTGCGAACAGCGCATTTTTCCGGTTCAGCGTAATCGGACGGATCGAGCGCTCGACGACGTTGTTGTCGAGCTCGATGCGACCGTCATTGATGAAGCGCGTCAGCCCCTCCCAGCGTGAGAGTGCATAGCGAATGGCGTCGGCCAACTTGCCCTTTTGGCTGATCAACGCGAGCTTTGCGCGGAGCCATCGCTCGAAGGCTTCCGCCAGCGGCCGGATTTTCTGCTGCCGAACGAGACGGCGCTCCTCGGCGCCGCGACCACGGATGTCCCTTTCGATGGCGTATAACTCGGCGATATGCTTGAGCGCCTCGCTGGCAATGGGCGCGGGACCGGGTGTGGCAAGTTCGTAGAAGTTACGTCGCATGTGCGACCAGCAGAATGCAAGTTGGACATCGCCACGCTCGGCGAGCTTGCCATAGCCGGCATAGCCATCGACCTGCAGGATCCCCTTCAAGCCTGCGAGATGGGCGATCGGCCGATCGGCTTTGCGATCGGGGGCATAGACATAGGCAACGCCCGGCGGATCGGCACCGCCCCACGGCCGATCGTCCGCTGCATAGGCCCAGAGCTGACCGGTCTTGGTGCGCCCGCGGCCGGGATCGAGCACCGGCATCGTCGTCTCGTCGGCGAACAGCTTTGGCCGTTGCCTGAGCTTGCCGAGCAGACGGTCATGCAGCGGACGCAGGTGGAAGGCAGCTTGTCCTACCCAGTCCGCCAGCGTCGAACGATCGAGCTCAATGCCCTGGCGGGCGTAAATCTGCGCCTGCCGGTAGAGCGGCAGGTGATCGGCATATTTAGAGACCAGGACGTGGGCGACGGTGGCCTCGGTCGGCAATCCGCCCTCGATCAGCCTAATCGGGGCCGGCGCCTGCATGACCCCGTCCTCGCAAGCCCGGCATGCGTATTTGGGACGCCGGGTCACGAGGATCCGGAACTGCGCCGGGACCAGGTCCAGCCGCTCGCTTCTATCCTCGCCGATCCGGTGCAACTCGCCCTGGCAACAGGGACAGGTCTTGCCCTCGATGTCGACGACGACCTCGATCCGCGGCAGGTGCCTCGGCAAGGCGCCGCGGTTGCCGCGGCGCGTGCGAGCCCGCGCCTCACGGCCTTCAGGTGCGCTCACGTCCTGTGCCGTCTCGTTGTATGCGGCAACCTGCTCGACGTCTTCCAAGCCCAGCAGCATCTGATCTTCAGGCAGCGTCTCTGCCCGCCGGCCAAACCGATGCCGCTGCAATTCCTTGATGATTTGACGCAGCCGCTCGCTCTCGCACCGCTCGGCAAGCAGCATCGCTTTCAGCGTCTCAGGATCGTCAGGCAGGGCGTCGCTCACACCCAATTCAGAGCATATTCGCCGCCATCTGGCGACGCGTCCCACGCTCCTGATTCACTTCGCCGCAGCGCTGCCCACAGCTATCCGGCTTGCGTTGGCGCCGGCGTCTCTCGCGCCTTATGCACAAGCCGCCAGTCGAGCCCCTCCAGCAGCGCCGACAATTGCGCCGCTGACAGACGCATCACGCCGTCCTCGATCTTCGGCCAGCGGAAGATCCCATCCTCGAGCCTCTTAGCGAACAGGCACAGACCCGTTCCGCCCAGAACACCAGCTTGATCCGATCCGCCCGCTTGGCCCGGAACACATAGACAGCTCCCGAGAATGGATCTGCCCGCATGCTCTCGCGCACCAGGGTCGCGAGCCCTTCCATTCCCTTGCGGAAGTCCACCGGCTTGGTCGCCACCATCACCCGGACCGCACCCGACGGACCGATCACCGGCTCGCGTTCAGCGCCTGGACGATCGACGCAATCATCGCCGTGTCCGCACCACGACCGGCCCGGATCGTGATGCCGTCGACTTCGATCTCGATGATCCCGGCATCGCAACGGCGAGCCCGGGTATCCGCTTTGGCCTTGCACCGCACCGCTTTGCGCTCCCGGTCAACAGCGGCCGCCGACACCGCGGCATCCACCACCGCCGGCACAAACTGTACTTCTTCTATTTCGGAATGACCGCCTGCTCCTTCTCGCAACTGACGTCGCCAGCCAAACAACTGCTGCGGTGACAATCCATGCCGTCGGGCTACCGAACAGACCGAGTCGCCGCTCGCCACGATCTCCGCAACGATCCGCGCCTTGTCCTCATCGCTCCACTTCCGCCGGCGGCCGGCTCCGGTGAAGACCTCAAGCCGCCGCACCGGCTCCGTGATAGCACTATGCACTGTGTCCATTCTAAGCCTAAACGGTCCAAACCGAACCGCAGACTCGCAGATCACTCCGTCATCCGGAAGGTGGCCTGAAAACAGCGCTCTGATGTCCGCTGTCAAGGATTAGAACGCAGAGCACCGCCCCGATCGTCGTCGATCGGCTATTCATAGAGATGGTCGTGCATAGGTGGAGGCGGAACCGAAGGACGTCGGTGATCAAGCTCTGATGCGCGGGTTGGCTACCGCATTCCCGATTGTGCGTCCGAGGTCTGCTCCTATCTTACTGCGGGCGTCGGCGCTCTTGCCGGCCACAAAGCGTCTGACGGGCATTCCCTCTGCCGTGGTCCCGCCTCCGCCCATGCACGATGATAAGGGCGCTCGATCAGGCTGTCTGCACTTGCCTGGCAACCGCCCACATGAACCCCACCAGTTCACGGGCGATAGCGGTGCAGACCACCGTCGTTCGTTTGCCGCGCGCCGCCAGCTTCCGGTACCGGGCCGTCAAGCGGCTCTGCGCCTTCCAAGCAATCTCTCGCACTGCTGGCGACGTCTGTTCGAGCCGGTATAGTTTTGTCTTGCCGATCTTCGGCGGGTGTCGATATGTCCAGGCGCTTTCGACCAACATGTGGCGAACACGGCCGTTGCCGGCCTTGGTGATGCCGCCACGTCTGACAGCCTCTCCCGTCGATCGCTCGCTTGGCACCAGACCGAGGTAACCCATAAGTTGACGTGGGCCCTCAAAACGGCTCACGTCACCGACCTCGGTTGCGAATGTCACTGCGACGACCAGATCGACGCCGCGCAATGTTTGAAGCGCCCGCACGAGCGGCTCCAGAGACCAGGTCGAGACGAACTCTTCGATCGTGCGCTCGAGCCGGTCGACCCGGTCCCTGGCGACGCGAACTGCTTCGACCATTTCTTGTAGCGCGATCTGATGTGCGGGGTGGTCGAACTGTTGTTCCTGGAGCCAACGCAAATAGCGCATCGTCCAGCCCTTTTTGCGGGGATAGGTGCGGCCATGCTTGAGCATGAAGGCGCTCACCTGCTGCCGGTGGATGCGCAGCGTCTCAACCGCTGCCGATCGAGCGCGAACGAGGTCGCGCATCGCTTCGTGACCTTCATCGGGAACCCATACCGCCGTCAGCTCGCCGGCGCGTAGCAGCCGCGCGAGAGAAACGGCGTCCCGGCGGTTCGTCTTCACACGATCACCCGGCTTCCTTGGGATCAGCGACGGCGCCACCACCGTGCATTGGTGGCCGAGCGACCGGATCAGGCGATAAAGACCATAGCCAGTCGGGCCGGCTTCGTAACAGAAGTGGACGCGGTCAAACCGGTTGGCGATCCGCCCTAAGACGCGGCGCATGTTGGTGGCCGAAGCATCAACCTCGCCGAAGAACCGAACCTCCCCCTCCCGGCCTGCATCCGCAATCGCGACGGCATTTCTCAGCTTGGCCACATCGATTCCGACGAATGCTTCCCTATAATCTGCCACGGCTCGTCCTCCTGTGATGAGGATCGGCTCGGTTCGCCCGAGCAACCCTCGGACGCGCAGTGTAGGGCGAGCCACCTCATCGGTAGAGGCGGACATACGGTCTTACCGCTACACGCAGGTCGCCACCGATACGATCCGAGCGACGCAGAGCCCGCTCGATCGCCTGTCGCTGGAGGTGACGCCACCTGGATGACCCGCAGCGGGATGCGGGTCATGACCCGCTCCGACATCCGCTCCAACAGGCCCGCCATCGAGATTGCCGATATTCTGTGCCGGCATGGCGACGCCTATCGCCGTGTACATGCCGGTCATCTGGGGCGGGTCGAGCGGCGCGTGATGAGCGCGATCGTTGCGTGCCGGACCGAGGCGCTCGGCGGCCACATGCAGGCTTGCGACGACTGCGGCACGACACGCGTTGCCTATAATTCCTGCCGCAATCGGCACTGTCCGAAGTGTCAGGGGAGAGCCCGAGCCGCGTGGCTCGCCGCGCGTCAAGCCGACCTGCTTCCGGTTCCCTATTTCCACGTCGTCTTTACACTTCCCGCACCGATCGCCGCGATCGCTTTCCAGAACAAGGCCGTCGTCTATGCCATCCTGTTCAAGGCTGCCGCCGAGGCGATGACGACGCTCGCCGCCAATCCACGCCGGCTCGGCGGTGCGATCGGCGGCGTCGCCGTCCTCCACACCTGGGGACAGACGCTGATGCATCATCCCCACGTCCATTGCGTCGTTCCGGGTGGCGGCCTCTCGCCCGATGGCGCGCGCTGGACCGCTTGCCGACCGAACTTCTTCCTGGCCGTCAAACCGTTGTCCAGACTATTTCGCACACTTTTTCTCAAACGTCTGTCGGCAGCCTTCAACTCCGGTGCCTTGCGTTTCTTCGGCGATCTCGGAGCTCTGGCCGAGCCGGCTGCCTTTGCGGCCCACCTCGACGCCATGCGACGCATCAACTGGGTTGTTTACGCCAAGCGGCCCTTCGGCGGACCCGCACAGGTCCTGGCCTATCTCGGCCGCTACACCCATCGCGTCGCGATCGCCAACAGCCGGCTCGTCGCACTCGACGACGATCATGTCGCCTTCTCATGGAAGGACTATCGCCAAAACAGCGCGACAAAGATCATGAATCTCAAGCCCGATGAGTTCATTCGCCGTTTCCTGCTTCATACGCTGCCTGACGGCTTCCACCGCATCCGCCACTTCGGCTTCATGGCCAACCGCCCATCGCGCTGCCAAGCTCGCCCTTTGCCGCGAACTTCTCGATCATGAGCGAACAGCCCCAAACGATGGCCAGCCGTCGCCTGTGGATTCGGAGGCTCAAACCTGGGCCGAGGTTCCTGCCTGTCCCGATTGTGGTGGCGTCATGCGCATCATTGAGCGCTTTCGACATAGCTTCAGACGCCCCAGCCCTCGAACATCACCGTTCCGATGCGACACATCGTGAGCCAAGTCATGTCGTGCACGACGATCATCATTCGTCATTTCGCTCCCAGCGTCTCGATCATCGCGGACGATGTCGAATCCGTGCTGTCACACTGCGCGACAACAACCGTCCGATGCAGCAAAAGGCCTATCGCGATCTCAGGCGAAGCGCGTCTGATCTCACTCTTCCAGGATGCGCACTCCTGTGTCTCTGCCTCACGCGCCGAGCCAGCAGATCGGGCATGGCGATCTCGAACAATCCCCATAGCTGCAAAACCGCGAATAGCCTCCCGCGCCTTCGTTCAATCCGGCTTCAATGAGGTCGCGTCATAAGCGCCTGACGCGCCCTCGCGTGAGCGCGACCTCACAGAACCCTCCAGATTGGTTAGAAGCCGACATTGTGGTTCGATAGATGCACAACTTAAACTCCGATTCGAGTTTTGCAGTGTGTCAGGGTTGCGGTCGCGCGTAA
>NZ_JBSSGD010000004.1:0-114486 GCF_054063295.1 Bradyrhizobium sp. USDA 3240
ACCGACATGTGGCACAGCGTTGTCGCTGAAGAGCCGTCCTGAGGTCGCCACGACCGTAGCTTCAGTAGGCCCATAGTTGTTGATTAGCTTCAGAGGCGACAGAGGCCCAGGCACACGCTGAAGACGATCCCCGCCAACAAGCAAGTACTCCAATCTGGAATTGATGAGCTTATCGTCCAGCGCGAGTGTAGCCAGTGGCGTGCTCAAGAAGGCAACGTCCAGCGATTGATCTCGCCACCATTGCAGCAGATGTAAGGAATCTGCAGCTGCCGCTCTGGGCGGCAGCTGCAATGTGCTGCGGTTACATAACGCAGACCATAGCTCCCAAGTGCTGGCATCGAATGCCACTCCAGCCGCGAGTGCGCAGCAGGCCTCTGGTTGCGGACAAAACGTTTGCACATGCCATGTGACAAGATTGACCAATCCCCGATGCTCGACCATGACGCCCTTTGGTGTGCCGGTTGAGCCGGAGGTGTAGATGACATAGGCGAGATGGCGTGAGGTGAGGCCGAGCGCGCGCGGGTCCGGATCGGTGGCCGGCAGCTCCGCCCAGGCCGGCGTCGCCGTCTCCAGATCCAGCACCGTCACGCCGGTGAGCCCGTCGCCGCCCAGCGCGGCGCGTCCGGCCGCATCGGCCAGCAGCAGCGGCGGCGCCGCATCCTCGAGCACCTGGCGCAGCCGCGCGCTGGGATAGGCCGGGTCCAGCGGCAGATAGGCCCCTCCCGCCTTGAGGATCGCCAAGACCCCCACCACCATCGCCGGGCTGCGCTCCAGGCAGATCGCCACCGGCAGGTCCGGCTTGACCCCGAAGGCGATCAGATGATGCGCCAGGCGGTTGGCCCGCGCATTGAGCTCGCCATAGCTCAACCGCTCGTCCGCGCAGACCACCGCCACCGCCTCCGGCGCCTTTTGCACCTGCTGCTCGAACAGTTCGTGGATGCACCGCTGCGACGGATAGGCCGCCGCCGTCCGGTTCAGCTCCTCCAGCAGATAGCTGCGTTCAGCCGCCGGCAGAATGTCGATGCGGCCGACCGGCCGCCCCGCATCGGCCATCACGCCATGCAACAAAGTTTGCAAATGCTGCGTCATGCGGTCGATCTGCTTCGGCGCTAATCGACTGGCATCAAAATGCCAGCGGAAGCTCCCATCCAAAGCGCAAACCTCAAAGGTCAGCAAATCGCCGCATAGGCCAGCTCCGTGGCTCGTCATCAGATCGCCAGCGCCGGAACAGCTCTGTGTCATGATTCTGATGCCAACCGGCCAGGGCTGGTGCGACCGTAGAGCCTCCACACCTCGCAATGTCGGGCAGCGCGCGACAATATCCCGGGCAAAGCTAGCGTGCGCCCTCAGCTGGGCGCATTCGGCCGCTACGGTTTTGCGCACGTCTTCAAAGTCATGTGCAAGATCAATGGTCACTTCCATCGGAACGACAGAGGCGATCAACACCTCGATCGCTTTCGAGCCGGTTCGCCATCCATCCGGTTCACGCATCCATCCCAGTTGAAGCTCTGTTTCCCCGGTGATGCGGGCGAAATAGATAAGCCAAGCCGTTACCAAGGATTCCGAGCGATCGAGTGGGGACAGTTTAGCCAAAGCACTTGGACTGAACCACGAACTCGACTGCCATTGGTGCGGCGCCGTAGCTAGGAACGACGACACGAAAGGAGGATGCAATACTCTAAACTGCCCGAGCCGCTGTCGCCAAAAATCCTCCCAAGGCGCCAGCAACTCATGGGTGGCAGTTATGCTCCGTGCCTCCTCATCGCTCAAGATCGGAAGGCGACCACCTTCTTCCAGATTGGAGTGCCTAGCGAGGGCGCGCGCGTCCAACACCTGACCATCGGAGTTGCCAAAGCAAACATCAACATCCTGCGTACCCGTGGCCACACGCCAATGGCTGGAGTGGACTTCAAGCAGAGAACCTGCCGGAACGCCCGATTGTTGAGGCAACACCTCCACGCGCCTGACTGTGACAGCCTCATCGCCTACGAGCGCCTTGGGCAGACACAATGGATTGGGATGATATGGCCCAAAGCCTAGGGCCCGCGTCATCGCCGACAACTCTTGCGCGGATTGATCCCATCGCAGACAGCCTGCCGCATCTGGGCGTCGACGTCTCGGAAAGTAGCTCCGGCCCACCAGCGCCTGCGGGTAGGCAGTAAGCTTCCCGTTTTCGAGGCCAGTTAAGAGCTCGCGGAAGCCCTCAATCGCGGCTTCATAGCATTTAAGGTTCAGGGTCAGTGCCGTATCGGTGGGCGCAATCAGCACTTGGCGCTGAACCACGACGTCGCCGGTATCAACACCATCATCGATCCGATGCCACGTGATGGCATATTCGGTCTCTTGCGCCAGCAGCGCCCAAGACGTCGCGTGCGTTCCCGCGTATCGTGGCAATGGTCCGTCGTGGTAATTGAAAGCACCTCGATGCACTCGCCCAAACACGTCCGGTGGCAGTATGAACGGATTGGCAACGGAGAAAATCCAATCCATCGGCTCAGCCTTCAAAAAAGAAGAGAGCTCTTCAACGCTTGCTACAGACGGGATGTTCGAGCGAACGGCCCAATCGCGGAATACGCCGCCGGCACACAACGCCGCACCAATGACGTGGCCCATCTCAATTGCCAGCTGCGCGCATCTGATAGCGAGCGTACCACTGCCGACAATGACGGTAGGGGAGATCGATCGCGCTTCAGGTGGCCTGTTCTGATCGCCTGGTTGGCAGGCGCTCCCGCGCGCCGGAGATGCCCGATATGTCATCTTCACCGCTCCTGCAGTCCATCCATCAGCTGGGCATTCCCACCAGTCGCGCCACGTAGTGACTCAAACCAGCCACATTGGTTCGAATTTGCTCGGGATAACCGCGCCCACAGTCGCTTGCGCAGTATGGGGGAGGTATTGGCGGTGCCGAAATTCTTGCCCGCCGCGCAGATCTTCCACGTCGCGGGCAGACCCCGCGCCTTCAGATATCGTCTCCGGCAGAATCGCAGCTCCCACCTTAACCTGGTCTGAGTTTCCGGTGAGCGAGATCATCGGACGACTTCTCCTCAGTCAATGCGCCTTTATAGAGGAGACTGGGCATGTATCGTGCCAAAGGAGAAATCGTTCTCTGTCAGTATGCTAGCCCTAGCTGTTTAGTCCCACGCTTTGATGGTGCATTTTTGTCGCACGATTCGAAGGATGCGCTATGGATAAGTTTTACACGGCTGCGCCAGTACGACGGAGGCAGTCCGTCGAGCAATACAAATAGTCAAGAGAACCTGAGAGGTCTCGCCAAGCGCTACGGGATCAATCAGAAGACTGTCGCGAAGTGGAAGCAGCGCGAGACCGTCGCCGATCGTTCGACAGGCCCCAAGGAAGTCAAGTCGACTGTCCTTTCCATCGAGGAAGAGGCGATCGCCGAAATCGTCAATCGCGGCGCGAAGCCAGTTATTCCAAACAAATCCAACAGGGTAACCCTCCACAGCTTCAGCAAACGCGTCTACAAAGGGCGCAACGTTATCGAGCGCTGTTTCTGTCGGGTCAAGGATTTCAGGCGTGTCGCAACTCGCTACGACAAACTTGCAAGAAATTTCTTGGCTGCCGTCCACCTTGCCGCCATGTCGCTTATTGGATCAATTGAGTCTGACCCCTAACACTGCTATGTCACTTATCCGACCTCGCCGGATATCGTACACAATCGGCACAAGGCTTCTGAAAGCTCGCCTGATGTGTTCCGGGCAAAGAAAAGCGGAGCCTGGAACGTCAAAGTGATTTTTCCGGCCCGGCCCCACCGCCTTGTCGGGTGCGACTCTCCTGAAAGAGCTATGCGGGTCGCCGTTGCGCCCGCTCTCGGCAACCGCAACTGCATGGCGACATGAGAGGCCCGACCGGCTCCATTGGATTGGTCTCCAGTGGGACAGCGACAAGGCACTGCCAGAGCCGCGGTCCGAGCTGAGGTTGAACCGCCCCGGGATTGCCGGAGGCCATTTGGTTTAAGTTATGCCGCCATGGCGGGTTGTTCCAGCATAGCGTAGTAGCGTTGTTCGGCTTCGGCCGGCGGGACGTTGCCGATGGGCTCCAGGAGCCTTCGGTTGTTGAACCAATCGACCCATTCCAGGGTTGCGAACTCGACGGCCTCGAAGCTTCGCCACGGTCCGCGCCGATGGATCACCTCGGCCTTGTAGAGACCGTTGATGGTTTCGGCGAGAGCATTGTCGTAGGAATCTCCGACACTGCCGACAGAAGGCTCAATGCCAGCTTCAGCCAGGCGCTCGGTGTACTTGATAGAGACGTACTGGCTACCCCTGTCAAGGGCGGCGGAAAAGCTGGCCACGTGGTCGGCGCAAAAGTAGGCCAGATGCACCGCGCGCATGGGAGCGCCTGGAGAAGCTATGGGGGGCGGCGAGGCTGAGGCACTATCGGCGCTGGACCACCAAAGATGGATGTAGATCATGCCCGCAGTCGATGATTTGAGTCGTTCCCTCACCGCGCTGAATCAACATAGCACGTTGATGACGGTTATCGAAATGAGCAAGTCAAGTTGGCTCGTCGCCGGGATGGTGCCTGGTATTGAGCGGCATCCCATGAAGAAGCTCGATCCCGATCCGGTGGCGTTACTCAACCTGGTCAGTCGCTGGCGCTGCGAAGCGGAGAGGAAACAGCGGCGGATCGACCGGGTCGCGGTCGCCTTCGAGGCAGGCCGCGACGGCTTCTGGCTAGCGCGATGGCTGCAAGAGCGCGGCATCGAGGCGTATGTGATCCATTCGACGAGCGTTGCGGTCACGCGCGAGCACCGGCGGGCGAAGACCGACCGGCTGGATACGGCGATGCTGATGCGAGTCTTTCTCGGTTTGTCATTCGGCCCTTTAATTGCGGTTTGTTGTCAAGCTTACATTTCTGAACTCGCCTCTCGGTGGTAGCGCTCGCGCCGTCGCAGCTGGTCAGGGTTGCGGAGACGGCGCGAGCGCGGCTGATAAGTACTTTGCCGGCCAGTATTTGATCGCCCGGACTGATGTCTTCGCTGGGGTCATGGTCCTTTCCGAGGTCGCGCAGCGCCTCATGATGATGTCCGGGTCGGACGCCTCAACGTTTGCAGCGGAGTACGGTCGAGCCGTCACCAGCCGAATGAACGAGGTCGCCTCAACACCGTCCCAGCGGGACATCGCCAGTCCGGCAGACCGGACCAGGAACTTGCGAGCAAATATCAGACTGGCTGCGGCTGCCCCCAGTCGAAGGAAGTGCCATCGACCCAGATGCAGTGAAGGATGACTGCGATCTTTCGGGCGATAGCGACCTTTGCTTTCCTCATGCCGATCCGCTTGGCGAGCTTCATGCCCCAGGCCTTGAGGGACGACCATTTCTTAGTCCGATAAAGAAGTACGGTAGCGGCCTCAAACAAGTAGGTTCGGAGGAGCCGGTCGCCCCATCGAGATATCTTGCCATTGATGTCAGTTTCGCCGGATTGGTTGCGCCGAGGTGTAAGGCCGAGGTAGGCACCGACTGTCAACGCCGATCGGAAGCGCGAGGGGTCATCGATCGTGTGGCGGAACGTTAGGGCCGTCACGACGCCGACACCTGGGACCGTCATCAGGCGACGCGTCGTCTCGTCCAGCTTTGCCAACCGGCGGACCTCGTTGTCGAACTTACCCTGTTGTTGACAGACATTCTCATGGATCGAGAGCAGCGGCGATATCACGCCGAAGAGTGGATGATTATTGCCCAATAGCTCGCTGACCTGGTTGCGGAACGGCTGGCCGATTGCGCGTGGGAACAGCAAGCCATATTCTTTGATCATACTCCGGACCTGGTTCTCGATGTCTCGGCGCATCGACACGAGCCGGGATCTCGCGACGAGTATCGCGCGGATCTTTTGACTTTCCTCGCTCTTGACCTTGACCTCCCGATACCAGCCAACCCGCACCAGTTCAGCAAGCCCCCGCGCATCATTCTGATCGCTCTTGTTCATGCGTACGGATAAAGCCGCGTGGGCATGCCGCGCGTCGATGCAAACCACCGGCAGATTGACCCTACGAAGTTCGTGCCATAGCCAGCTCGCCATCGCCCCAGTCTCAAATCCGATGCGCTCCGCTTGTGGCGCCCGCTTACGAAGCAATGCTGCGAGTGCCCCTGGATCGGACTTTGCCTTTCCTTCGAACAAGACCTGCCCCACTTCGTCGACCACACATACTGAAGTTTCCTTTTGCGAGACATCCAGCCCAACATATTGCTTCATGGCCCCTCCGATTCGTGAGATTGCGGGAAGGCCTGAAGATAGCGGACCTTCTTGAGCCGCGGGCGCCGACCGCAATTACGTCATCGTCTGCAATATTGACCCCCTAAGCCGGGGGATCGGCGTCCAAAATTGACGAGGCGTATTGCCGCATCTGCGAACGTTACCCTGATGGCGCCATTGCCGATGACGATCCGATGTCGATTGATCGGCCGCGCCAGGTGACTTTCCCGGCTTGCTCGACGAGCGGGGCTGTGGGCGGGTCGGGCCCTAAATAGCCCGAGCCGTCCACAACCCCGGGCAATGGGGCAGCGGTCGTGGCGTCGCCGAACGGACCCTGGGCGACCAACTGTTCGGCAGCCCTCCGTCTGAGCGCCCTCAGCAGACGCTGCACAATCGAATGCTGTCTCTTCCCGAACTCCTCGGGGTATTTCTCGCTCAGCCGGCCGACAATTGCGAGCGCCGTCAGCTGCGGCTGCTCTGCGAGCCAACCTTCGATCGCAGCAATATGCGGGTCGAGCTTGGACGGCATGCGAACTCTGGTCTTATAGGGCCGACGAGTTCGCCGGTGCGTGGCACGCGGCTTGCCGACCGTCACCGTCTTGCCGAGCGTCTTCGCGAACGTCGCCGCGGTCACTGGCAGGGTGCTAGTGTGAGCGGGTTGCAGGCCGCGCGCCTGTCCGGCACGACGATCGACGCGATTGCCGAGTTCCTCTTGGGTTACGCGAATCTCCGCCAACAGCGCGACCGGATCGAGCGAGCGATACTGATCGCGTAGCCGTTTCTTCACGGCCGCGGTCACCTTGGGATGCGCCAATGCACGCTCATAGGGCGTCGACGGGGGATGATAGCGCTTGATCACTTTAGCCCCTTCGCGACGCTTCTCCTTCAGCTTGAACGACGGCTGGAAGAAGTTGACGTAGAGCCGTGCCGCCGCATAGAGGCGGCCCATCACACGCACCGTCTCGACGCCATCGAAGCGGCCATAGCCCATGAGGCGGCGGACGACGGCACCATTCTTCTGTTCGACGAACGCCTGATCGTTCTTCTTGTAGGCGCGCGAGCGAGTGACTTCGAGCTTCTGTTCGCGACACCATGGCACGACGACATCGTTCATGAAGGCGCTGTCGTTGTCGAAGTCCACGCCGCGCAACAGCCAGGGGAACAGGCTCTGTGCGCTGTTGATCGCCTCGACGACCAGCGAACCTTCCCGCGTCAGCAACGGCAGGCACTCCGTCCAGCCGGTGGCGACATCGACCATCGTCAGGGTTTGGATGAACGAGCCAGCCACCGACGTGCCGCCATGGGCGACCATGTCGACCTCGCAGAAGCCGGGCACCGGGCTGTTCCAGTCATTGAACGTGCGGATCGGGACCTCGCGCCGGATTGCCGAATAGAATCCGGCACGGCGCCGCCTGCCGCCGCTCGCCACGAGCTTCAGATCGACGAGCAGGCGGTCAATGGTAGCGGCACTGATCGCCAGAACACGATCACGGTCCGCCTGCCCAAGCTGCAATCGGCCATGTTGCTCGAGAGCTGGCAGCAAGGTCGGGATCATCACCTTGAGCCGCTTGCCGCACACCCGATCCGACGCCTCCCACAGCGCCGTCATCGCGTCCTTGACCGTCGCGCCATATCTACGCTTGCGCTCTCGCGGCGCCTCGACCTTGCGCGGCCCAACCGTCGCGCGTGGCCGAAGTGCACGCACCGCATGCTTGCGATGCCAGCCTGTCGTCGCGCATAGCGCGTCGAGGATGCGTCCCTTCTCCGCCCGTCCGGCCGATCGGTAACGCTCCATCACCGCCGACACCACTTCGCGCCGCGCGCCCATGCTGATCTTTCCCGCCATAGAGGCCACCGAACCGATTCGGTGGCGCCGACCCAGTCATCGGCGAGAAGTTGTCCAGTAACATTCTGGATGAGGCAATGCGCGAGGGGTCAAATTTGCAGGCCGATTGACATGCTGGTGTCGCAAGACGCCAGAAGGCGCTGCACTTGGTCAGAGTTTGCCGCCGTTTTGCGCGCGTTGCGCCTATCTTGAACCACTCGTGATCTTTGTCCGGCTTTTCGATCGCAAGGACGATCAGGCGCTCCTCGCCGGGCAGCAGCGGTTTGCACTCTTCGACGGAGGGCAATGGCAAAGGATGCTCGTTGACGCCACCGGCGTGCAACATGTGATCGCCGCCGAAAGCCGGGTCGGGCCCTGGTGCGCGCGCGTCTCCCTTAACCGCACGCGCGGGCGGTGCGGCCGTGTTTGGCGACGCGGACGGAGTCCATGCGGACACCCGCAGCGGCTCCAAGGCCTTTGTCACCGAAGGAACGCCGGCCGTCACGTGATGGGGAACAACCCGTGGCCTCGCCGTCGGGATCGCAGCCGGAGCGGCTTCGAATGTCACGCTCGCAAGCTCGACCGCCGGCCAGGCGTCGCCACCCGTGTAATAGCCGTACGTCTTCAACACCGCTTCCAGCGGCTTGCCGCTGTCGAACAGGCCTTCGCTGGCGACGCGATCGATGGCCACCTCGATGCGAGAGCTTGGCATCATAAGCACACGTTCGACGAGAATGGCGGAATCTGCGCCTTCCTGGGCTGCAGCAATGCCGTCGCGCGCTAGGAGTTGCATGCGTAGCGGACGGCCGCTGTCTTTGGCCACAAGCGCGAGATCGTAGGTCATGTCGGCGCTGGTATTGGCGATCCGCCAAATCTCGCGCTCGCCCGACTTGACTGTGATGTGCGGGTAAACTTGGCCGTTTACGGTGAAGAGCCAGCCCTTGTCGTCGGCGAAGCAGGTGCCGCGCACCGTCGTTCCGGCGCCGCAAAGCCCGGCATCGTGGTCTCCGACCGGCAGGAAGCTGGCTTTGAGGGTCGCCGGATCGCCTCCCGAGACCGAACCGATCTGGTGATCCTTCAGCATCAGGAAGCGTTCGGTTGGCTGAGCGCCGCTTGTTACGCGCGCGCCACCGCTGGCGCTGCCGGTTGCGCCCTGGACGAAGATGAGCCCGGAGAGGCCAGCGCCGACCTGCGTGCGCGCATTCATGTGGACGTGCGGGTGATACCAAAACAGGCCTTCTGGATGATCCGACGGCAAAGCGATCCGGTAATTCATTTCTGAGGTTGTGTTGCCGTAGTAGGCGCCGTGAGCCGCGCAGTTCTTGGCGCTCGGCGAGGTCGTGCTCTCACCCTCCGGAATCGTGCAAACGTAAACGGTGTCGCCGACCGGCTCGAGGGCCTTTGCGCCCTTGGTGTCGAGGTCTGGCGTAACAAGAAGCCCGTGCGTGTGAAGGTTCGTGGAGCCTGTTTCGCCGGCGCTTAAGTGGTTGACCAGCTTGATCTCGAGCGTGCTGCCGGGGTTCACCCGCCAGACTTCGGGAGCGAGAGCATCATTGTAGAGCATCAAGCCATCGACCGAAATCCGGCGGGCTTCAGAGCCGGGAAAGGTGACGCCGTCGGGCAGATCGAAGCTGACAGAGCCGGCGTCACCAGGTGATTTGTTCAGATCGATCTGCTTTGCCGTCAGCGTGACTGCCAGTTTCTTGTGGTCGGCGGAAGCGCTGCAATTGCCGGAGGCGCCGACGCGATCACCCGCGATCGCCGAGCATGGCCGGGACGCGACCATGTCAATAAGTTCGGCGGCGCTTACGGGCCCCGGGTTGGCCATGAGACCAATCAAGATTGAAAGACTGCCGGTGCTAATAAGGAGTTTCGTGTTTGCCCGCATGTTTGACCTCCTTTCATTAGGTTGCGTTCTTTTTCGTGCTCCGCTTCCTGGGCTTTCGGCGCAACAGCCGAAAACGGGCTTGCTCATCGGCTTTCTCGGCTTCGGCTTTCGAGTTGACCTCGTCCAGGTACCGCTGGGCGTCTTCCCGCGTTTGGATGGACTGGACCTTCGCAAGGATCGCCTGCACCTCGGAGGGCGGCGAGAGCTCCTGATCGAGTCGCGCCGCCGCAAGGAGGACGCCTGGCAGATTGCCGCTGTTGACCGTATCGGTCGGCCGCGGCATGAGCTGCCGAACTCTGGGCGCCTCGAGGGGAACGGGTGTTGGCAATCGTTTCGGGCAGTCGCGCGGCTGTGTCAGCGACAGCAAAGGAAGCACCGTATTGGCTGCTGCGTCTCGTGCCGTCAGCGGCTTGATGCCGAATGCAGCCTCGACGGTCGCCGGGATCGTGGCGTGGTCATAAAGCCTTCCATCGACGACATTTGGCGGGATCAGCGGCGACACCACCACTGCTGGGACGCGAACGCCATACTGAGCGAAAGTGAAACCGAATTGATTGTATTTGGAGCCTGGCTGCGTATCGCCGGGCGGGACTGCCCGCGGCGGAATAACGTGGTCGTAGAATCCGCCGTGCTCGTCCCAGGTGATAATGAGGAGGGCGGTGGCCCAATGGGGCGAATTTCGAATTGCTTCGTAAGTTGACTTGATCAGCGCTTCGCCAGCAGTCACTCCGTCGAGAGGATGCTGGGAGTTGCCGCCTTTGTATGTGCCGCCAGGAACGTCGCCGTAATTTGGTTCGATCCAGGTATAGAGCCAAGGGTAATTTGCGTTGGCTACATCATTGGCGAACGAAGCGTAAGGCGTGACATTCGCATGGTGGATGTTCTTGAGCGCGGTCGCCATCGGCAGATTGTCGCCAGCATAGATGCGCCATCCCGAACCGAACTTCGCCCCGAGGGCATCGAAGATCGAGCCATGGGGCAGCTGAAACCCGGAGACGGTCTCCCACGTAAACAGTTCCCACGACGTCGGACTGTGGTCGAGTCCGCCGGACGAAGCGCCGCAGGCAAAGAATCGGTTTGGGAACGTAGGGCCTGGAATTGAGGCAAACCAGCTATCGCAAACAGCGAAGGTCGAGGCGAGTTTTGTCAAGACTGGCAGTTGATCCGGCGAGAAGCATTTCATGATGGCGCCCGCGTTGCTTCTAACATGCGCGGCGTAGTCGGCGACGAACCCGCTGTTGTTGATCGGCGGATAGCTGCCGCTTGGCGGGTAAGTTGCCGTCGGTCCACAGAGCTGCTCGACCGTATCCGTGAACTCGTGGCCGGGATCGGCAGCCATCGCCGAATCGGCTGGGTGGCTGACCGGGTAGGTTCGTCCTTGATATTGGTTGGCTTCCGACCCGGTAAGTCCGTTGACCGAACGTCGCCGGCCGGTGACAGCGTCCGTTCCGACAATGCCCGAGAAGCCGAGCATGTGATCGAACGAGCGATTTTCGAGCATGAGTACGAAAATGTGCAAAGAGGAGGACTCACTTCGGCTCTCCGTGGCGGCCTTAAAATCGTCTTTGCTCGCGTGCGCTCTGCAGCCTTCTCGCGATCAGCTTGCGTGCGTGCACAACTTTTGATGTTAATAATGGGTCTGCTCGCTCAACACGATCCGGCAAGTGGCGTTTGGTGTCAATGGGCGCGCCGAAACATTCGGGGCAAGGGACGCTCACGCGAAGCTGACACGAGTGACTGCTAGACGCTGTTCAGCAGCGTCTGGTCCGTGCGTCCAGAGCGACGACGGGTAGTGGACGTTGTCCCGGTGCAACGGGAAGGCAACGACGAGATTGTGCTAAAGGTGAGGATGATCGACACTTGAACTTTCGATTGTCGTTGCTCCGTCGCGACCCTCTGTCCGGCACGCAAGCTCTCGTCCCAGACGGACTCCGCTTTTGCTGCCCAAGTCCGAAAACACACTTTCGCAGCTCGAAACGGACCTGAATTGACGTCCCGGCCGCATGGATTGGGGTTAAACGCAGGTGGTCACAAAATTCGGCCGGGCTTATTAGGAATTCTTCCTTCTTCGGCGGTTTTTTAGCGCAATCGGGGCATCGGGGGAGGAGTCCTACTGTCTACGCCGTCACGACTGCTGGGCATCCGCGCACCGTGTCGTGCGCGCGGTCTTGCGCTCTTCCTTTGCAGCCTTCGCTTGCGCGACCGCCGCATTAGTCCGGCGATGCCTTTTGTGAGGTGCGGCCGGTTCGCATGGGCCTTACCGCAAATGAGATACGGAGTTGGCTATCGCCTATTGCCTGAGTAATTTGCTCTGGAGAGTGATTCTTCAGGCGCACAAGCTTATGGGGATACCATGAACAAGCACTTTTCTTCCCAGCGCATTGTTTCTGAGAGGCGCTCGCGGAGTGACGGCGATGATGTCGTTCTCACAACGCGGATTGGGCGCACCTATAGGTTCGAATCCGCTCATCGCCTTCCCAATCTACCCGATGGCCACAAGTGCAAGAATCTACACGGACACAACTACCGCATGGAAGTCGTGATGCAGGGAGGGTTGGACGGTAGGGGCTTCGTGAAGGACTTCGCTGAGATGGATGCCGAGGTGGGGCCGTTGATTAAACTGGTCGATCATCGACTTCTCAACGATGTCGAAGGACTGGAGAACCCGACCGCCGAGATCATTGCCAGTTGGTTCTTTGAGCGCATTCCTGATTGCGAGAGCGTGCGGATTTATGAGAACGACGATTGTTGGGCGGAGGTTAGCTGATTGAGTTTGGGCCGGTCCGAGACGACTGGATCGCCTTTAACGACCCAACGCCTTCTCCAGCGTGATGTTGATCTCCGGCAATACGTAGCCGCGATGGTCGACCCGCTCGACCGCGAGGATGGACTTTGGGACAATTGGTGCCCGTACCAGGAATGCCGAGGAGAACCGAGTCTGATAACGGCCGCCGATCACAAGCTCGTTGGCGGCATGTGCCGCGATGACCTCGTCGTCCTGCCGGGCTAGGTCAAAGCACCCGATCCGTCCCTGGGTATCAGTGGCCGGGAGTGACCAGGCGCGATCAGCATAACGAAGGATTGCCGGGCCAAATAGTCTCCCAAGTACGCCTCGGCTTGCATCAGGATTTCCGAGCTGAAAGACGGTCGCGAGGAAATCTCGCCCGTCGATGACACACATTCCGCGTGTTGTAACGAATGTCCAATGCGACCGCGAGGATGACGCCGGTGCAGCCGACCTACGTTCCGCCGCCACGTATCCCGGTGCCGGCGCCGACCTATGTGCCGCCGCGCATTCCGACGCCGCCGATCGTGACTCCTGCGCCGCGCGCTCCGATTGATCTTCGCCCGATCAATCGCCCGTCGGCACCGGATGTCGTGCACCTGCCGCCCCAGCCCGTGCCTGCGCCGGCGCCTCGCTCCAGCCGGCTCACCGGCCCCACCGGTGAGCCGCCCAAATGGACGTCCTTTTTGCTGTCCAATCCCATCCAAACCTCCGTTCCAAGCCGGAGGCTTCTTCGCACATTCATTCTAACTCTGAAGCCAGGGTATCGGCTTCGCGCTTACGTTTGTTCTGTCGCGGGTGCCATTGTTGGGATGATTTGTTTGAGAGTTTGAAGCGCTTTGGTGGTCTGGACGCCAAGTTGGCTACGCTGCAACCAGTTTGGGGATGCGGATCAGGTTGTAGGCGATCAGATTGACCTTGGCTTCCTTCAGGCGTTGCCGAAGGGGCTCGTCGTCGACGAAGCGCCAAGCATTTTGCATCGCATCGATGAGGGTGCCTTCGTTGTAACGCGGCGGCGGCCGAGTTTCCTTGTCGTCAATTTTGGAATTCTGCAGTTGTGCGGTCTCACCTTGGCGCAGCTCCGGAAGCAATTGTGCTTCATCGCCATTTTCGTCGACGGGCTGCCAGTCCGGGAATGCTGCGTGCCAACCGAGATCGATGCTCTGGCGGCCGGAGGCGCGGAGCTCGAAGCCATGGACGTCGAGAGTTGCGTTTGTCTGCCGATAGCGGAAGTCGAGCATCAGCGCTGCCAGATAGGCCCGCGCGACGAGGTCGAACAGTTTCTTCTTATCGGATGACAGACGAAGCCAGACCTCGCGCAGCTTATCGATCGTGTTGACATTGGGAATGACGGCGTGATGGCTCGCGCCCTCCAGTCCCTTATCGTAGAAACTGCCGCTTGCACCTTTGCGGATCATCGGAGGCTCTGGCATGGGGATTGCGCTGAACGCTTGGCCTACCTGCAGTCCGGTCACGATCTTCGGAACGTCCGCTATCAAGCTCTGCGGCAGGTAGCGTACCTCCGCGCGCGGATAGGTGATGATCTTCTTGCTCTGACCGTCATAGAGTTCCTGCGCCACCTCGAGCGTCTTGCTGGCCGGCCAGCCGAAGCGAGAGCCGCACAGTTTCTGTAGTGACGGCAAATCGTGCAGCTTGGGTGGCCCATGCCGCTTTTCTTCGACGCGCACCGCAAGCGCGCCCTCGAAGCCCTGAGCTGCATTAACGATATCCTGGGCGACCTCGCGCCGGACAATCCGCTCCTGCGGAGCGTGGCGCATCTGGAATTGCCCTCCGGCAACCTTCGCGGTCGCGACAACCTCAAAATAGGAGAGCGGCACGAAGTTTCGGATTTCCAGTTCGCGCGTGCAGACAATCGCCAAGGTCGGCGTCTTCACGCGACCAACCCCGATCACGCGCCGAGCACCTTGCCCCAGGATGACGGTCGCGGTGCGCGTGAGCGACAGGTTGTAGATCTGGTCCGCCTGCCGTCGGGCGACGGCCGCGGCGTAAAGCCTGGCATATTCGGCATTGGATTTTGCCCGCACGAACGCGTCGCGGATGGTCTGCGCGTCCTGCGCAGTGAATAGCACCCGGAGCACCCGGCCGCGGTAATTGTAATGCTCGAGAATTTCCTGACCGATGAGCTGGCCTTCGCGGTCGCAGTCGGTGGCGAGCCAAACCTGCTGGGCGGTGCGTAGGGCCTCTCGGATGGCTTTGAGCTTGGCGGCCTTGTTGCCGCCCTTTGCCGGGCGAGTCCCATAAAGACCCTCCGGCCGCAGGAGAATCGGCGACCAGCGTTTCCATTCCGGCGCCACATCTTCCGGTTCGAGCAGGTCGAACAAATGACCCTCGGCCGGCAGAACATCACCGTAGCGCGACCCAACGGCTTCTCCAAGGAGGAGTGCGCCAACTATCTCAAAAATTCAGGGTACGTTTCCGTATAAACACATCATGCTCTAGCTGTACCGCCATTTCCGCTAGCCCGTCCTATTCGTGAGAGTGCGTTTTTTTAGTCCGATTGATGTGGCCGCACATCTGCTCTGACGAGGCGCGCGGGATTGCCTTCGGCTTTCACCGCCTGACGACCGGTACTTTGCAACGCGCTTGAGGGATGGGTTGGGCGAACGGGGGGCGGACGCCCCGCCGGTCAAGGACCGAGCGGCAGCAGCGCGCCTGGCAAGCCGCGGATCAGGTCGGCTTCGGGACATGCCGCGGCAAACGCAAGGCGAATGCGGCTCGTGGTCTCGACGACACGGGCAGCGAGTTTCAAGAGACGAAGACGCAGCGTCGCGAACTCGGCTGTGGCCAATTCCCGGGCTTTGGGAATCGCGTCGCGCACGGTCAGCATCAGCCAATAAGCGGCGGTGTCGAGAACGAGGCGGACTTGATTGGCGAGCGCCGAACGGCAGCTGGTGCGATCGGAGGCGAGCTGTGTCTTATGCAGCTTGATCAGATTCTCGGCTTGGCCGCGCGCGCAATACAGGCTGTCGTAGATCCACTCGGCCGAGCCGACATCGAGGCTGGTGACGACGAAACGGATGTCGAGGCCGAGCATCGTCGCCTCAATACGGGCGACGGTACGTCGTTCGCGATCCCAGGACTTTGCCTTGTGGCGCGTCTCGGTATAGCCACGCAGAACCGGCAGGTTCTCGATGGCGCGTCGCGTGCGGATGCCGTCGGCGGCCTCGTCGACTTTTCTGGCGAGCGGCTTGGTGCCGGACAGACCGAAGATGTAGTCGATGCCGTTGGTCTCGCACCACGCCATTGCCTCCGGTGCCTCCGGCCGGGCATAGTGCCCGTCGCCACGGAACGTAATTCGCGTGTTGTGCCACCGCGTCCGGATATGCCGTATCAGGCGGCGCAGATGGGCACGCACCTCGACGCCGCCCGGCGTCTTGCCGGGCCGCAGCACGACCGCCACGGGCCGGCTCTTCTCCGTGTCGTAGACGTGGATCGGCAGGAAGCAGCGTTCGTCATAATGAGCGTTGAACAGCGAGAGCTGCTGATGGCCGTGGACGACATCGAAGGTATCATCGATGTCAAGCGTGACGGATGCCGGCTCGCGCGGGTAGCTATCCATCCATGCGTCGACCAAAGTGTAGGTCAGTCGGATCACGTCGCGCAGGCGCGGAGCATTCTCCAGCCGCGACAGCGTCGGTTGGGAACACAGATCGCGACCCGTGTCCGGCAGCCGTCCGCAGGCCAGCTTGAATGCGGGATCGGACCGCAGATGATCGAGGTCGTCGGCGTCCTCGTAGCCGCAGCAGATCGCGAACATGCGCGCGCGGAACATATCGACAAGGCTGTGCACGACCCGCGTCGGATCGCGCCGATCCGGGAACACGCGGGCCAAATTGTCGGCCAAGCCGAGACGCCGCTCGGCCATCGCCAGAAGCATCACGTCCCCGTTCGAGGTCAGCCGACCGCCATCGAAGGCAGCTGTGACTTTCTTGGCGTGAACGGCTGGAAACGAGAAGGGCAGAATCATATCGTCGGTCATGGCGGGCGTGGCGTTCGCGGTTGAGGTGATGGGGTTGGCTTCGCAACCGAATCCTACGCCGCATCAGCGCTTTACACCACGCTCGCCAGCCTCTCAGGCGCCCTCTGACGAATAAGACGGGCTAGCTCCTTTAGGTCGACGACTGTCATTTCTTTGCCTCAACCGATTCTCAACCGGCCGGCGGAACGTCGCCTAATCACTGCTTCTCTGCAGGGGCGCTGAGGCCACTAGGCGGTGCAGGCGGGGGTGATGGCGGTGGTGGAGTTTCCGCGGCGGGTGCCGCAGCAATGCAGTCGCCCGCCCAGATCTTGGTGCCCCTGACCGTGCCGACCAGTTTGCAACCCATTGGCGCTTGCGGCCTGATCTGAACGGGCGGCCTTTTAGCCGCCTTCGGGGGAGCGGCTTGTGCAAATGCGCCGGTCGTAAAGAGCAGCGCGATAAGTCCGATTAGCGGTTTCATGGGTAGGCCCGTTCTAGGGCGTCTTCCATGATATTTTCCCCACTGCTTCAAACATCGGCTTTCAAGCTTAATGCAACCCAAGGGCGCGCGAAAGCCGCCCCGGGAGGGGCTTTTGGCTGGGCTGGCGGGGAGATCCAGTGCCATGCCGACAAAAGTCGCTAACCCCAATGGCTAATGGCGCGAAGCTGCGTTTTGATACAACCTGACGATGCTGCCTATTCCGCGTGGGCGGCGCCGAGTGGAAGCATCCCTGGCTTCTTTACCTGAAGAAGCCAGGGAATCGCTGAGGCACCCTTGTGGCTTGAGCGCGATCAAGAAAGCGACGCGATTAAGTTGCTGCGGCGCATCCGCCATTTTCCGGCATCGATCGGCGGGGCACAGGTCGTAGCTCCGCCTCATTCTTTCGCTGACATGGTCAGTAAGTCAGCGCGGGACACAGGCGCGCGGGCGACTGCGCCCGGAGTGAAGCGCTTGCACCGCCAGCCGCGATCGCGCTCCTCCGGGCTGCGCTTCGCGTTGCAACCGCCGCTTTTCGCTACGGTTCTCCGTTGAATAGCTCAATACGCGGCGTAGCGTAGGGAAGCGCCACACTGGCCCGCCGCCCAGCGAGGCGTTGCCCCGGCTCGGCCGCCCACGGCCCCCAGCCAGCCGGGCTGGGGCAGCCGGCTCCATCGACTACGAAGATTAGGACGGTGCCAAAGCAGCTCAAAAACCTGCGCGTAGCCCGCCAGCAATATGATGGTGGATACCGATCTCAGCGCAGCGCAAACGGCTGAAATACTCCTCGGGCTGATTAGTGCAGCTCAGCGCTCAGGAGAGCGAGATCCGGATGCTGCAGCGGGCCGGCGTCCCGACGGCATCCGCTGAACTGCTGCTCGTCCGGATGCGAGCCAAGGTCGATAATCTCTGTCGGGAGCGGGATGCCCTCAAAAAGGCTGCCACTGGGCAAGCTACCCACCCGATCGAGATCCAGCGGACCTGAGAGCTGGTTCACACTCGCCGAAGCTGCCCTCGGCTATCCTCGTCACGCCGCTTACTCTCGAGGAGACCGACGATGATCGCATTCGCCAAAGTGCTGTTGCGTTCCGCGAGCGTGGACGTCGGCGGCTCCGATGGGCTCAAGACCATCATGATCTTTTGCGGCGCAGGCCTTTTGCTCTCCCTTCTTGCGGCGATGACCTATGGCCTGAACCTCGCTGCAGACTTTTTCTGAAGGTCTGGCCGCCGCGCTGCACATCCCTATCCTTCCTTCAGCACCGCCTTGACCTCACCTGCCGACCAGCTTTCGCCCTCGGCGATCGCCCGCACCTTTGCGTCTCCGCCGACCAGCAGGTGAGAACTGAGATCATCGTCAGCCGGCATGACGACGATTTCCGTCTCGGGCTTCCAGTTCAGCGTCAGATCGAGGTCGCCGGGAAATATCTTCCAGCGCGAGCCATCGTCGAGCTCGACGATGTGGCTCTCGGAATGAGATCTGATCTTCACGGCGCAGCCCAGGTGCTCGCGCGCTACTTCTGGCCCGAGGGAGCCTGAGCGTTCGAGTTGTTCGGGTTCTGCTTGTTGGCTTCGTGATATCCGACGACGCATCCCGCCGCCGCGCCGAGCTTGCCATGGCCGGCCATGTGGCCAGCGACACCGCCGACGATGGCGCCCTTAATGCATCCCTTGGCTTCCGCCGGCGACGCGAAGGCGAGTGCGGTCAGGCAGGCTATTGCCAATATCGTCTTCATGGTTCCTCTCCGAATTTATGCCTCTTCGGGAGATCAAGTCGCCTGACGGAGGGCCGTTCCGCTCTGGACGGCGGATGGTCGCCGAAAATCGTGAACATGCCGGCGAGGGCGCGACGAATTGCGCGGCTTTGCGCCACCCCGTGCACTGCGGACACGGTATTGTACGACCTTACCGAGCCTATCGGATCGCATTCCCTGAAAGATATGCTTCAGGACGCATCGGATCTGGCCGCGATGGCCGAGGCTTTGAGCCAGTCGGCCGACTACCGAGTGTTGCGGCGCCTGATACCGCGGGCCGCGTCCCAGCCGACCATCGGGCAGGTTGCAAGACCAGCGTCCTAGTGGACACCGAGACGACCGGCCTCGATCACGCCAGAGACGAGATGATCGAGTTCGGGATGCTCAAGTTCGACTATACGCCGGACGGGCGGATCGTCGGCGTCCGCGACACCTTCTCCGCCTTCCACGAGCCGAGTGGTTCTATTTTCGGCGGACGTTACGGCACTCACGGGCATCACCGCCGAGATGGTGGCCGGTCACAGATTCGACGATGCGGCCACCGCGACCTTCGTAGACGATGCAGTCATCGTCATAGCGCACAATAGCGGGTTCGACAGGAAGTTCGCCGAGCGCTACTGGCCGGTGTTCGAGCACAAGGCCTGGGGCTGCAGCATGAGTGAGATTGGCTGGCGCAAACACGGCTGCGCGGGTGCTCAACTCACTCCGCGGCAGGCAACGTAGGCAGAGCTACCTGGGTTAAACTTTGGCGGTCCTTGCATTTGTATTTATGGCCAGACTTTGATCGGGAACCGACAGTATATTGCGCCTCGATAAAAGCTTCTCGTCGACATCCAGTAGGCGAGGCAGGTCCGAACCCGGTCGAGCTCGTTGCAGCCGACGAGTCTGCGCCGGAAAGAGCGCGCCAAAAACATACGCTTCAGCAGGACATCGACGGACGAATTGGCGTGACCGTACAAAGTCAGCTCGCAGCACTTGAACGTTGCCGTGCTCGCACGATCAGGCGTCGAGCTGCACAAGCGCTTCCCGATCCAGCAAAACGAGTTGACGCTGGGTTTGTCCATCGAACCTTAGCATCTTATCATCACGCAAGATCGAAAACGCGCGCGACACGGTTTCGAGGGTCAATCCAAGATAGTCGGCGATGTCGCGGCGATTCATCGGCAAGCTCATGACGTTCGGATGAGCAAGCCGCTCGTCCATTTCCAGAAGGAATGCGGCTAACTTCTCGAGCGCCGTCTTTCGTCCTAGCAGAAGCATGTGGTTCTCGGCGTGCTGAAGATTGCGCGTGACGAGGTTGAGAAGGCTTGCCTGGCCCGGCTCCCGCTGCGCAATCGTATCGAGCAGGCTGCTTCGGCTCGTGATGCGAACCTTGGCCTGAGTCACTGCTTCGGCGGTGAAGCGGTGAATTATCCCATTCTCAAGCCCGAACATATCATCCGCGAGATGGAACGAGTTGATTTGCCGGCGGCCATCGCAGAGCATCTTGTAGGTCCGGATTGTACCAGAGACGATCTGGTAGACGTACTCGGCCTCCTCTCCCTCCCCAAATACTTCCATCCCTCTGCGATAGGTAAATTCGCTACAGATGATCTGCTGGCCGGCAAGGGCCGCCAATTGCCCATCAACCGCAGGGCGGCTCACTGTGGTAGTCCTGATCAACATCGCAGAACTCCGTACAAAATGGACGTGGCGGTGAACTCGGGAACTTTAGGCAACGGGCGCATGAGCGCACTTGATCTGGCGCAATTCAAAGCAGCCTACCGTGCCCGCCATCATCAGCGAGATCGCGGAAGTCCGTCCGACGGCAAGGTGACGCGAGGGACCCGAGCAGCGCATAGCCGAGGCTGCCCAGCATAAGACCGAAGATGCCGACCTGCGGCGGCAAGCCTGATAGGGGGTATCAAGATTCGGCAATGGCAATTCTTAAGTCGGATTAATAGCTTGTCCTCGAACTTGGCCGGCGAGTGTGGCTTCGCCGGTACAGCCTACCGGCAGCATCTCCCCTACAATTAGAACTGGAATAGTGAAGTAGGCGCTCCTGCCTGCTCAACGCTTCGGGGACAACTGAAGCGGACTGGGAGAAACACATATGAAGAAGATTTTGGTTGGCGCGATGGCGCTGAGCCTGTCGGTACCGGCAAGCGCGGCGGATTTAGCGGCCCGTCCCTACACCAAGGCGCCTCCGCCGATGGTGGCTCCGATTTACGATTGGACCGGCTTCTACATCGGCGCCAACGGCGGCTGGGGCCAAAGCCACAACTGCGTAGATTTCGTCACTGCTGTGGGGACCGTCGCGAGCGGCTGCGGTGATCGTTCCGGCGGCGTGGCCGGTGGACAAATTGGATATCGCTGGCAAACCAATCAGTTCGTATTTGGATTGGAAGCTCAAGGCGATTGGGCCGACATCAAGAACACGCGCGTGAGCCTTTTCGATCCGACGCTCTCGACCACCGCGAAGACTGATGCAATCGGTCTCTTCACCGGCCAGCTCGGTTGGGCCTGGAATTCGGCGCTGCTCTACGTGAAGGGCGGCGCTGCTGTGACCAGCAATCGCCTGACCATATTCGACAACACCACCGGGATCGGTTTGGTCTCGGCGGATAGCACGCGCTGGGGCGGCACCTTGGGTGTCGGCTTTGAGTATGGCTTCGCCCCCAACTGGTCGATCGGTGCGGAGTACGACCATCTGTGGATGGGGCACGCAAATAACTCCTTCTCGGTGGCCGATCCCCGCCTCGCTGCCGTACTCAACGACCGGATCAGCCAGGACGTGGATATGGTCACCGTGCGCTTGAATTATCGCTTTGGCGGCTACGGCGCTCCGGTCGCGGCGAGATACTGACCTTGTCCTAATACTTTTCTCCAATCAATTAGGCCGGCATCTCTGCCGGCCTTTTGTTGGAGAGAATATGTCTGAAAGATCATCTCCCAGATCGCCAATCTGGCCGGCCTAAAGCCGTCACGAGGTGGCCGACTACATCAATCTGGCCTTTGAGACGTCGGGCATCGCCGAAATTGTCAGGGCACCGGCGCGCCATCAAATGCGTTGATTCCGGATTGCGTGTATCGACGATCGTCGCGGACCAAAACTTGTTGCTCCGCGACGCGTCACGCCAGGTAGTCTAGTCGTCGTCATCTTCGGTTTCGATCTGATGTTCAATCGCATCTCGCATCGCCGCGTATGTCGCGAATGCCATCCTCTTCTTCTGGTCCGGTGTTAGCGTCTTATAAAGCGGTTCCCACGTGTCGGCGAGCTTCTTGAGGTCAACCGCGCGTTGACTCAGTATTTCTGCTCGACGTTGCATAAGTTCGACCGGATTGCGTTCACCAATCGCTTCCATTGGGCTGCTATCGCGCAGTTCGGCCACCCGCTCGAAGCGGACTTGTCGGTTCTTCGCTCTCGCACGGATGGCCCCTTCCACGGGCGGCCAGTATTTTTCCTGATCGGGCGTAAGCTGCAAGGCGGCCTTGATCATGCCGACGCGCGCATCCGTCAAGGCGTTGAGGTCGGCGGCGCTAGGATGCCCCATTCCTACCGTGGAAGAGGTCTCCGCTGCGTAGGCAAGTGTTGATGCTGTTAAGAGAACTGCGGTTGCTGCAAAGGCTATCGTTCTGATCCTCATCGCAAACTCCTGGGTCTCGTGTCGTTCGCCCCCCAAGCAGAAGGCCATAGGAGTTCTGAAGCAGAGTACGCATACGACGGAGGCCGCCTGATTGACGCATGCGCGCGGGCACGGCGAGGTCTATGTGTCAATCGGCGTTCGACTGGGACCCCCTATCGGCATCCAAAAGGGACCCCTTTGATCGGCGTGCTCTGCTGGTAGCGCTCGGGTCGTCGGAGCTGGTCGGGGTTGCGGAGACGGCGCGAGCGCGGGTTGTTTGAACATCGTCGCGGCTTTTGAATCGCCAGCTGTCGTTGCCGGTCTCGACGATGTCGCAGTGATGGGTCAATCGGTCGAGTAGCGCGGTGGTCATTTTGGCATCACCGAACACACTGGGCCATTCGCCGAACGCAAGATTGGTGGTGACAATGATGGAGGTGCGCTCGTAGAGCCGGCTGATGAGATGGAACAGGAGCTGACCGCCGGATTGCGCGAACGGCAGATAGCCCAGCTCGTCGAGAACGATGAAGTCCATGCGGGTCAGATGCTCGGCGAGCCGTCCCTGCCGACCGTTGCGGGTCTCGGTCTCGAGCCGGTTGACGAGGTCGACGACGTTGTAGAAGCGTCCTCTGGCGCCATCGCGGATGCAACTTCTGGCGATGGCAATCGCCAGGTGGGTTTTGCCTGTACCGGTGCCGCCAACCAGCACGACGTTGCGTTGTTGGGCGATGAAGCCGCCGCCAGCGAGATCATTGACGAGAGTCTGATTGATCGGCGTGCCGTCGAACTGGAAGTCGGCGATGTCCTTGGCGAGCGGCAGCTTTGCAATGGTGAGCTGGTATTTGATCGACCTGGCTTGCTTCTCGTTGATCTCGGCGTTGAGCAGGTCGCCGACAATGCGTTGAGGCTCGTGCTGGCGCTTGACGGCAGTTGCCATGATCTCGTCGAAGGCAGCCTTCATGCCGTAGAGCTTAAGTTCGCCCATGAGGTCGAAGATTTGGGTTCGTTCCATCAGATGGTCCTCCGGAGGTTGTCGTAGCGGGCACAATCGGCGATCGGTGCATGACGGAGCGTCAGTGCGGCCGGCGTCATGATGTTGGCCGGTGGGGCGGGTTCACGTTGACGGGCCAGGATATTGAGAACGACATCGGCGGAATGGACGCTGTGACTGAGCGCTTCGGCACAAGCCGCTTCCACCGCGGACAGACCGTCAGTCAGCACCGCGGTGAGGATGTCGACCATCTGCCGATTGCCATCGTCGGTGCTGGCCAGCTTGCGCCGGATCCGCTCGATCGCGGCCGGCAGCACCCAGTCTTTGAAGGGAGCACCGTTGCGCAAGGCGCCGGGTTTGCGGGCGAGCACCGGCACATAATGCCAGGGGTCGTAGACGGTATCGCCGCGGCCAAAGGATCGCGGGTGCTCGGCAACGATACGTCCATCCTGACGGATCACGATGCGATCGGCATAGGCTTGAACCTCGACCGGTCGTCCGACTGCACTGGCTGCGACCGAGTACTTGTTGTTGTCGAAGCGCACCAGGCAGGTCTTCGAGACCGATGCTGTCACCGCATGGAAGCCGTCGAAGCGGCCGGCATAGGGAACGAGTTTGGGGCGTTCGGCTTCGAACACGTCCCAGATCGTCTGATCGACCAGCTCCGGATGGCGATGAGCCTTGGCGTAGGCGATGCACTTGTCGAGCAGCCAGGCGTTTAACTCGTCGAGGTTTTTGAACCGCAGCCGCGGCGTGAAGAAGCGCTCCCGGACCAGCCCGACCTGGTTCTCGACCTGCCCCTTCTCCCAGCCCGACGCTGGCGTACAGGCGACCGGATCGACCAGATAGTGGCTGCACATCTGCAGGAAGCGGCGATTGTAGAGACGGCCTTTACCGACAAAGATCGTCTCCACCGCGGTCTTCATGTTGTCGTAGATGCCGCGGGTGCAGGTGCCTTTGAACAGGGCGAATGCCCGGTCGTGGGCGTCGAACACCATCTCCTGCGTCTCCCGCGGATAGGCCCGCACGAACAGCATGCGACTGTGACAGAGCCGAACATGAGCAGCCTTCACCATCACCGTGGTGCCGCTCAGCAGGACCACCTCGTGGCTCCAGTCGAACTGGTAGGCTTCGCCTGGTGCAAAGCTCAGCGGCACATAAGCCGACGCTGTCGAGGTGCCGCGTTCCTTGGTCCACCGTCGGGCGTATCGACGAACCGCATCATAGCCGCCGGCATAACCCAGGCCGCGGAGTTCCTCGAATAGCCGGATCAGCGTCAGCCGTTCCCGCGCCGCCTTGCTCTCATTCCCTGCCAGCAACCGATCAAGCTCGGCACTCCAGGCACCCATCTTCGGGAGCGGCTGCGTCTCGCGCTCGTACCGGAACTCCGTCGCTTGAGAACGAATGACCTTGCGAACCACCTTCCGCGATACGCCAAGTTCTCGGCAGATCGCCTTGATCGGACGACCATCAACAAAGTAGGCGCGACGGATCTTACCAATCGTCTCCACCACCAGCATCCCAACCTCGGCTTCCATGACTCGATGGAAGCCACTGTGGACCCTTATCCCGGGGTCCCGATTGGATGCCGATCACCCCGAAACGGGGTCCTTATTCCATGCCGAAACACACTCGAGTCGGCGCAGGGCCGACTCGGCGGTGTTGGCGTGGACCGTGGCGACGCCACCGGGATGCCCCGTGTTCCAGGCCTTCAACAGAGTAAGCGCGGCGCCGTCGCGAACCTCGCCGACGATGATGCGGTCGGGCCGGAGCCGCATGGTGCTCTTGAGGAGCCGGGCCATGTCGACGGTGTCGCTGGTGTGCAGCGCGACGATGTTGTCGGCCGGACACTGGATCTCGGCGGTGTCCTCCAGGATCAGGATGCGATCCTCCGGTGCGGTTTTGGCGATCTCCGCGATGACGGCATTCGCCAGCGTCGTCTTGCCGGAGCCGGTGCCGCCAGAAATGACGATGTTGAGGCGCGAGGCGACGGCGTTACGAATGATGTCGGCCTGGCGCTCCGTCATCACCCGGCTCTTCACATAGTCGTCGAGCGGTATCAGCCGCGATGCGCGCCGGCGGATCGTGAAGGTCGGCGCCTTGACGATCGGGGGCAGCAACCCCTCGAACCTGTGGCCGCCAATCGGCAATTCGCCGGAGATGATCGGCTGCTCGTCATCGGCTTCGGAATTGAGTGCGTGCGCCACGCTCCCGATGACGATCTCGGCAGCAGCCGCTGTCATCTCTCCGGTCGCCGCTATGCCGTGGCCGAGCCGTTCGATGAACAATCGGCCGTCCGGGTTGAGCATGATCTCCACCACCGAAGCATCATCGAGGGCGACGCAGAGCTGGTCACCCAGGGCCTCCTGAAGCTTGCGGATCAGGCGCGGATGGGAACGCAATTGCGTCATCGCGACGGGCTCCCTTCAGGCCGCTTGCGGGAGCGATTGATCGAAGAGCAGTAGCTGGCTGGCCGCACACGCTCGAAGTTTGCCTGGTCTGTCGGCAGCAGGCCGACGACCGCTGTGGTATTGCCGATCGGCTTGGGTGCTCCGATTCGGGCCATCGGCCAGCCCACGCGGCGCAGGATCCGCTCGATGCGAACGTCGGTTTCGGTGTCCAGTTCGCGGTAGCCGTTCGCTAGCGACCATTCGATGATCGCGGCGAACATCGTCCAGGTGGCGTCATGGAGCGCCTTCCCTGCCCTCCCCGTCTCAATCGAAGTGTCGACGCAGAACCGCGAGCTTTCGATCATGGCGGCGTGAGGCAGGCCCGACCCGATCAGCTCGGGAAAGCGCACGGACAGCAGCGTCGGCCCTGCCGTGGAAAGCAATCGGGCGCAGCCCGCGACCTCGTTTCGGTCGGATAGCGCCAGGATGCAGGTCGGCCGGCGGTTGTCGAACTGATCGGCCTCCCGGCCGTCCTTGACGTCGACGTCCCAATCCATCCGCTCGCGGAAGGCGCGGGCGCGAAGTCTATGCATCGAATCGAGAAGGACAGCCGAGTTGCTGTATGTTTTGGGTGGGACGGCGATTGCCCGCATGCGTGTTGCTCCGAATCTGTCGGGTTCGGAGGCCTAAAGGCCATCATCGTCAGGGCGGCGCGACTAATGAAATTATGAGTGCGATTCGGGCTCCGCAGGGGTGAGTCGGGGCAAAATGGCCCCGTAAAGGTCGTGGAACACGGAAAAACCGGGCTCCGGACCCCTAATAAAAGTATGAGTGCAGCGTCGGCCGTTCATAAATGTCCAGCTTAGCCATGGTGTTGAAGTTATTGATGAATTGCCTTGAAAGAGCTCCGATTCGGGAGGCATTGTTAACGCCTCGTTAACCATTACTCTCTTGCAGGGGCATGTTTCGATGGTACCGTCACGGATAGATTGGGCATTCGCCTGATTTTCCGTGATGAGAGATTTCAACGTGAGCCCTGCTGCCGAGCACGCGCGAAAGCTGATTCCTTCGGTCGACGAGATTATCGGAGCCCAAGCCGATCTCCTTAGCTCGCAGCTTCAGGCTATGAGTGAGGCGCTCTTTCCCCCCACCTCAAAAAAGGTGCTTCGCAAGTTTACTTCTGGGGAAGCAGCGCGGCTAATCTCCATCTCCGACTCGACCTTGAGAAAGATGACTTTAGCCGGCGAGGGCCCGCAACCTTATCTCGCGAGTAATGGGCGGCGTCTTTATACGTTGGCGCAGATCAACGAGATACGCCAACTACTCGCCGAGTCGCTTCGCGGCCGCGATAGGATCGACGTGGTTCCCCATCGCCGCCCGGGTGAACACCTGCAGGTGGTCGCCGTGACCAACTTCAAAGGCGGTTCTGGCAAGACAACGACATCAGCGCACCTCGCTCAGTACCTGGCCCTCCAAGGGTATAGGGTTCTGGCGGTGGACCTCGATCCGCAGGCAAGCCTCTCTGCTCTTTTGGGCGTGCTTCCAGAGACGGAAGTTCTCGCCAACCAGACCCTGTATGCGGCGATCCGATACGACGACCACAAGAAGTCGTTGAAGGAGGTCATCCGGACGACCTATTTCGATGGGCTAGATCTTGTCCCCGGTAATCTGGAGCTGATGGAGTTCGAGCATACGACGCCAAAGGCCCTCACCTCTGGTGGTCAAATGCGCGACGGCCTGTTTTTTACGCGCGTCGCCAAGGCTCTCGATGATGTCGCGGATCAGTATGACATCGTCGTCATCGATTGCCCCCCTCAGCTTGGCTTCCTGACGCTGAGTGGGCTTTGCGCGGCGACGGCCATGGTCGTAACTGTGCATCCCCAGATGCTCGATATCGCCTCCATGAGCCAGTTTCTCCTGATGACGCGCGATCTGCTTGGCGTGGTTCGAGACGCCGGCGGTGAGCTCAAGTACGATTTTGTCCGCTATTTGCTGACTCGCTTTGAGCCGCAGGACGCCCCGCAGACCAAGGTGGCGGCGCTCTTGCGCAACATGTTTGATGACTTTGTTCTGACCAATACGATGGTCAAATCCGCCGCGGTTTCGGATGCGGGACTGACGAAGCAGACACTCTACGAGATCGGTCGAGAAAGCCTGACGCGGTCGACATATGATCGCGCCATGGAATCACTTCAGGCCGTGAATGGAGAGATTGAAGGGCTCATCAAGGCCGCGTGGGGGCGAGCATGACCGCCTCAAACTCTGTTGGTGCGCCGGGATCCGGTTCCACCATTGGGGTGTTGGGAGCTCCCAACACGATCACTGCCCTTCCCCCGAATCAGCATCATTCGGCCCGTTGGCTTCTTGCTGTTGGGAGCTCCCAACACCCGGGGCGTGGCCTTTTGCGCAAGGCAGGAGGTCGCGTATGAGCCGGAAGGATGCGATCAATTCCCTTTTTCTGAAAAAGCCCGAAGCTGCGTCGACGCCACAGGTGAAGCATACCGATCGGGTCCGCACAGGCGCCATCGCTGCAATGGGCTCTTCGCTCCAGGAAATGACCGAGGGGGCCAAAGCTGCCGAGCGGCTGCAACAGCAACTAGCCGCCGGCGAGACAGTTATCGCACTCGATCCAGGCCAAATTGACGGGTCCAGGATTGCCGATCGAATTGCCATCGACGTCGATCCGGGTTTTGAAGCACTGGTTTCCAGTATCTCCGAATACGGGCAGCAGGTGCCGATCCTTGTTCGCCCGCATCCCGAGAAAATTGAGCGCTTCCAGATTGCTTATGGCCGTCGACGGCTTCGCGCTGCTGTCCGGCTGGGTCAATCGGTCAAGGCGATCGTTCGAAGTCTGTCTGACGCCGATCTCGTCATCGCCCAAGGGCGCGAGAATCTTGATCGCGCCGATCTGTCGTTCATTGAGAAGGCGTTTTTCGCAAAGCGCCTCGAGGATGCCGGTTATGATCGCGCAACGATCATCGCGGCCCTTTCAACCGATAAGGCGGATCTTAGCCGGTATATTGCGATCGCGCGTCGTATCCCCGAGCAGTTCGTCTTGCGCATCGGGCCGGCTCCAAAAGCCGGCAGGGCCCGGTGGCTCGGGCTCGCCGAGAAGCTGGACGACGGGAAGGTCGTGACCGCAATCGAGAACCTCCTGAACGCTCCCGAAGTCGTCGGTCTCGACAGCGATAGTCGGTTTCAGGCTGTGTGGAAGGCCGTCGACAAGCAGCCGAAAAGTACAGCCAAGCGATCCGATGTATGGGTTACGCAGGCAGGCAAACGAGCAGGGCGCGTCGAACGCTCAGCGGGCAAGACCGCGTTGGTGTTCAACGAGAAAGTAGTGCCGGAGTTTGCGACGTGGGTTTCGTCTCGGTTGGACCAACTTTACGCGGAATTCTCGGCCGCAAAGGAAGAGGAGGCGCAAACTAAGAAGGAGTGAATTCGTCGTGGTGACGGCGAGGCGCATATGCATCGCCTGACACCACGCAAACAGCAAAGAAAAAAGGCCCCCGAAACGGATTCCGGAAGCCCTTTCTCACTAGTTTGGCGACTTTGAGAATCGCACTTCCCCGAATCGCAGTCAAGAGCTCGCGCTGAGCTTAGCGCCGTTTTGGTGAGCGGATTTTCTTTGCCTGACACATAGGTGAAGGAAAAATGCAGACGCACATTACAACGACGCCCTTCGGGCGGCGGCCGATGACGCTCGGCCAAATCTCAAATCAGATGGCTGCACGGACTGCGAAGCCCGAAGCGATCGTGCACAAGTGGCAGGTCTTCCAGAACATCCGGGAGGCGAGGGAACTTCTCGGCGCGACGGATCGATCGCTCACGATTCTCAACGCGCTCCTGACCTTTCATCCGGAGACGGCGCTCACGGGGGATGCCGAGATCGTGGTTTGGCCCTCAAACGTTCAGCTCATGGCGCGGGCCAACGGCATGCCGGCGACGACGCTGCGGCGTCACATCGCTGTGCTGGTCGACTGCGGTTTAGTCGTCCGGCGCGACAGCCCGAACGGCAAGCGCTTCGCCCGGAAGGGCCGGGGCGGGGAGATCGAGCAGGCCTATGGCTTCGACCTCTCGCCGATCGTGGCTCGGGCTGAGGAGTTCAAGGACCTAGCGGAGGCTGTTGGGGCCGAGAAGAAGGCGTTCCGTGTTGCAAAGGAACGCCTCACACTGCTGCGCCGGGACATCGTCAAGCTGATTGAGGCCGGCATTGAGGAGGGGGTGCCAGGCAACTGGGGTAGGGTTCAGCAAAACTACCAGACGATTATCGGTCGGCTACCACGATCGGCGCCCAGGCAGCTTCTAGAAGACGTCTGCATGGATTTGCATGCGCTCTATGCGGACATACGCGCGGAGCTGGAAACATTCACGAAATCACAGAATCCGGACGCCAATGAGTCCCATTCTGGTCGTCACATACAGAATTCAAATCCAGACCCTAATTTTGAATCTGAATATAGCCTTCCAAAACAGGTTGAAGCGAGCAGCACCGTCGAGGAAACCGACAACGTTCGGAGCTTGCCGAAACGTGAGCTGCCCTTGGGAATCGTGCTCGATGCCTGTCCGAATCTGCTGGAATTGGCACGAGGCGGCGAAATCCGCCACTGGCGTGACTTCCTGGCGGCGGCGGAGATTGCTCGGTCGCTACTGGGGATCAGTCCCAGCGCCTGGCGCGAAGCACGTGAGGCCATGGGTGAACAGCATGCGGCGATCACGCTGGCCGCGATCTACCAGCGGGCGGATCAGATCAACAGCGCCGGAGGGTATCTCCGCAGCCTGACCGACAGGGCGAGGGACGGTAAATTCTCGACCTGGCCGATGGTCATGGCGCTGCTGCGGGCGAAACTCGATGCGCAGAGGACCGCGGGGAATGCCGGCGGACCTCGATCTGAACGTTCGGTTGGCACCGCGCCAGGCCTCCGCGTGTCGGAAGCGCTGCTGAAAAACCTGCAAAGGCCAAAATCGCGATGAGGGCCGAATTCATCTTCCACGGAAGCCGCGGCGCTACGCCATATCCGTTTCGGCGAAATCATTGCCCTTGTAGAGCAGGGGCAGGTGATAGGCCTTGGCGCCGGCATAGGCGAAGCAGTCGCCGGAAATTCAGGTCCGCCTTGTGGCCGACCACCTTCCCGTAGCATTTGGCGGCATCCACAGCCTTTCGGCCGATATCGGCTGAAACCATGATCTCCTTGATGCCGAAATCCTCCAAGAACTTTGCGACAGCCGACTGTGAGGTTTCGATGAAGTGCACAGGCACTGGCTTACCCTTCATGCCATTCTCGTCCGCCTTCTTCCGGGCGAGGCTGATCACCGCCTCATAGACGGTCGGCGGCGACACGAGTAACTGGGACGAGGAGCTATCAAGCCGCGCCAGCAGATCCCCGGCGTCATTTTCTTCTCCCAGGATGGCCACGATCGCGGAGGCATCGATATACATCAGATGTCGCCCCACATGTCGTCGGTGAAGGTTTTCATGTCGAAGGAGCCGCCACCCGGCCCCATTGTCCTGGATATGGCAATGCTCGCTGCCGCGCGAGCGCTTGCCGGCTGTTTCTCACGGACGCGCTGCAGCTCATGCTCGAGCGCGAGACGCACAGCCTCGGTCTTGGTCCTAGACTTTGTGGCCGCCTGCAGCTTCGCCGCAAGGGCGTCGACATCATCATCACGAATGAACAGAGGCATCAGATATCCCTTCCGAGATATCTGAATATCGCAAATTAAATATCTACGCTAGGAGATTGAGATATCTTGGCCTCAGTCGAGCCAGTTCTCAACGATCAGGCCGTCGACACGGCTGAACTCGTCGATATCGGCGGTCACCAGCGTCAAACGGTTTGGTCGCGCGCAACCTTTATAGTAAAGTAGCGCGCAACTGATGGAGATCTCATATGGCGCGGCCCAAGCATACCGATGACGGCCTGACCAAGTTTCAGCGCTACCGCCAACAGCAGCAGCATCGCGGCATGAAGCAGCTGCGCATCTGGGTGCCTGATCCCCACAAGCCGGAATTTGCCGCCGAAGCGAGGCGGCAGGGATTGCTGCTGCGCGGCCGGCCCGAGGAAGCTGAGGCGCTGGATTTCATTGCCGCCGCGACTGAATGGCCTGAATCGTGAGGAGAGGGGATCTCGTCACGGTTTCGGCACAGGGCGACTACGGGAAGCCCCGTCCGGCGGTCGTCATCCAGTCCGATGTGCTCAATGCGGCGGACAGCGTGCTCGTGGTCTTGCTCACCGGCACGATCGCCGATGCCCCGCTATATCGTCTCACCATCGAGCCGACGGCCTCGAACGGTCTCAAACTCGTCTCACAGGTCATGGTCGACAAGGTTCTGGCCTATCCGCGGGCCAAATGCGGCCCGGTGATAGGCCATCTGTCAGGCGCCGATATGCTGGCGCTGAACAACATGCTGTCCGTGATGATCGGGCTCGCCGACTGATTGGACAGCAATAAAGAGGGGAAGGCCCGATGAAGATCATCTTCGACTGGAAGACACTGAGCCTTGGCAAGCCGCCAATCCACGCTCCAAAAGAATCGGCGACTAACCGTTCTCTCGAACTGTGTAGAGTCTGCACGTCGAGTTGATCCTGGCTTTTGAACGTCTGGCAGTTCCTTCGTGACAACTGGCTTTCGAACCGCGTGTTCAAATCCTACAACGACATCCTCGATCACTGTTGCTACGCGTGGAACAAACTTATCGACCAGCCGTGGCGCACCATGTTTATCGGAATGCGCGATTGGGCATATCGGTTCTAATCAGCGGAGAGCGGCCTCAGAGGCCTGCCGCCTTGGTCAGATTGACGCGGAACCGATCCCGGCGGCGCTGATAGCGCCGGGTCAGCTCGGCGGAGGCGTGGCCGAGCTGCTTCTGGACATAGCGCTCGTCGACCTCGGCCGAGGAGGCGAGGCCGGCGCGCAGCGAATGTCCAGCGAACTTCGTCTCTCGTTCGCCTTCGGGCAGGTCGGCGCGCACCCCGGCGGCGAGCGCCGCGCGTTTGACCAGTCGGGCGACCTGCTGGTCGGTCAGGCGATCGGGCCCGACGTCCTTGCCTTGCCCGCGCACCCGCCGAAACAGCGGGCCGTGGCCGATCCGGGCCAGTTTCAGCCAGATCTGTAGCGCGACGACTGGGCAGGTCGAGTCCGACGAGCCGCGGCCGATCTCGATCTCGCGCCAGCCGGTCTTGCCGCGCAGGGTGACAATCAGGCCTTGGTCGAGGATTTCGACCCAGCCACGGCCGTCCTCGGTGTCGTCGCGGTGGAGGTCGAGGCCGACGATTTCCGAGCGCCGCAGGCCGCCGGCGAAGCCCAGCAGCAGCATGGCGCGGTCCCGCAGGCCGCGGAGCGTGCCCCGATTGAGCGTCTCCAGCATGGCGATGACGTCCTCCGGCAAAACGGCTTCCTTCTGTCGGGGCGGGGCGGCGTGGATGTTGCGAATGCCGGCCAGGACGGTGGCGATGTGACGGTCCTTGCGGTCGAGCGGCGTGCCGCGCTGCGCGTAGGTCCAGGTCAGGGCCGAGAGGCGGCGCTCGATCGTGGACACCGAATTCGGCTTGCGGTCGGCGGTCGCGGCGCCGGAGGCGCAGGCGGTGATGTAGAGCCCGACCGTCTGCGGGGCGGGCGGAAAGACCTCGAGGCCCTGGCGCCGGCACCAGCCGGAAAAGTGCGTCCAGTCGGCGGCATAGGCCCGGCGGGTGTTGGCCGAGCTCGCCGCCTCGACATAGTCGCGGGCCCGGTCGGCGAGCCGTTCGAGATGCGCCGGCACGCCGGATTCCGCAGCCGGGAGCGGGGAGGGGAGGCCGCCGCGCGGCTCGGCCGACACCTCCGCGGTCGACAGATCGGCTTCCGCCCGCGGGCTCTCAGGCGGTGCGGCGCTCTGCGGAGCGCGATGTTCCGGGTTCTGGGCGCTGAAAACGGGCATGCCCTCTATAAAGAGCAAAACGATCGATAAGGCAACATTATCGGTCGTTGTTATCCACTGACAGGCCCGGCGGTTTCATGTAAAATGGATAGCAAAAAGCGCCGCGCAGGCTTACCCTTTCGCATGCTCGCGCGTCGCCGAATCGTCCCCGACCCGCCGCCGACCTTCGCCCCCGCGCCGGCCTGGTTGCGTCGTCGCGCACCGCCCGACTTCGTCACGGAAGCGGTGTTTTATGCCGGCGCGGCGCTGGCGGCGCTGCATCCGATCGCCCGTGACGAGCACCCGCTCGGCAGTCTTTGGCGCCAACGTCTCGCGCTCACTTGCGCGGCCGCGCTCGCGCGTCAGGGCGGGCGGACGGAGGACGAGGCGGCGCTGCGCGACCACTGGTACTTGCGCCGCGAAGCCGACGACCCCGGACCGGGCGGGCGTATTCTCGCCGCCTGGCGCAAGCTCGGCGAACGCGCCTCCTCCAGCGACGTGGAGGGATGGATCTTTGCCCTTGCGACCGCGCTTGGCCATCCGCTCGGCTCGCTGCCGAGCGAGATCGTCGAACTTGCAAGCCGGCACACGCAGCGGCAGCACGCCATGCCGGTGCTGGCCGCCGCGGAGATCATCGCCGCGAGTGGCCGCGTCCTGCCGAACGAAGAATTGGTGCCGCTGTGGCTGGCCGACGCCGTCCTCGCCCACCAGCTGCGCTGGCCGGCACCGGTGCCGCTGCTCGCGGTGCATCTATCGCGCGGTGCGCTGCGCAAGGCGCAGCAGCACCTCGAAGGGGAGACTGTCTTCATGAACGCACTCTGTGCGGCCTACGCGACGGCGGCCGTGGCAGCGATCGACCTCTACAGTGATCTCGCACGGCGGGCGACACGCCTGCTCGCGGTCGCGCCGAAGTTGCGTGGCAAGGATGCCGACATCATGGTCGGGATCCTGATGGTGGAAGACGCCCAGTCCGCCGGCCCCGGCAAGACGGCGAGCGACCGCAGCACACGGCGGCTGTTCGAGCGACTGGTCTCGCTCGGCGCGGTGCGCGAGCTCACCGGACGGCCGACCTTCCGATTGTACGGGCTCTGACATGGGCCGGCGCGCGCGGCCAAAAGCGGATCTCGACACCGAGCTGGCCGACCTGCCGCCGGAGCTGCGCTGGCGCGAATGGATGGGCCGGGTCGAAGCGGTGATCTTCGCCTCGCCCGGACCGGTGACGCGCGAGGCCCTCGCGCGCGTTGTCGGTCGCGACTGCAGCATCGACCTGCTGATCGATGACATTCGCGACGAATTGCGCGGCCGGCCTTACGAGCTCGTATCCGTCGCCGGCGGCTGGCAGCACCGGACCCGGAAAAACTTCGCCGAGGCGATCCGGGCTGCGATCGGCGCTGCCGGTGACCACAAGGCGTTGTCGCAGACCGAAGCACTGATCCTTGCCTGCATCGCCTATTATCAGCCGATCAATCGCAGCGAATTGTCATCCTTCTTCGGCAAAGAGGTCAGCCGCGATACCATCGCCCGTCTGCGCGGACTGGAGTTCGTCGCAGCCGGGCCGCGCAGCCCGCAGCTCGGCGCACCCTACACCTACGTGACGACCAAGGCGTTCCTGTCGCACTTCAGCCTGGAGACGCTGCGCGATCTTCCGGACATGGAAATGCTCGAGGAGGCCGGCCTGCTCAGCAAGGACAAAATGCTGGCGGGGGAGTTTCCTGTGCTGGCGTCGGACGAGGCCGACCAACTCGAGGCGGACCGAGACGAAGACGACCATGTGACTTGAATTGCTGCCGAGGAGTCTCCGACAATGCACTGACCGACGAGCAGTCGCCTCGTTTTCTGTGATCTCCTTGCGCTTCATGCGCAGCAACTACGCGAGCCGGCGCTCCTTACATGCCTTGACGAGATATTTCCCGGGAGCTATGCGGGAAAGTGGGTGATGACGGAATGAGATAGGCGGCGTATCGAGGCGGGTGTCGAGCCTGCCAGAACCTCTCAAGGAGAGCGATACGCCATGAACGAGACTAGCAATATTGTTGCCCTTCGTCAGCCCGACGATATCGACGATCCACTGACCAATATTCTGCGAGCTGGTGCTCGGGAGCTTCTGGCGCAGGCCGTGGAGATCGAAGTCGAGACGTTTCTTGCCACGGTGAAGGATTTGAAGCTGGCGCGACGGGCGCGCCCGTGTCGTGCGACATGGTTACGGCCCGGCGCGAACGATTGCGACCGGCATCGGACCGGTCGAGGTCGCGCGGGCAAAGATTCGGGACCGCGGGGCGGCCGGCGATAGCGAGCGGATCCGGTTCAGCTCGGCGATCCTGCCGCTGTGGGCGCGGCGCACCCGGAGCCTGGATGCGCTGTTGCTGGTGCTGTATCTGCGCGGCATCTCGACCGGCGATTTCCAGGAGGCGTTGACGGCCCTGCTGGGCAAGGACGCGCCGAACTTGTCGCCGGCGGTCATCTCCCGGCTGACGGCCGAGTGACAGGGCGAGTACGAGCGTTGGCAGAAGCGCGATCTGTCGGCGCGACGCTACGTGTATGTGTGGGCCGATGGCGTCTTCCTGCAGGCGCGCATGGAAGACCACGGCGAATGCATGCTGGTGCTGATCGGCGCGACGCCGGAAGGGAAGAAGGAACTGATTGGCTTTCAGGTCGGCGTCCGGGAGAGCGCGCAGAGCTGGCGTGAACTCTTGATCGACGTGAAGCAGCGCGGGTTGCAAATCGCCCCGGAAATTGCCGTTGGTGACGGCGCGCTCGGCTTCTGGAAGGCTCTTGACGAGGTCTTTCCCGGCACGCGGCACCAGCGCTGCTGGGTGCACAAGACCGTCAACGTCCTGGACAAGGTCCCGCTCTCGGTCCAGGCCAACATGAAGAAGGACCTGCGCGAGGTCTATTGGGCGCCGAACCGGGTGCGGCCGCCGAAGCGGCGATCGACGTCTTCGCCGAGAAATACCGCGCCAAGTACGGCCGGGCGGTCGAATGCCTCGCCAAGGACCGCGACGCGCTGCTGGCCTTCTACGACTTCCCTGCCGAGCATTGGGATCACTTGCGCACGACCACCCCCATCGAAAGCGTGTTCGCGACCGTGCGGCACAGAACCGTGCGCACGAAAGGATCGCTGTCGTCAACGACCGCCAGGCTAATGGTGTTCAAGCTGGTCATCGCCGCATCAAAAACCTGGCGGCGGCTCAAAGGCACAAATCAGTTGCCCAAGGTGATTGCAGGTGTCAGATTCAACGACGGCATCGAGGTCATCCGCATGCCGGCAAACCACGCCGCCTGATCGCCTCGTCACCCAAAATCCCGCATAGCTCATTTCCCGGTGGGTTTTCCCTTGGGGGCGCGCTCGGGGGGCGCCTGACTGGCTCACTCGCTTTCTCGTCAGCAGCGAAAGAGGCGGGTCCTTGAGCAGCTAAAGCGGCCGTAAGCAGTCGTAGCAGCGCCGGTCAGCGCATCGCGCTACTGGCCGGACTCTGCCCGTCGGAGGGGGCGTTGTCGTAATTGATCCTCACTGCAACAGCTTATTGTTCGGGCAAGCTTTCGGAAAGCTGACGAAACCCACGGGAGTTCGGTTATACGCAGGGCGTCGTCTGACGCCCCGCGCCTTAGTCGCCCAAAGCAGAACTCAGCGCTCAAAAAGATTGCAGTTGGCGTTGCCGACGATCACTGTCCGCTCGATTTGCTCCGGACAATCCTGCAACCACGCAAAGACATCTTCGAGCCTATAAGGCGTTACGACTTCACGAGCACTCGGCTTGATGTCTGGACCTTCTATCAAATAGAAGCGTCCTTCAGCCGTCCTGACCATGCGGTCCCGTATTTCACCCTCGACCCCCGTGGTCGGGTCGAAATCTGAAAATACGCGCGTTGCAAAGTTGAACGCTCCGTCAAGTTGACGACGCGCTGTCCGCTTCGGCTTCGCTCGACGTCGCTTGGTTGCGCACTTAAGCTTGCGGCCCGACACCTGTCTCTTGAACATCTGCACTCTTCCTTTGCGATGCGCCGCCGCGGATTCGGCGAGCGCGCTCTTCGCTCGCCGCCATCGCAATATGGCCAATTGAAAGAGCCCGTGCTAATCAGTAGATACGTTTCTAACCAGCGGCTGTGACATTTGTAAGATCACAAACGCTCGCGAGTTTAGCGCGGCCGTTGGAATGATGCTTCAGCTAGCCTGCACACTCCGGCCGCCACCACTTCGCACCCATTGACCGAATGCGCGCGTGAGAGCCTTGGCGACGACGTTGCCGGACGACACCGCCAAGGCTCAACCACACAACGGATAGCCCCTTAGATGGCTCGTACCAGCATGGGGGCCATTTCGGCCAAACTTGGGCAGGGTAGCCCCCGTCAGCCGCGCGTACCCATCCTTGGCGGCTCATCGACCGAACGAATGAATGAGCTGCGCGCTTGCCTCAGGCTGTGCAAGTGAACCGCGGCTGGAGATCGGATAGCGGCATCTCGTCCGGCCATCTCGCCGCGTCCATCTGGACGTTGTGCGAGCACCAGTCCTTGCAAACGTCGGTCAAGCCGTCTCCAGCCGCTGCTTAATCTGCTCAGCTTGTTCCTTCGTCAGCTTCTCAGCCAAGCTGTAATCCTTCAGTTGGGCCGCCCCCTTGCGATCCCGATCATAAACCATCCAGTCGACGCTACCTCTTCGTACGAGGAACCTAGCCTGTATCGGTGCCATGTAATTCTCCGTAAATTCCGTCACCCACTATGAACGACCGCAATAATATTCGCGAAGAATATGTAGCACCCGGTCTGCGATGCTTCTGTGAACTTACGCACACACACCCACCGGAGCCCAGATATAGATACTTCGACCAACGCCAATCAGCCGAAAGCCCCTCGAAGATCCCGCCTGAGGTCGTGACTCACTCTAACTCAAATCTTGGCCGCAACTCACTGCAAATACGTTCGAGCCGAGAATGTAACTCATAGAGATCCGCCGGCGCCGCTACCACAGTTGTGCGGAACCCGAGCTGCCTGTCCTCGCTGACCTGAAAGAAGTTGATCAGTCCAAACCGTTCTAGGATCAATTCATGAAGCTGGTCTTTGGTGATCTTTTGCTTTTGTAACCCAATTAAAAAAGCCGATGCTAAGATTGCCCTCCTTTTGCGTCTTCCGCAGCGCAACTGCAAGGCGCGCGTTGCGGCACCCGTAATTGCCCGGGGGGGCGATTGTGAATCGACGCTGAACATTGACCCCGCACGCGCGAAGTCAGTCAAGCACTTGCGACGCCGATCGGCGTCCGGAGCCCACGCAGATTCACACTGGTGGCGCTATGGGAGGCCTCGGATCGGATCTGCGGCAAGCGGCTCAGGGTAATGATTCCGACGTTGCTGCCTTCGCTGGAGCGGCATGGCCGGCTCAAGCTCGGACCAGGCCGATTGAGCACTGGTGCTCGGCGTCAGCGCAGCCAAGATTGATCGGCTGCTGGTCGAGACCAAGATTGCCGCGGCCGGCGGTAACCGCAAAGCGAAATCACGACTGGCTGGTCTCCTTTACAGTTCGATTCTTACACCGCACGGCGGCTACCGACACATATCGCCGGACGCCCATTGATCGGCCATGCAGTCGCGCTATGCATGCCAACTCGGTGGGCTCCGAAGGGGGTGACCACCGTGGTGGCTTGCCAACGACGATCCAACTGAGCAAATTGGGTTCGGGGAAGAGAGCTGTCCACAAATGGTGCTCTCGGCGACGGAGCAGATGATGCGACGATCCGCATGAAACCGCAGCCGGAACCATCAAGCCGGGAAGTTCTTGCTGGCCTTGTTGAGCGCGTCACATACCACAACGACGGGAATGGCTACTGCGTTTTGCGGATCAAGGCGCGCGGCCACCGCGAACTGGTCACTGTAGTCGGGCACGCCGCGGTGATCTCCGCTGGCGAGTGGATTACCGCATCGGGCGAATGGGTCAATGACCGCACCCATGGCCAACAGTACAGGGCGAAGTTCTTAAAGACCTCGGAACCGACATCGCTCGACGGCATCGAGAAATACCTCGGCTCCGGGATGATCCGCGGCATCGGGCCAGTCTATGCCAAGAAGCTGGTGCGCGCCTTCGGTGAGAAGGTGTTCGATACCATCGAGGCGGAGCCCGAACGGCTGCGCGAGGTAACGGGCATCGGCCCGGTTCGGGCCAACCGGATCACGGCCGCCTGGGCTGAACAGAAGATCGTTCGCGAAATCATGGTCTTCCTGCACAGCAATGGCGTCGGCACAGCGCGGGCGGTGCGCATCTATAAGACCTATGGCGCGGACGCCGTACAGGTCATGACCGAGAACCCCTACCGCCTCGCGCGCGACATTCGCGGCATCGGCTTCAAGACTGCCGACGCGATCGCGATGAAACTCGGCATCGAAAAGACCGCAATGATCCGGGTTCGGGCCGGGATCTCCTATGGGCTGACCGAGGCGATGGACGAAGGGCACTGCGGTTTGCCGACGGATGAACTGGTGCCGCTTGCCGAGAAGCTGCTTGAGGTCCCGGTGGAACTGGTGCGCATTGCGCTTGATCTCGAACGGACAGCAGGCACGGTCATCGCAGACAGCGTAGGCGAAACGTCCTGCGTATTTCTGGTGGGCCTGCATCGGGCGGAGCGCTCGATTGCCGAGCGGCTGATCCGGCTTGCGAATGGCACACTGCCCTGGCCCTGGATCAATCCAGACAAGGCACTGCCTTGGGTCGAGCAACGGATCGGGCTTACCCTTGCCGAAAGCCAGGTCGCTGCGATCCGGCTCGCATTGATGTCCAAAGCGTTGGTCATGACCGGCGGTCCTGGTGTCGGCAAGACCACCATCGTCAAAGGTATTCTCCGCATTCTCGCAGCAAAGGGCGTGAGGCTCCTGCTATGCGCGCCGACCGGCCGCGCCGCCAAGCGCATGACCGAGGCGACCGGTTTTGAGGCTAGGACGATCCACCGGTTGCTGGAGGTTGACCCCAAGGGCGGCGGCTTCAAGCGCGGCGAAGACAATCCGCTCGACTGCGACCTGCTTGTTGTCGACGAAGCCTCAATGGTAGACGTCATGCTGATGCAGTCACTCATCAAGGCAGTGCCAGACAAGTCTGCCCTTTTGATCGTCGGCGACATCGACCAGCTTCCTTCGGTTGGGCCAGGCCAAGTGCTGGCCGACGTCATCTCATCCGGTGCTGTGCCGGTGGTGCGTCTCACCGAGGTGTTCCGGCAGGCCGCGCAAAGCCGCATCATCATCAGCGCACATCGCATCAATCAGGGGGCTATCCCCGATCTCAGCCTGCCCGGCACGGATAGCGATTTCTACTTCGTGCAAGCAGGCGATCCAGAAACCGCCGTACAGCGTATCATCGAGTTGGTGAAGACACGGATCCCCAATCGCTTCGGCCTCGACCCAATTCGCGACATTCAGGTTCTGTGTCCAATGAACCGGGGCGGCGTCGGTGCGCGCTCGCTAAACATCGAACTGCAGACGGCTCTGAACCCCGCCGGCGAGCGCAAGGTCGAACGCTTCGGTTCGACGTTCGCGTCCGGCGACAAAGTGATGCAGATCGAAAACGATTACGACAAGGAGGTCTATAACGGTGACATCGGTTATATCGACGATGTCAGTTCCGAAGACAGCGAACTCACCGCAAGCTTCGACGGCCGCTCGGTCATTTATGAGTTTGGCGAGCTCGACACGCTGGTGCCGGCCTACGCAGCAACTATCCATAAGAGCCAGGGTTCAGAATACCCTGCCGTAGTGATCCCGGTGATGACGCAGCACTACACCATGCTGCAACGAAACCTGCTCTATACCGGCGTCACCCGGGGCAAACAACTGGTAGTTCTGGTCGGTCAGAAGAAGGCCGTTGCCATCGCGGTTCGCAACGTTTCGGGGCGGCGAAGGTGGTCGAAATTGAACGAGTGGCTGGCGTCAAGAATAGCGTCGATGCCGACAAGATGAGGGCCGACGATGAATGTGCGCAAAGCGCATAAGATTTGGATTGAACAGTGCGAAGCGGCTCAAACGATCAAGGCGCGATTCGGGCTCACGGCGGCCTTCGACTACCTTGTCGGTGAGAAGTTGATGAGTTTTACCAGTACTGCCTCCAGACATCCCCGACTTCGCGCGGGAACTGCCGCGGTTCTTTTCCGAGGTGAGGCGCATGTTCACGCCGGATGAGATTGGCGCAAAGTTGGTGCAAATCGAGCTTTCGCAAAGCGAAAGGAACGTTGATGTTTTGAAAGATGATGGTTTTCTTCTTGAGATTCCGGCCGCAGTCGCGGAGTGCGTTCTCCAGTTCATTCTGGTCAAGGAATTGCTGACCGCGCCATCCTCGGTACTTCGTGACAGAATGGCAAATTACTTCTCGATGTGGCGCGCCGCTCACCACCAAAATCGCCAACATTTCCGGTGGGGTCGTAAGGTCCCACCGTCATGATGACGCTGGAACCCGTTCTCACCCCGCATGGTTTGCTGACGCTGCGACAAACGGCGCAAGCTCCTGCGTTGGAGCCCGATCAGGGCTTGCGGCTGGAGAAAGCATTTTTACGGGGCTCAGGGCACGGATTGTTGTGGCTCGGCGCCGACGAAGTCGCGACGGTTCTCCCGCCGGTGTTGTCGTATTGGCGAGAGCTTGGAATGCGCTACATGACTGCACTGTGCGCTCTTCCTAGTGTTGGAGACGGCCGGACCAAGCCGCCTGTGCCAATCCCCGCCGATGGCGAGCTGGACACGATGGCAGCGGCCGTTCCGCCGATGACCGGCGCGGAATACCTGACGACGTCTGTCCTGGCCAATCTTTGGCGAGGTATGGATGCGGCCTTTGATGCCGAGTTGGTGCAGGCCAAGCTCTCCGTGCAGGAGTTCCTCAAGAGCCGTCATCCGGCATGGAATTTGGTTGGGCGCGTTCATTTCAACCTCGCGGAGAACCGGAAGGACGAAGAAGCCCCGTTCGCGTTTCTTGCGACCTACACGACCCGACTTTCGGCTGAGGCCAAGGCCCAGCATCTGCCGCTCGGCAAGGCCTTGCAGGAGTATTCCGGTGCGAGGAACCGCCAACGCCTGCTCTCGCTGCTGATGCCCGTCCAGCGTGCCGCCGAAAGTTGCCCTTGGTTGAAGACCATGGTCGATGCCGGCGATATCTTTCACCCGCTGCGCTGGAGCCCACAACAGGCTCTGCAATTCCTGAAGGATGTTCCCGCGCTCGAAAGCGCCGGGGTGGTCGTGCGAATGCCAGCGAGTTGGCGCATGAACCACCCCGCACGCCCGCAAGTGAAAGCAACGGTCGGGGGCAATGCGCCATCACAGCTGGGGATGGACGCGCTGCTCGACTTCCGAATGGAGGTGACGCTCGAGGGCGAAAGCCTCTCGAAGGCCGAGATCAAGCGACTCCTGGCGCATTCCGATGGATTGACCTTAATCCGTGGCAAGTGGGTCGAGGTCGATCATGAACGACTGCATCGCACACTCGAGCAATTTGAGGCCATCGAGCGCCGCGCCGCCGCCGATGGTCTTTCGTTCGGTGAGGCGATGCGTCTGCTGGCTGGGGCTGGCATTGCCGGAGATAAAACTGCCGCACCAGCCGACATCGATTGGAGCCAGACCGTTGCCGGCCCCTGGCTGGCGGAGACGCTGGCGACCCTGCGCCATCCCGATTGGCTCATGCGGGTCGACCCCGGTCAACATTTTCAGGGTACGCTGCGACCCTATCAGCAGTCGGGTGTGCAATGGCTCTATCTGCTAACGCAGCTCAAGCTTGGGGCTTGCCTTGCCGACGATATGGGGCTCGGCAAAACCATCCAGGTGTTGTCGCTGCTGCTGGTGATCAAGAATGAGGACATGGCAATTCGGAAACCTTGCCTGCTCGTAGCCCCCGCCTCGTTGTTAGCCAATTGGGCCGCCGAGATTTCTCGATTTGCGCCAACTTTGAAAACAGTCGTGGTCCATCCATCGGCTGCGCCGTCCGAGAAACTGAACACTTACAGTGCGGACAGATGCGCAGATGTCGATCTCGTAATCACGAGCTACGGCTTTCTGACGCGTACGCCTTGGCTAGAAACTACATCATGGCGGTTTGTGGTGCTCGATGAAGCACAGGCCATCAAGAACCCGGGCGCTAAGCAGACAAAATCGGTCAAGAGGCTCAAGGCAGAAATGCGCATTGCGCTGACCGGCACGCCCATCGAGAATCGGCTCGGCGACCTATGGTCGATCTTCGACTTTATCAATCCTGGCCTGTTGGGATCGTCGAAGGAGTTTTCGGCATTCGTCAAACGCCTCGCCGACCGGCCACATAACCCTTACGGTCCGCTCCGCCAACTGGTGCGCCCCTATATCCTGCGACGGCTGAAGACCGACAAGAGCATCATTGCCGACCTGCCCGACAAGACCGAGGTGAAAACCTTCTGCCCCTTGAGCCGCAAGCAGGCGGCGCTTTATCAGCAAGCAGTGGCGGAACTGGCCGGCCATCTCGAAGAGGTCGATGGAATAAAGCGGAGAGGTATCGTCCTAGCTTTTCTCATGCGTTTGAAGCAGATCTGCAACCATCCATCACAGTGGCTCGGCGACGGTGCGTGGAATGAGGAGGATAGCGGTAAGCTTGTGCGTCTGCGCGACATCGCGGAAGTGGTTGCCGCCCGGCAGGAGAAGGCACTTATCTTCACCCAGTTCAAGGAGTCAACGGCGCCACTAGTGGCGTTCCTGGGCTCCATATTCGGAAGGCCCGGCCTCGTCCTGCATGGTGAGACAGAGGTTAAGAAGCGCAAGGACCTGGTGCGCCAATTTCAGGAAGACGAAGACGTCCCGTTCTTCGTGCTCTCGGTCAAAGCAGGCGGCACCGGGCTCAATCTCACAGCGGCCTCGCATGTCATTCATTTCGACAGGTGGTGGAATCCGGCTGTCGAAAGCCAAGCTACCGACCGTGCCTTCCGGATTGGACAGACCAAGAACGTGCTTGTGCACAAGTTCGTTTGTCGCGGCACCGTGGAGGAAAAGATCGACCATATGATTGAGTCGAAGAAACAATTGGCTGGGGATTTTCTTAGCGGCGGAGCTGACATCCTGTTGACTGAGATGAAAGATGAGGAGTTGCTTAGACTCGTGACTCTCGATTTGGGTGCGGCGATGAAGGAAGGGGATGAATGAGCTACTACGGGTGGCATGCTTACGTGCCGGTAGCTGAGAAGCGGCGACAGGCAGAACGCAAGTTGGCCAAGCTCAAGAAGCAGGGACGATCCGTTGCGCCCGTGAGGATCGAGGGCCGCACAATTACCAAGAGCTTCTGGGGCAGATCTTGGTGCGTCAACCTTGAACGATACAGCGACTATGAGAACCGCTTGCCGCGCGGCCGGACCTATGTCCGAAACGGCTCCGTTATCGACCTGCAAATTGCCAAGGGCGAGATATCGGCAATGGTCGCCGGGTCTGAGCTCTACCAAATCAAAATTGTCATTGCACCGGTTACGCGGGCACGCTGGAAATCCATCTGTCGGGACTGCGCCGGGACCGTCGATTCGCTAGTTGAGCTCCTGCAGGGCCGCTTGGCGAAAGGCGTGATGGACCGGGTCTGTCGAGAGGGTGACGGCCTGTTTCCGTCGCCGACGGAAATCAAGCTGTCCTGCAGCTGTCCAGATTGGGCGGACATGTGCAAGCACGTTGCGGCAGCACTGTATGGTGTCGGCGCCCGGCTAGATGAAAAGCCTCAGCTTCTTTTTGTGCTGCGTGATGTGGATGAAACTGAAATGCTCGCCAGCGCTGGACAGGATTCTCCGCTAACAACGGCGCCAGGCGCGGCGAAGGTGCTTGATGAAGGCGATGTCGCCGCTCTATTCGGGCTGGAGATGGCCGAAACTCCTCATACCCCAAATCCTGCCTTAACAGTCGCAAAGAGACCCCAACAGTCCAAGGCGCAAAAAGGCAAGATATCTGCCAGAAAGACCAAACGAGCAGCGAAGACAGATGTCGCCTTACATCGTGCGACTCGGGTCAGTTCGGGAACGAAAAAGACAGCCCGAGCAAGTGCCAGGAAACGGCGCACATCGGGGATGTCCCGATCGTTGTTGAACTATGTCGGGCCGAGGTTGCCAGAATGAATGTTGCACTAAACCGCTACCGCGGTAGGGAGCAGCATGGCTGCGGCCTGAAGGGGGCCGCGCCACAGAGTGCGCGGCAGCGGCATTAACGATCCTTCGCTGCGCGTCGCGCAGTCCGACCCGTGGGTGTGAATCGACGCTGAACATTGACCCCGCACGCGCGAAGTCAATCAAGCACTTGGGGCGCCGATCGGCGTCCGGACCCCACGCCGATTCACAATTGGATTTCACCTTTGGTCAGCACAAACTCCGGTGAGGCATTTGGCGCTGAACGATTAAGCATCGTCATCCAAAAAATGCGCCAGCTCACAATGCAGAATACCGAGATCAGATTCGTCAGTCGCTGAGCGGTCCGCAGTTGCGAGACCTTCATCCCGGGTAACATTACTTCCTGAGGCAATACGTCTGGCCGACATTCCGCGCCTATGGCCATGGTCGCCGACAAGATCGTCGTGATCAGCCGCCGCGCCGGCGAGAGCGATGTCTGGACCTGGACCTCGTCCGGCGGCTCCGGATTCGAGATCGCCCGGGCCAGCGACGAGGACGCGGCACGTGTGGTGCGCGGCACCGAGATCGTCCTGCACCTGAAGGACGACGCGAAGAAATATCTCGAGACCTACGAGATCGAGCGCATCGTCGGTGCCTATTCCGACAACATCCTGTTTCCCATTGAGCTCGTGCCCGGTGAGGGCGAACCGCGCCAGATCAATTCGGCGAGCGCGCTGTGGCAGCGCTCGAAATCCGAGCTGACGGCGGAGGACTACAAGAAGGCCTATCAGCAGATCAACTCCGCCTTCGACGATCCCGCGATGACGCTGCACTACCGCGCCGAGGGCCGCTATTCCTACGCCGTGCTGCTGTTCGCGCCGTCGACGAAACCGTTCGACCTGTTCGAGCCGAACCGGAAGGGCCGGGTGAAGCTTTACGTCCGCCGCGTCTTCATCACCGATGATGCCGATCTGCTGCCGGGTTACCTCCGCTTCATCCGCGGCGTGGTCGACAGCGAGGATCTCCCGCTCAACATCTCCCGCGAGATGCTCCAGAACAATCCGCAGCTCGCACAGATCCGCAAAGCCGTGGCGACGCGTGTCGTGTCCGAGCTCGAAAGCCTCGCCGAGAAGGATCCGGAGAACTTTGCCAAGATCTGGGACGCCTTCGGCGCGGTGCTGAAGGAAGGCATCTATGAGGATTTCGAGCGTCGCGAAAAGCTGCTCGCGTTGTCGCGCTTCACCACCACGTCGGGCGAGAAGCGGTCGCTGAAGCAGGTCATCGCCGATTTCAAGCCGAACCAGACCGAGATCTATTATCTCGTCGGCGACAGCATCGAGCGGCTGAAGTCCAATCCGCGGCTGGAAGCTGCGACCGCGCGCGGCATCGAGGTGCTGCTGCTGTCCGATCCCGTCGACGCCTTCTGGACCTCGATGCCCTCGGAGTTCGAGGGCAAGCCGCTGAAGTCGCTGAGCCAGGGCGATCTCAATCTCGACCTGATCCCGCGTGTCGACGAGGCGGACGAGGCGAAAAAGGACGAGCCGGCCGCCGACGAAGCCGCCACCATCGCCGTGATCAAGGCCGCGCTCGGCGAGCGCGTTAGCGACGTCAAGGCCTCGACGCGCCTCACCAGCTCGGCCTCCTGCCTCGTTGCCGACAGCCAGGGGCCGAGCCGCGAGCTCGATCGCATCCTGTCGCAGCAGAACCGCGGCATGCGGACCAAGCCGATCCTCGAGATCAACCTGCGCCATCCGCTGGTGACGGCGATCACCAGGGCCCAGGCTAGCTCAGAGGTCGTCGACGACCTCAGCCTGCTACTGCTCGAGCAGGCGCAGATCCTCGACAGCGAGTTGCCGGAAGACCCGGCTGCGTTCGCGGCGAGGTTGAACCAGCTGGTGCTGCAAGGACTCGGGTAACTCGCAATTCTCAGTGTGCCCAACGGCGCGGATCACCAATGGAGGAAGGTGCCACCCAGACAGTAGGTTTGATCTGGTAGCTGGCAAGCGGCTTGTCTGAGCAAAGGCCGCCGAGGGCGGTTGAGCATCCATTGGGCCGTAACGTGAGGAAAGCCTGAGCAGATATCGAAAGTGAAATTGCAGATGCCAACCCGCCTGAGATTCGGGGAAGGCAGCGTGGGACAGGTAGCAACCGACACGAGCACCTGTCTCGATCTGCCGGGGTGGGCACGGCACGCCGGAATGGTGATTCGGGGAATTGGGAAGGCCCGCAGGGGGCGGAGGTCGCGTCTTCAACGTCGCAATTGGCGGCTCGCCTACAACCTGATCCTCATCCCCAAACTGGTTGCAGCGTAGCCAACTTGGCGTCCAGACCACCAAAGCGCTTCAAACTCTCAAACAAATCATCCCAACAATGGCACCCGCGACAGAACAAACGCCCAATTCCTTGGATTTTTCAGTAAACTGCTAGGTCGCGCTTCCTGGCAGACGACGGGGTAGCGGCCGGCGAAGCGGTGGAGACCTGAGCGCCAATGCGGCCGTCATGCGGGCGGAGGCGCTCTCGCGCAAGCCCGGCTGCGTCGGCGCGATCGCGTTCAGCCGCAGCGGGGATCCGGCGACCGGCGAGTTCGGCGACGTGCCGGACGACCTGAGCGCTTTGTGAAGCCCGACTAACCCGGGAGCGAATGCTCAAGGAAGAAGCGCAGCATCTCCCTCGTCGCGTCCGGCCCGCGGGGATCGGTGTAGGAGCCGGCGGGACTGCCTCCCGACCAGGCGTGGCCGGCGCCGTGAACGTTCCAATGCTCGGAGATGGCCCGCCCTCTCGGATCGGTCAGGTTCGTGCGGGTGTAGGCGTGCCCATGGGGCACTCGTCCGTCGCTCACCTTCGCTTTCAAACCTGCCGCCTTGATGGACTGCTCGACAATCCGGTCGCCGTTGTTCGGATGCACCGTGGTGTCGCGATCGCCATGGAAAACGATGGTCGGCACTGGCGGTCCACCATCGGCAATTTCAGACCCGCCTCCCTGCCGCATGGCGACGAACGCGGAGGGAAGATCGCTTGCCGCCCCGCAGGCGAGGCCGGAATGGATCCCGACGGCCGCGTACAGATCGGCGTGGGTCGCTGCCATGATGGCGGCGAGCGCCCCGCCGGCCGACAGACCTGCGACGTAGACCCGCTTCGGATCGATCGGATAGTCCCGCATGACCTGGCGAGTGATGCCCGCGATCAGCGAAGGCTCCCCGCCGTCCCGGTGCTGGTCGCCCGCGCGAAACCAATTCCAGCATTTCGCCTGGTTGGCTCCGCTGGGCTGCTCCGGATAGACCACGAAGCAATTTCGCTCTTCCGCCAGGAAATTCATCCGGGTCCCGGCCGCGAAGTCGTCCGGCGACTGGGTGCAGCCGTGAAGCATGACGACCAGAGGAAGCGGCTTTTCTTGGGAGCGGCTTGGGACGAACAGCTTGTAATTCCGGCTTCCATTCGCGCTGCGGAAGGCGCCTGCGATGAATCTCGTGCCTTGGGGCGCGATATCCGTCGTGGCAGGCGGAGCGCGGGTCATCGGACCACGCAGGTTGAGTCCGGGGAAGTCTTTCAAGCGATCGAAGCTTTGCAAAGGAGCGGGAGAAACCCGGGTGGTTCGTCGGCTTTCCTTCTCCTCGACGATGCTGGCCTTCACGTCGATGGTCGGCGGCTCGAGCCGAGCTGGCGAGACACGAGCATGGGACGGTTCTGGCGACTCGCCGCGGAGCATGCGCTGCAGGAGCGCGGTGGCCTCGACCAGTTGGCCCGTAAGCGTGAGGCGCGTGGCCTCGGAAATCAAGTTCTGGCTCAGCATCGCATTCACCTTGTTCTGTCGGAGAGGGCGGCCTTGACCGCGGGAGTGGCGTGAAGGGCACCGAGCACCGAGACCGAAGCAATGGTGGCGCCGGCCAGCTCGGGGGTGACGTCCTGGGCGATGGTCGCGAGACCCAGCACGTTGATGTGCAGCATCTCACCGGCGCGCCGCGCCGCTTCGAGATCCTCGCGGCTGTAGTTCCGCACGCCCAAGTCCAAGCCCTTTCGGACCGTCGACTGCTTCACGACGTCCGCGTGGCGTTCGAGCTGGTTGCGGATGGCCGTCCGGATGAAATCCGTGCGGTTCGAATAGAACCCTTCCTGCACCATCAGATCGACCTGACCCAGATCGACATAGCCAAGGTTGATCGTGATCTTCTCTGTATCGGGGATCCGAGGTCGCAGCTCGCGCACATTGTCGACCATGAAAGCATCCATTTTCACCATCCATCGGGATGGCGTAGGGATTTTATGTGGATGTTCAGGAGCTATTTTCAAGGGGGCAGCGAAAAATCGGTTAGACGCTGGCAGTTCGTCGGCCGGCCTCGTCTCGCGCCGACGTTCAGCGTTTGGCGCCGCGAACGCCGCAGCCGAGTTCCCGGCGGCGGCAGAAATCAATCCGCGGTACGCGCTTTCATACTCGCGCGCCATTCGGTCCGCGGAGAAGCGCTCCTCGAAGCGGGTGCGATGGCGTCCTGGTCCACCCCCGGATCTTCCACGATCAACCCGCGCGGGGTCGGCTACGCGAAGCGTGCCGCCGCTTGGCTTATGCCGGCGCGGTGATCGCGACCGGGGCCGGTCCTTCGAGGAGCCATCGAGCGGGAATTCCCCCGCTCCGGATGGAGCCTCAAGACAATGTCCTATCTCAGCCTCGCACAAAAACCACGCCTTCAACCTTGCCCGCACCCTGATGGTCCCGGTCACGCTCTTCCAGGTCGACGGCGAATACGGCGTCATGCCCAGCGACGAGATCGACGAAGGTAACGGCCTCGACATCATCCACGAATATAATCCGCACGATGAACGGCCGGCTCACTGAGCCGGCTTCGCTTTCGCGGAGGCTCTGTTCCGTGGGTGCCGCCACCCAACCGGTGGGAGCCTACCGCGTCTGCGCAGACAGCGATCTGGTTACGTCGCCGCCTTCTTTCCTTTCGGATGATATCCGCGATTGCGCTTCTGGCGCAGCAGGTCGAGGAACAGCCTGACCGCTTCGTCCTCGCGCGCGAAGCTGTGCTTCATCATCTGACCTTGTGCGCCGATCCGTCCCCAGCGGCGTGTCAGGCAGATGTCGCCGAAGAGCGTCGGTTCGATGGCCATGGCGTAGAACCGGGCCATGTTCTTCGAGGCGTCGGTGCGTTCGATATAGAGCTGGTAGGGCTGCGCGATCATGACGACAGAATCCCGCATCGGAGAATCCGCGTCCAATGAGTTTTTTGAATCGATCAGGGGCATATTGATTCATTTTTGCGAAGGGTGGCTTTTGGGGGCGGGCAGCTCTGGCGAGCGGACGGCTCTATGCGCCAAGCGCACCGAACCCGCGATGCGGTTTCGTCCTCCGGTGACGATCCTCCCGCGGTAGGTGGCACGGTCGAGAAAACCGATGATCGTAGCGTGTGCGGCGGGCTGCCGCGATCAATCGAGGGCGCACCAATCGCGTCGCGGCTCGTTCCAGCGCCGGGCGAGACCTTCCTCGACGAGCGTCGCGCCAAGCGAACGATCCGCGCGCGTGACCGTGCGCAGCTTGCGCCCGTACCGGTCAGTGTCGCGCCAGCCCGAGACTAGCGTGAAGCTGCCGGCGTTTAGTAGGACCAGCAACCGATCGCGGGCGATTTCGCCAGCCTGCCTCTCGTCGCGGCAATGCGGCGTGAAGATTTCCGGGGCGCCGATATCGGCGATCCTGATCTTATCACCCCTGAACCAGAATGTGTCACCGTCGACGACGCAGTTCACGCGGATCGGCCCATCGCAAAGCGTGAAACGGGCCCTCAGCGTATCGCTCCGCAGAGGCGGCGGGATGACCAAAGTGGTGGTCTCGTATCGCTCCGGCATATCCGGCGAATGCCGCGAGGGGACACCGATGGCGATCGCCAGGATCGCAATGATCGCCATTGGCTCCCACAACAAGAAAGCGCAGCGCCGTCATGCGTTTTCTTCCGGTTGGAATCGGTTGTGACCGACGCAAGCCTTCATATCGTCGCGCCGGAACCAGATGGCGCGGCCGCACCGCAATGGTGCGTTGCCGGCGGTGAACACGATCTGCTCGTCGGCGCGCATGCGCAGCACTTCGTGCGGCTGGATCAGCGGCCGCGAGGCCAGCTGCTTCGAGCGCGTCCGCGACGAACCGGACGCCTGCGAGGAGCGGCTGACCTGGTCGATCTCGACCGTGGTCATGCCGCAGCGCTTTGAGATGTAGTCGGCGGTTTCCGGGTCGTTCACAGCCGCGAAGGCGATCCAGCTCGCGCTCTCGAACCATTTGCTTGCCGCGTCGCGGCCGCCATAGGTTTCGCGCATCTGACCGATCGACTGGAACAACAGGAGGAGCGTGATGCCGTATTTGCGGCCGGCGTCGCGGGCGGTCTCCAGGATGCGCATGAAGCCGAGGCGTGCCACCTCGTCGAGCAGGAACAAAGCCCGTCCCGTCACCGCGCCGTTGCGGTTGTAGATCGCGTTCATGAAGGAGCCGATGATGACGCGGGCGAGTCCGGCATGGGTCTCCAGCGTCTTCAGGTCGAGATTGATGAACACGTCGGTCTGGCCGCCGGCGAGATCGTCGCTGACGAAGGTCGAGCCGGACACGAGCGCGGCATAGTTCGGATAGGAAAGCCAGTGGGTTTCCTTGACGGCGTTGGCGTAGACGCCGCTGAACGTCTCCGGCGTCATGTTGACAAAGACGGCAACGTTCTCCTTCACGAAGCCCGATTCCGAATTGTCGTAGATCGCCTGCAGACGAGCGCGCAGCTTGGGCTCCGGTTCGGACAGATTGGCGCGGACCTGGCGAAGCGTCTGGTTCTTGTCTTCCGTATGCCCTGACAGGCAGACATCGGCGATCAGCGCGGTCAGAAGCTGCAGCGCCGAGGCGCGGAAGAAATCGTCGCGCACACCGCGGGCGCCGCCGCTGTCGCTCATGATCCATGAGGCGACGGCGGCGATGTCTTCCTCCTTCGTGCCGCCGAAACGACCGATCCAGTCGAGAGCATTGAAGCCGGTTCGCGGCAGGTTCGTTGCTTCCTGGGCTGCTTCTGGCGGACGACCTTGCGCGGTTCGCTGTCCCGCATGTGGATCGAGCACATGCACGGTGCGCCCCGCCGCGCGCCGATGGGCGATCACCATTGGCGCGACTTCGTTGGACGGGTCGAGGACCACGAGCGCGCCGCCCCATTTGAGTGCGGTCGGAACCGTCACCGACGTCGTCTTGAAGCCGCCGGAACCGGCGAAGACAATGCCGTGCGACGAGCCGAAAGAGGCGTCAAAACAGAGCAGCGGCGGGCGGCCGCCGAACCCCCAGCTCTGGCGATCCGTGGTGCGAAACGGCTGAGCTGCCGCGCTGTCCCTATCGACGCGGTAACGCTCGCCGACGACGATGCCGCCAGCGTTGCCGAAGAGCCGTGCGGCTTCTGGCATCGACATCCAGTCCGCGTCGCCGTGCAGCGCGCGACGGCCGCGAACGCGCCTCGGGTCTGGCGCCGCAAAGGCGGCATTGCCCTTCACGGCGACGCGGAGCGCGAAGATGCCGCCCATCAGCACAACGCTGGCTGCGACCATGGTCGCCGGGTCGATCTGGGCCACCGCTGATCGGCCAGGGACGATGGTCTCGGGAGCCCCGGACAGGCGCATCGCTTCGCGCGCGAGGGCGATGGAAATCGCCGATACGCATCCTGCGACGACGCTCCACGCCGCCGCGCGGATACTCGCGGAGCCGGCGGTGGCGAACAGGAAGATGACGCCGATCCCTGCTGCCGCGATATAGGGCATCGCCAGCCCGGCGCGGGCGAACAGGAGACGCTGCGCCTCCGTCTTGCCGAGGCCGGCAAGCCCATGCCCGATTCCGGTCAACCCGAAGATCGCGCCGAGCATCAGGGCCATCGGCACGATCAGCAGAAGGAGCCTATTCGCCGTCACGGCCGAACGCCTCCGCCCCGATCGCGGCAAGCCGTGCTCGCTCGGCTTCGTCGGTTCTCAGCCGGCGACCGAGTTCGATCAGCGCGCCGAGCAGGACCGCGCGCTTCTCGTAGCGCAGCCCCGCCTTTGCGATCAGGCCACCGAGCTCGATCTTCTCGCGCGTGTCCTTCTTGCGGGCCTCGGAGGATGACGCCTGGCGCATGCGCTCATACCTCGCCAGCGCTATTCGCATGCGCGCCAGACGCGACCTTCGCGGCAGGAGCGCTCGGATCGCCTCCGGCCTCGGCTCCCTTCCTTCCGGTCGCCTTCCCTGCCTTCCCGCGAAACCGGCCGGCGAGATCCTCGAACGTGGCCAGAAGCTCGCCTTCCTCGATCTCGATCTCACCGAGTCCGGCCCTGAGCGCGATGCGCCCGATCCGCTCGGCCTCGCGTGTCTCTGCGGCCTTCAACTGTTCCTGGAGGCGAGTGATTTCTTCGCGGATCTTCGACGACGGTTTCTTCATTTTCGGTTGAGCCTCCGTGCTGGGCAGTGTTGCGGGACTGCGCGGAGGATTTCGGAAGTCGCTGGCCCGAGCGACTAATAAAAAAGCTAGTCGGCAAAGCCGACGCCGCTTGAGATCATCCCGGCCGCTCGATGAGAGCGGTCCAAGGGCGCAGTAATACGTCGCATCCGCGACGTCCTGTTTTCCCGCCTGCCGGGGTGTCCCACCCTGGCGTGGCCCTGCCGCCGCCCCCGACGAGCATCTGTGTTCCGCCCTCGTCCGGGAGATCGCGCCGCCTTGGCCATCACGCATTTCACGCCCCAGCTCATTTCGCGCGGTTCCGGCCGCAGCGCCGTGCTGTCGGCAGCGTACCGGCACTGCGCGCGCATGGAGCATCAGGCGGAGGGGCGGACCGTCGACTATTCCACCAAGCGGGGCCTGCGGCATGAGGAATTCCTGTTGCCGCCGGATGGCCCACAATGGGCGCGTGAGCTGATCGCCGACCGCTCGGTCGCCGGCGCCGCCGAGGCGTTCTGGAACGCAATCGAGGCTTTCGAGAAACGCTCCGATGCGCAGCTCGCGAAGGAATTCATCATCGCCCTGCCGGTCGAACTCACCGTCGACCAGAACATCGCCCTGGTGCGGGAGTTCGTCGCAACCCAGGTCCTCGCGCGCGGACAGGTCGCCGACTGGGTTTTCCATGACGAGCCCGGCAATCCGCACATCCATCTGATGACCACTCTTCGCCCTCTCGGCGACAACGGATTTGGGCCGAAGAAGGTGCCGGTCATCGGTGATGATGGCGCACCCCTGCGCAACGATTTCGGCAAGATCGTTTACCGGCTTTGGTCGGGAGAGAAGGCCGAGTTCCTCGAGCAACGCGAAGGCTGGCTCGACCTTCAGAACAAGCATCTGGCGCTCGCCGGCCTCGAGATCCGCGTCGATGGCCGCTCCTATGCCGAGCGCGGCATCGATCTTGCCCCGACGACGCATATCGGCGTGTCGACCAAGGCGATCGACCGGAAAGGAAAGAAGGCGGGCTGGTCCCCGAAGCTCGAGCGTATCGCGCTCCACGAAGAACGAAAGGCCGACAACCGTGAGCGGATGCTGCGGCGTCCTGAGATCGTGCTCGATCTCGTCACGCGCGAGCTGAGCGTCTTCACCGAGCGTGACATCGCCAGGGTGGTGCACCGCTATGTCGACGATGCCGGAACTTTCCAGCATCTGATGGCGCGTATCCTCCAGAACCCGGATGTGCTGCGGCTGGAGGGCGAGCGCATCGCGCTTGAGACCGGAATCCGCGAGCCCGCCAAATACACGACGCGCGAGCTCATCAGGCTCGAAGCCGAGATGGCGCATCGCGCCGTCTGGCTTGCCGGCCGATCCTCGCATGGCGTCCGGGAGAAAGTGCTGGCGGCGGCCTTCGAGCGTCATGACCGTCTGTCGGAAGAGCAGCGCGTCGCGATCGCGCATGTCGCCGGTGAGGGGCGGATCGCGGCTGTGGTCGGGCGCGCCGGCGCCGGCAAGACCACCATGATGAAGGCGGCGCGCGAAGTGTGGGAAGCGGCCGGCTATCGTGTGGTCGGCGGCGCGCTTGCCGGCAAGGCGTCCGAGGGATTGGAGAAGGAAGCAGGCATCGCCTCGCGCACGCTGGCCTCGTGGGAGCTTGCCTGGTCGAACGGGCGCGAGCAACTCGACGACAAGACCATCTTTGTCCTCGACGAGGCCGGCATGGTGTCGTCGCGGCAGATGGCGCTGTTCGTCGAAGCGGTTGTGAAGACCGGCGCTAAACTGGTGCTCGTCGGCGACCCCGATCAGCTTCAACCGATCGAGGCCGGTGCTGCGTTCCGCGCCATCGTGGCGCGCACCGGCTATGCCGAACTCAAAACCATCTATCGCCAGCGCGCGCAATGGATGCGCGATGCCTCGCTCGATCTCGCGCGGGGCCGCGTTGCCGAGGCGCTGCAGGCCTATGGCGCGAACGGCAAGCTGGAAGCGCGCAAGTTCAAGGCGCAAGCCGTCACGGCGCTGATCGAGGACTGGAACCGCGACTACGATCCGGCGAAATCCATCCTGATCCTCGCCCATCTCCGGCGCGATGTCCGCGCCCTCAACAACATGGCGCGGGCGAAGCTGATCGAGCGCGGCCTCGTCGAGGATGGTCAGGCGTTCTGCACTGAGGACGGCCAGCGCAAGTTCTCGGCCGGCGACCAGATCGTCTTCCTGAAGAACGAGGGGTCGCTCGGCGTCAAGAACGGCATGATCGCGCGTGTCATCGAGGCGCGGTCGGGCTGGTTCGCGGCGATAATCGGCGAGGGCGAACGCCAGCGCCGCGTCGAGGTCGACCAGCGCTTCTATGCGAACGTCGACCATGGTTATGCCACCACGATCCACAAGAGCCAGGGCGCGACCGTCGACCGGGTGAAGGTGCTCGCCACGCTCTCGCTCGACCGGCATCTTGCCTATGTCGCGCTGACCCGCCATCGCGAGAATGTCGCTCTCTATTACGGGGCGATTTCCTTCGGAAAGGCCGGCGGGCTCACCAAGATCCTGTCGCAGAGCCGGGCGAAAGAAACCACCCTCGACTATGAGCGCGGCCCTTCCTATCGCGCCGCGCTGCGCTTTGCCGAAGCGCGCGGTCTCCATCTCATGCGTGTCGCCCGCACCCTCGTCGCCGACAAGGTTCGTTGGACCGTCCGGCAGAGCTCGAGGCTCGCCGATCTCGGAGCGCGGCTCCTCGCGCTCGGCGCCCGGCTTGGCCTCGGCGCAGCTCGGAAACAGACGATTCCCAACGGCACAAAGGAGGCAAAGCCGATGGTCGCCGGCATCACCACATTCGCCAAATCGATCGACCAGGTTGTCGAGGACAAGCTCGCCGCCGATCCCGCCTTGAAGAAGCAATGGGAGGAGATCTCGACCCGCTTCCGCTTCGTCTTCGCCGATCCCGAAGCCTCGTTCCGCAAGGTCGATATCGACAGCATGCTGAAGGACAAGGCGACTGCGCAATCCACCCTGTCGAAACTCGCGGAGAAGCCCGACAGCTTCGGTGCGCTGAAGGGCAAAACCGGCCTTCTGGCCAGCCGTGCCGACAAGCAGGACAGGCAGCGGGCGGACCTCAACGTGCCGGCGCTCGCCCGTGATCTTGAGCGGTTCTTGCGGCTGCGCTCGGAGGCGGAACATCGCTACGAGGCGGAGGAGCGCGCCGCCCGGCTGAAGGTCGCTGTCGACATTCCGGCGCTGTCGCCGTCGGCGAAGCAGACACTCGAGCGCATCCGCGACGCCATCGATCGGAACGACCTGCCCTCTGCCCTGGAGTTCGCGCTCGAGGACAAGATGATCGAGGCGGAGCTGGAAGGTTTTGCGCGTGCCGTGTCCGAGCGGTTCGGCGAGCGCGCCTTCGTCGGCCTCTCGGCCAAGGATGCCGACGGCAAGGTTTTCGAGGCGATTTCCGGCGGGACGAACGCCGCGCAGAAGGAGGAGCTCAAAGCCGCCTGGCCCGATCTGAGAACCGCGCAGCAGCTCGCGGCTCAGCAGCGAACCGCGGAGGCGCAGAAAGAAGCCGACATCCTTCGGCAGGCGCGGCGTCCGGGGTTGTCGCTGTGATGACCTCGACCGCCGAGCGGCGATCGGAGCCGTCAGGGTCGGATGCCGCGACCAGAAGGAAAGGCTGTGTTCAGCGTCGGCGAGCATCCGCGATCATGGCGGCCGGCGGCGTGGCGATGATTGCGATCGCCGGCATCGCCTGGCTCGGCGGCTTGCGCCTCAACCTGACGCCAAGCGAGCCGCTCGGGCTGTGGCGGATCGTGCCGATCGATCGGCAAGTCGTCGCCGGCGATCTCGTGTTCGTCTGTCCGCCGCCTGGGCCGGTTTCCGTCTTCGGCCTCGAGCGCGGATACTTTCGGCGGGGGCCATGCTCCGGCGGCGCCGCGCCGCTCATCAAGACTGTCGGTGCGCTCTCGGGTGCGCGCATCGACATCGGCGCCGTGGTCATGATCGACGGCGTGCTTCTGCCCCGATTGCGCCTCAGCCCCGTCGACGGTCAGGGACGACCGCTTCCGCCTTGGGCTGGGGGCGTCGTTCCGCCCGGCAATTTCTTCCTTCACTCCACTTTCGCAGGTTCCTATGACTCGAGGTATTTTGGGCCGGTTCCGGAGGCCGGTCTCCTCGGTCTGGCGCGGCCAGTCCTCACTTTCGATCCCTGATCGCCGGCGCGCGCTCCTTCTCGCCGTCGCGGCGGTCCTCGTCGGCTGGATCGGTTGGAGCGGGGATGTCCTCGCATTGCCGCTCGCGATGCTGTTTCCAGCGCTCTGGGCGTGGTCGCAGGATCGTGCCGCGTCGGTGGCGATGGGATATTTCCTGGCGGCTTCGCGTGGCTTGCGCCAGGGCGTTGCGCCTTCTTCGGCGCGTCGGTCTGGGCCGGCATTTTGCTGTGGGGCGCCGCGTCCGTCTGCTTCGTCGCGGTCCATGCCGTCCTATGGAGTCCCCGGCCGGGAAGCCAAAAGGCGTTCTGCTATCTGATCGCGGCCGTGCTGATGGCGGTTCCGCCCTTCGGCATCGTCGGATGGGCGCATCCGATCAGGGCGGCCGGCGTGTTGTTTCCCGGATGGGGATGGTGGGGGCTTGCGCCGACCGCAACTGGCCTGCTCGTCATGACGACGAAGGCTTGGCCGGTGGCCGCCATTGCCCTGGCCGATGCTTGGGCCCGGCTGTTCGGTCTTCCCCGCGGTCACCGTCTTCAACCTCTGAACAGGAATTCGCCCATGGCCGTTGATGCCGGTCTCATCCAGAAATGTGCCGATCCCACCCTGAAACCCGCCATCGTCGAGAAATTCTTGCATGCCGCGGGAGCGCCCGATCCGCTTGCCGTGTTGGTACGCAGCGGCGATCGCATCATCCTGCTGCCGCCGGTCAAAACCCCGGAGGAGGCGCTCGAACTCGCCCGCAGCCATATCGGTCGAGCCGTCGTGCGCGTCGGCATCACGCAGTATCCGGCCGGTCTCGGCGTGAAGGATCCATCGGAGATGTCGCCGGATCTGTTCGACGCTTGCAAGAACATCCGCGCGGGCACGGCCCTCTTCGGCAAGGTCTGGCGAATCGTCTGGAAATGGTATGGCAATCCGACCGACGATAGCGTCATGTCACAGATGTTCGACGACGCGGTCGAGGCCTGGACGCGCGGGCAATTTGAGGGGACGGCGGTGTTTACCGCTCCCGATCCTGGCGGACCGAAGCCGCCGGAGCCGAAGCGGGAGGAGGCGTCTCAGCCGGCTGCGGCGGCACCATCACCATCACCGTCACCGCAGGAGCCGGCGCCCGGCGATCCCCACAAATCGGGCATCCGTATTGATCTGTCCGGCATCGGCGGGCGCGCTCCGTGAATGCAGTAGGACTCTGCGTATCCAGCGGAGACTATGCTGCCGCGATGTCTGTCAGGCTGAAATCATTGCCCTTGAACAAGAGCGGCTCGCCGGTGGCCTTCGCCAGAGCGTAGGAAAAGTAATCGTCATAGTTCAGGCCGGCTCTGTGCCGCCCTTTCCCGAAATCGAGGAAGGCCTGTCGGGCAAGTTCGCCGTGCTCGACCGTCACCGGCTCGACCGTGATGCCGGCTCGGCGGAAGAAGGCCTCGGCCTGCCGCATTCCTTCCGGGCCGAGCTGGTTCTCGATCACCATCGACAGCCCGACATAGTTCGCCACGCTGATGCGGCAGGCGTCGGCATCGTGAATGAGACGGGCGAAGGCTTCCGCTTCAGGTTCGCGGTAGAGGATCGCCACCATGGCCGAGGTGTCGATGATCATTTCGGCAGAGCGGCCTGGCGCTCGCAATTGTGCCGGGCGCGCCGTCGCGGTCGGAAGCCCTTGTTGGCCTCGATCATGCCGGCCGCGACCCATCGCAAGGCCATACCGGCATCCCGCCAGCGTTTGATGTTGCGCGTGACGCGGCGAATGGTGCCCATCATGTTCTCGGCGATGTTGGTACAGGCGAGCGATCGACGAAGCTCCTTCGGCAACTTCAACCGGACGACAGTCAGGATTTCGTCGAGGCCTTCAAGGATGCTCGCCGCTACACCGGGCCATTGCTGGTCGAGTCGACGCGCGAGATTGCGGATCAATTTTTCAGCCTTGTCGGCGTCATCGAGCTCCCAGGCCTGGCGCAGCACCCGACGGGTGGCCGCATGATGCTCTTTCGGCAGGCGTTCCATGATGTTGCGCGCCTTGTGGATCTGGCAGCGCTGGATCGCAGCGGCCGAACCGAAGGTGCGGCGGATCGCCTTCGACAACGCCTTCGCGCCGTCGGCGATGAACAGTGTTGGCACCGTCGGGTCGAGCCCGCGCGAGACCAGGTTGTCCAGCAGGGCTTGAACCGTGGCGGCATTCTCGGTCGCCCCTTCCACCAGCGCCAGCGGATGTTTGTTGCCTTCGCCGTCAACTCCGATCGCGGCGACCAGCACGAGATCGTCGCCGAGATGCAGCCCGTCGATTTGGATCACCAGAAGGTCGAGCGCGGACAGATCGGCAGCCATGAAGTCAGCCAGCCGCGCCGCCGACAGCGCTACGAACCTCCGCGAGGCCGCCGACTTCGAAACCCCGATCCGGGCGGTACCGGCACGTCACCTTCGGGCAGCCGGACGGCGCGGCCGAACCGGCGCGTCGACACATTGATCAGCATCAGGTTCATCGCCCAGCGACCGAGCCAATCCTCCTGCGCCGCCGTTTCCCAGCTCGGGATCGTGACCTCGCCGCCATCCACGCCCCGGACCCGCGGGCGCTCGACCTCGATCTTGCCGCCGTGGAAGCCGATCCGTCCCCGCGTTCGGCCCCAACGGTGCGCCGGCCGCGCCGCGTCGCGATCGTGGCGCGGCCCGCAGGCCGCCACAACATCCGCCTCCATCATCGTGCCGAGCGCCTCGATCCCTGCCGCAAGGCAGAACCGATCGAAGCTCGCCCGCACTTCCGCAAACGCTTCGTCCACCGCCCCGGTCGCCGGCCAACCAGCCGGTGTGATATCTCTCGTCATGGCGTTGCTCTCCTTTGTGGAATCAGCACCCCGAGCCTACCGGCTCAAGGTGGGCAACGCCGACCTCTTCAGAAATTCAACAGAACCCGGGACATCCCCCGAGCAGCTCATCCGGTCATCGCCAGACGAAGGCAGCTAGTACCTCGTCACAGTGATTATGACTCTTTGGAAGAGGCGGGATAGGCGCCTGCCATTTTGGCGCGAGCCTTGTCTGTTGTGAACATCCATTTGATGCGGGAGCGGGCGGCATTTCGTTGTCGTTCCCAGGCGGTGATTTCGCGGCCCAGTCGCTTGGAGTCGTCGATCCTGCGATCCAGGCACTGGCCTCGCAGGACGCCGATTTCGATCTCGACCATGTTGAGCCAACTTGCGTGCTTTGGGGTGTAGTGGAACTCGAGCCGTCGCAAAATCCGCCTGGCTTCGGCGGGCGGGAACGCCTGATAGAGGGCGCCGGCGGAGTGGGTCGATAAATGGTCCTGGACGACCCGGATGATCTCGGCGTCGGGATAATGGATGTCGACGAGATCACGCATGCATTGGGCGTAATCTCGTGCCGCTCGCCGCTCGGTGACCTTGACCTTGCGCCAGGGACGATGCACGTCGAAGAGAACGAAGAGATTGACCGTGCCATTGCGACGATACTCATAATCGTAACGTTCGAGGTGGCCGGGCTTGGCCGGAATGGGCTGACGCACCTCGCCGATGAGTTGCACCGGGCTTTCGTCGAAGCACACCACTGGCCGTCTGGAGTCGGGCACCTCGGCATAGAGGTCGAGCACATCCTCCATGCGGGCGACGTATTCGCCGCCGACCTGCGGAATGCACCACATGTCTTTGCGCCAGGGCTTGAGGCCATTCTCGGCCAGGCGCCGCCGAACCGTCTCGTGCGACAGGCTCTTGTGTTCGGTGAGCTTGACCATCGCAGCCGCCAGCAGCTTTAGCGTCCAGCGGGCACGGCCCTTTGGGGGACTGGCGCAGGCTGTCGCCACCAGCAAGGCTTCTTCCTTGCCGTGAGTTTGCATTCCGCCCCGGGACGCGGCTCTTCGCTCAGCGCCCGCTCCAGATTGCCTTCCACGAAGCGTCGCTTGGTCCGGTACACGGTCGAGCCGCTCACGACGACGCTCCTTGCGATCTCCTCGTCGCTGGTCCCAGCATCGGCGGCCAGCAAAATCTGCGCGCGCTTGAGCTTCCGGGACGCATGCTTGCCGCCGCTGAGCAGCGCCCTCAGTTCGGTGCGCTCGATTTGGCTGAGTTCGACCCGATAGCGTACATTCATGGCCTGCCTCCTCGTTCGAGGCACGCACGAACAACTGAATCGGATGGCCGGCGTGAGTCCTTCGGCAAAACCCTTCACGCCCGCGCAGGGGCAGTATCTGGCTTTTATCCACCTCTATACCCGGCTGCATCGCAGGCCCCCGGCCGAAACCGACATGCAGGAATATTTCCGCGTCAGCCCGCCTTCGGTTCACCAGATGGTGCTGACGCTGGAACGCGCCGGCCTCATCAGACGGCAGCCAAGGACGCCTCGCAGCATCGAGGTCCTCATTGATCCGAAACTCCTGCCGGAGCTAATCTGACCGCCGGACCCAACCTGTCAAAATCACTTTGCAGAGCCACTAGTGGTTCATCACAGTGATTTTGACTCTTTGACGACGGCCGGATAGGCGCGGCGGAGTTTGGCGCGGGCTTTGTCGGTTGTGAACATCCACTTGATGCGGTCTTGCGCCTTGTTTCGCTGCCGTTGCCATGCCGCGATCTCGTTTCGGAGCTTTTTGGGGTCGTCGATGCGGCGGCCGAGACACTGGCGCTGCAGCACGCTGATCTCGCACTCAACCATGTTGAGCCAACTGGCGTGTTTCGGGGTGTAGTGGAATTCGAGGCGGCGCAGGATGCGCCGGGCTTCGGCGGGCGCAAATGCTTGATACAGCGCACCGGCGGTATGGATCGACAGATTGTCCTGCACGACACGGATGCAGGCGGCTTCGGGATAATGGACGTCGACGAGTTCACGCATGCAATGGGCGTAGTCGACGGCGGCGCGGCGCTCGGTCGCCTTCACGTTGCGCCACCCCCGATGTGGATCGAAGGTAACGAAGAGATTGACGGTGCCATTGCGGCGGTACTCGTAATCGTAGCGCTCGCGCTGTCCGGGCTTGGCGGAGACCGGCTGGTGCACCTCGCCGATCAGCTGGACCGGGGTCTCGTCGAAGCAGACCAGCGGCCGGGCGGGATCCGGCCTCTCGGCGTAGAGGTCAAGCACGTCCTCCATGCGGGCGACGTATTCGCCATCGACATGAGGAATGCACCACATGTCCCTGCGCCATGGCTTGAGGTCGTTCTCCGCCAGCCGGCGGCGCACGGTCTCGCCCGACAAGCTGTCGTGATCGGTGAGCTTGACCATCGCGTTGGCCAGCAGCGTCAGCGTCCAGCGTTTGCGGCCGGCCGGCGGCTTGGCGCATGCGGTCGCCACCAGCAGGGCCTCCTCCTTGCCCGTCAGCTTGCGTTCCGCCCCTGGACGCGGCTCCTCGCTCAGGGCCCGCTCCAGATTGCCTTCCACGAAGCGGCGCTTGGTCCGATAGACGGTGGAGAGGCTGACACTTACGGTCCGGGCAATCTCCTCGTCGCGGCGCCCTCCATCGGCCGCCAGCAAAATCTGCGCCCGCTTGAGCTTGCGGGCGGCGCACTTGCCGCCGCCGAGCATCGCCGTCAGTTCGTCTCGCTCGGCTTGGCTCAATTCGACCCGATAACGGACATTCATCCTTTGCCTCCTTGTCGGAAGGCCGGGACGAATCGATCCATGAGTCAAAAATCAGGCGCGCGCTTCACCCAGAAGCAGGGGCACTACCTCGCTTTCATCTACACATATTCCAACATGTTCGGACAGCCGCCCGCCGAGAAAGACATCCAGCGCCACTTCCGCGTCAGCCCGCCTTCGGTCCACCAAATGATCGTAACTCTCGAACGAAACGGATGCATCCGTCGTCAACCCGGCGTCCCAAGGAGCATCGAAATTCTCGTGCCGCCGGAAAGCTTGCCGATCCTCGAATGGCTCGGAATAAAAACGTCAAAATCACTGTGATGAACCACTAGTTAGTGACCGGAGAAAACTGGGTGTCCAGTTTGTGTATCGTCTGAAAATCGCAATCTCGTATTCAAAGCGCACGCCCGGCAAAGCTTGTCGGATGATTCAGCACACTGGGCGGGCTCAGTGGATAGGAAGGATTGTTGCGGGCGGCCATTCAACATCGCCACTAAAACAACGGGTTCGACAAAAGGCGCGCGGCCGAACGCTATCGGGGGTTCGAATCCCTCCCTCTCCGCCAACAAGGTTTTCGCTCACGTTCGCCAACGTTCAATAAGTCCAGTTAGAATAGGCGTTTCCGTCGCATTCTTGATCTGTACACGTTCGCCTGCCTTTGTTATAATTCGGGGGTAGAGCGAGGGTAGAGACGGAGGTAGACGTGCGGACCATCAACCGTCTCTCGTACAAGAAGGTCGAATCCCTCAAACAAGCCGGCATGTACAGCGACGGTGGTGGTCTATATTTGCAGGTCACTCAAGGCGCTGATGGCACGCCGCGAAAATCATGGCTTTTCAGATATGCGATAGGCGGTCGTGAACGCCAGATGGGCCTTGGTCCGTTACACGATGTGTCAGTCGCGGAAGCCCGTGAGCGCGCCGTTTCTGCTCGCGAGTTACGCCGCGCAGGCAAAGATCCCATTAATGCTCGGGAGGCGTTGCGAGCGGCCAACAGTCTGTCCGCAGCTAAAACGATGTCCTTCGACGAGTGTGCTGAAGCCTACGTGGCCGTGCATCGACAAGGATGGCGCAATGTCAAGCACGCAAGTCAATGGACCGCCACTCTCGCTACCTACTGCTCTCCGGTGTTCGGTAGATTGCCGATTCAGGGCGTCGACGTTGGTTTGGTGATGAAAGTTCTTGAGCCTATTTGGGCAACCAAGCCCGAGACAGCCAGCAGAGTACGCGGTCGCATCGAGCGAATCCTTGATTGGGCCAAGGTGCGAGGCTATCGCGAGGGTGACAACCCTGCCCGCTGGCGCGGACATCTTGATCATTTGCTCCCTGCGCGCGGCAAGATCAGGAAGGTTAAACACCATGCGGCATTGCCTTATGTGGAGATCCCGGCGTTTCTGACTGCATTGAGAAGTCGTACTGCCGTGGCAGCTCGCGCGCTGGAATTTGCGATTCTTACGGCAGCCCGGACGGGCGAAGTCATCGGAGCCAGATGGGAAGAGATCGATCTGAATGGCCGCGTCTGGACTATCCCCGCCGAGCGCATGAAGGGAGGGCAGGAGCATCGTGTTCCTTTAAGCGACGTTGCGGTCGAAATCCTAGCGCATGTCAGAAATGTCCGGCAGGACGCCCATGTCTTCCCAGGCGATCGACGCTCGGCGCTTTCTAACATGGCTTTTTTGATGCTCCTGCGGCGCATGGGTCGCGACGACATTACAGCCCACGGTTTTCGCAGTACGTTTCGCGACTGGGTCGAAGAACAAACGGATACACCGCGAGCTGTAGCGGAAATGTCATTAGCTCATGCGATTGGGAATGCGGTCGAGGCTGCCTATCGTCGAGGCGATTTATTTGAAAAGCGGCGTGTCCTGATGTCGAAATGGGCGAGATATTGCAATCGTCCAAAGTCAACTGTCACGGCCTTCCGCTCGAAACGCTGAGGTGCCGGCCTTGGTCGCCGGCAAAAGGGTGAAGGTCAAGGTCGCGAAAGCGTCGGCCAAGAAGCGCGCACGAAATCAAGCGTCCATAAATCTGCGTGGGGTCAATCGCATTTTGGAAGCAGTGGGTGAACGATTTACGCCCACCTCAAAGGTTGCTTTTAAAAAATGCTTAGAGGTCTGCGCCATTTGGTACAACGACGCGATCTACTACAACAACGGTGATCAACGGAAGGAGCTGGAGCAATACATTGGCGATCTGAGGACCGCTTTGGGAGATGTTGTCGAGTTACTCGATAACAAGAATATTCCACCATGCATAAGCTCATATTTCCAAGATTTCGCGCCCTATTCATCGTTGCTGACCCAGATCGAAGAACTTGATCCCAAGTTAAAGAGGGTGGGGTCGTTACGATCAGAAACTGTGCCGGTTACTGGCATGGAGCGCAACTTCATCGAGTCACTGCAGTATCAAGATCATTTTAAAGAGCGGAGCCCTTTTGACTGGTTGGCGGGGGTCTACCTTCCGGAAGTGTTTTACCTTTTCTTTCGAGTTCACGCTGGGTGGGGCAAGGGCAAGCAATTCCTGTCTTTCGCAGAATCTTGCCTGCGGGAGATGAAGGTCAGGACGGGAGGCGGTAAATACTACTCAAGAACAACTATCAGCCGAGCTGTGCGTCTGAACACACCGCGAAGAAAGACTGGCCCCTTGGTCGATCGAGATGTGCCCGATCAGTTGGAATGGTACCGGCATACGCACCTTATGAGCGTAATCGGCCTCCACTTAAAGACGCCGATCGAACGTGCCCGCGCGCTCCTGCAAGACGGACGCCAGCAAGGTCGCTAGCCCCGAGCGTGAATCATAAATATCGTCTGCTTCGGTGTCCACAACGGACACAAGTCGGACACCGCGCCACGTCCCCTAAGTGCCAACAGGTGACATGATTTCACTGAAGCGTTCGTGATGCGTCAGCAAGACTGCTGAAGTCGTTCCTTGGCAATGGACCACCAGACCCAGTTCGCGCAAACTAAAGTTTAGCGATCAGCCCAACCGTAAACGTCGATAGTCACTTTTGTAAGCCTGAGCGCCAATGCAGCAGCGAGCAGGAACGGCCAGATTAACATCTGACCGACGCCAAAAAGCAACTCCTTCTTTTCATTCGCATCCGGTTCTTTGATTGGCGGCGTTCTCAAAACGTAGTCGCGCCACATATCAAAGCGAAGCTGGACCGCGGCGAGAGGTAGATGAAAGCCGGTCTCCCTCTTCTTTTGTTCGTCTTCAAATAGGAGATCGTACGGAAGCCAGACCACTCTTACGAATTTGTCTGCAACCTCTGCAATCTGCGGACCGGTCATGCCCGGTTTAACATTTTCGTGGAATACTTTAGAGTTTTCACAGGGTACCCGCGACTTAGACACTATTTGACCTGCTCCCCGATTTGCCCTCGTTTATAAGGAGAGTCTGTTCTGGGTTTGGCCCCTGTTGGGGCGGGTTGCAAACTCGGTCGGTGTGAGCCCGTTGAGGCTCGTGTGCGGTCGGTTGGTGTTGTAGTCGATCCTCCACTCTTCGATGATCCGGCGAGCCTCGTTGAGATTGGCAAACAGGTGCTCGTTCAGGCACTCGTCGCGCAGGCGGCCGTTGAAGCTTTCGACAAAGCCGTTCTGCATCGGCTTGCCGGGCGCAATGTAGTGCCACTCGATCCCGAGTTCTTCCTGCCAGGCCAGGATCGCATTTGAAGTGAACTCGGTGCCGTTGTCGCTCACGATCATGCGTGGGCAGCCCCGGCTTTCAATGATGTGGCCAAGCTCACGCACCACACGCAGGGCGGTGAGCGAGGTGTCGACGACCAGACCCAGGCATTCCCGGGTGAAGTCGTCGACCAGGGTCAGGACACGGAAGCGCCGGCCACTGACCAGCGTGTCCATCACGAAGTCGAGCGACCAGCGCAGGTTCTGATCCTGCGGGATCGTCATCGGCGCCCGGGTGCCCAGTGCCCGTTTGCGGCCACCACGCTTGCGCACGCTCAGCCGCTCCTCCTTGTAGAGCCGGTACAGCTTCTTCCGATTGATCCGGACCCCTTGCCGAGCCAATAGCAGCCCCAGGCGACGGTAGCCGAAGCGGCGACGTTGCGACGCCAATTCCTTCAGCCGGGCTCGCAACGGACCATCGTCCGGTCTCGTCGGGGCATAGCGATAGGTCTTCGGTTGCAGGCCAACCAGCCCGCAGGCCCGCCGCTGCGAGTAGCCCTTCTCATCGATCGCCCAGGTCACAGCGCGTCTCCGCAAGCTGGGCGTCAGAAGTTTTTTCCGAGCATCTCCTTCAGTGTCGATGCGTCTAGCATCGACTCCGCCAGCAGCTTCTTGAGCTTGCGGTTCTCCTCTTCCAGGGCCTTCAGCTTGCGGGCGTCGGAGATCTCCATCCCGCCATAGCGCGACCGCCACTTGTAGAAGGTCGCATCGCTGATGCCGTGCTTGCGGCACAGATCGCTCGCCGACATTCCGGCAGCGTGTTCCTTCAAAACCTTGATGATCTGCTCTTCCGTGAACCTGCCTTTACGCATCGTCTGTCTCCTCGGTGGAGAACAGAACCCTAACTCAAAACCGGGGGCGTTTCAGGGGAGCAGGTCATATTTTATCTCGGCACATCGTTTCGCTTATTGCCGCGAGTATCTTCACCATATCGGCCCGCTGCTCTCCTTCATTAAGGAGGTATGCCGCAACGACTGCCCTATCGAATAGAAGGTCTCGTTGTCCTGAGTATGCGAGGACAAACACGAATAGCCCAATTGCTGCTACGCCGAGATACCAGTAATCAATCATCCGCGCCATTCGTTGGTTCAGCTTCGAATTGCTCGCGTAAGAAAAGTGCATGAGCGACAAAAAGCAGATGAATGCGACTATCAACCCGGGGACATACCCCAGTTGAAACCAGTAGATCGCAACGAGCACCGCTAGCGAAATGATGAAGCAGCCAAAGCTCCATTTACCGACAAGCCGTCTTTGCCGAGGCTGCCGATTAAGAAACTCGAAAGACTGTGTAATTGTCGGCCGTTTGCTCTGCGCCATATTTCTACTCCAATGCTTAGGGGGAATAGCAGAGGTTGCAATGGCGGTACAACCTACGATCTGAGTTTCGCCGACCCTCGCGCGCTCGTCCGTGTTTCGGGTTAGCTGCCGCGAGTATCTAAGGCGAACCGCAAAATCCGATCCGTAGTTGGGGCGCACTTCTGCTTTGGGTCGAAAAGCAGTCCTGACGGCCACAACACGCCTTCCAGCTCCCGCGGTTGCTCCGGAACAGCGGACATTGCTGCGCAGGCCCAGTTGGTCCGGATCAAACTTGGATCAATCCAAATTCGGCAGCGCGGGCGGGCAAATATATTTTTCTTAGAGTCGATTCTGCCCGCTATTCGGGCTGTACAGCCGCGTTTGGAATCGAACGTGGGTGAACGTCATGAACGCAAAAAGAGTCGTCGAGAAAATCGGATTCGAGATCATTTCAACGTCTACTAAGAACGCGCGGATAGCCATTGGGTGTGGCAACACCCGGCTTTATGAACTGCTAAACTCAGGTGAAATCCAGAGTTACACAGACGGGCGATCGCGTAAGATAGTCGTTGCCTCGCTTCGGGACTACGTGGCGCGGCAGGTAGAAGCTGAGGCTTCTAAGGAGCGCAAAGGCTGGACAGATAAAGCCACGCGGGCCCGTGTTCGCCGGCGACGGGCAACCAGCCCGACTGGTGTTTAGCCAATGGGCAATTCGCTGGATAACGACCGTGACTTCCGACAGGTCAAGATTGACTTAACCAAACTGGAACTGTCGGTCGACTGGCTCCCACAACCTGACAAAGACTTCCAGGCGGCCCGTCGCCGTTGGATGAACGTAGTCCGTGCCTCGAAGCTGCTGACCGGTGCTGAAAGGCAGATCGGTCTGGCAATCGCGCAAGAGTACATCAACCGGCAGCCTGGTCATCAATGGTATAATTGGGCTTGGCCTAGTCATCAAACTTTGGCGGATAAAACCGGGCTTAGCCGACGGACTGTAGTTGCGGGGATCAAGCGGTTGGTCATGTTTGGCTTCCTAATGATCACTCATGGCGGTGGCCGCATGGGCCGTGGTGGGCGCACCGATCGCTACACTCTGCGGATGGATCGCCTGGAGCTGCTGGCATCATTCGTAGCAAGCCGACGAGTGAAAGGTGTGAAAAAACTTCACACCTTTAAGGAGGCTATAAGCGGAAAACCGGACGAAAGCTGCGCAAAAGGCGACGCAAAGTTGGGAAATCTGATGCATCAAGATGTGAAAGGATTGCACACGACTCTACCTAATACTCAACTACAAGACTCTATTACGGAGCCATTCAGTCTGCCAACGGGCAAAGGATCGCTCTCCAGTAAGGGTAAACAAGCTTCTGCTCCGGCAACGTCAGTCGATTATTCCGCGCTTGCAAGGTGTGTAGGTGAGGGTGACGTTGCTGCAGGATGGGAGCGTCTGCAGGCTATCCCGGAAAGTGAAGTCGATTTGTTGGCACTGCGGCTGCGCAAAGATCCCTCTCAGGACCGAGAGATTCGGCGCGAGTTTTTCTCCCGTCGAGGGAACGCTCTGCCATGAAATCACGCATCAGGGGCGGCGACGCGGCGAGGAGCGCAGTGGCCATGTCAGAGCGGCTGCCGGTTGCCTTGCAGGATGCTGACACCGTTCGATCTTCAATGGTTGGAGCCGATTTCATCAAACGCGCAGGGCGCCCACCCCGCGTCCGAAAGCCTTCGCCCAACCACGATGTCGTATGCGCAGACGGCCCAGATCTCGAGGCGCACCGGGCAGAATTGCGTGCTGCCTTTGGGCAAACGGCGTCGGACGAGGTCGTCGAAGTCCTCATGGGTAAGCTGATCTCAGGGTTGCGGCCCAATCCCTTCGATGTGCTTCCAGAAGCGACGTTAAACGCGGCAATTGCGATGATTGCCTCCCTCAAGCCAGGCTCAGAGTTTCAGGCTTTGATGGCGACTCAAATGGTCATCGCCGGCTTCTCGGCGCTACGATTGCAGGAATTAAGCCAGCGGCATTTAGGAGAGGAAAACATCGCGGTCTATGGCGGCTACGCCAATCGGCTTATCAGGCTTCAAACCGATCTCCTGCAAGCCTTCGACCGTCACCGCCGGGGAAACACGCAGACCATCAATGTTCACCATGTCGATATTCACCCGGGCGGGAGGGGGGTCATAGGTGTAGTAAACACCCGTGTTGGAACCGATGGGGGGACTGACGCAAAATGACGTACAACCCCATGCATGCCGCTGGCACACCTGCAATGACACAGCTGGTCCCCTGCGGCGCGCGGACCCGGTCTGGTAGTCCGTGTAAGTCACCCCCCGTGAGGGGCCGGCGACGTTGCCGGATGCACGGTGGAGCCGCCGGCAGTGGAGCTCCTAAAGGCGCCCGAAATGGTAATTACAAGCATGGTCGTTTTAGCGCAGAGGTAGCCGCGATGCGCCGTTGGCTTCGAGAAGCAAAACAGCTATTGCGCAAAGTAAAGTAAAATTCTGAACGAGTTTGGGACGAAAATTTCAATCCGCACGATGGGCGCGCCTTGGTTTGGCGTGTTTCTCGGATGGGCCCCGTACATCCAAGGATCACTCCATCGAAACCCGGGCCCCAGTCGCGTCGTTCCCGCGGACACCGAGAGCGGCGTCACATGATCTAGGACGCGGTGGACGTGGCATCGCCCGTCGTAGAAGAAGGCCTCGCCGACGTCGCGCACTTGTTGCGCATGATGCTCACATCGTGGTAATAGCACATCAAACCGTGTGTTGCGCCACATCAAATTATGTGTATTGGGGGAGGGATGTTGTGCAGTACACTGAATTCCTCGCTGAGCTGATGCGCGCCGGTCTCAGCGTACGCAGCTTCGCTGACCTTATCGGCATGAATCCCAATTCGATCACCAATTATGCCAGCAAGGGCGAACTGCCCCAGCACATCGCGCTTATTGCGGTCCTCGTTGCCGAAATGGCGGCGTGCGGGCTCGATTATCGCAGCTCGATTGCGAGGGTCGCGCCAACTAAGAAGCCGCGCGGCGCCACCCGTCGCGGCCATTTTGGCGGTGACCGTCAGGCTACCTTGGATTTGCTACCACAAGCGCGCCGACGCCCCAACGGACCGTGCCATGATTGACTGGCTCGCGCGGCTTGAACCATTCGGTGCCGATCGACAGTCGCTGCACCTGCTGGATGTCGACGGTCCGGAGCTGCTCGCCTATGCCACGCTAACCAACGCGCAGCGCACCTTTGGTTCCATCCTTGGCAGCGTCGGTGCTGTCTATGAATGGCAGGATGCACCGCTCGTTTTTCTAGTGGATGCCGACCAGATTCAGGACGGCGCGCAAATCCATCAGCTCCGCCGCCTTCTAGCGATGCGCGGTGATGCGCCTTATCTCGCCGTCGTCGCGCCCGGCCGCTTGGACGTTTACTCTATCGCGCTAGATCACAAGACGCCCGCCCTGGCGCGAGTCGCAATCGATGCGTCCGGCGAGACCATCAAGGACCTCTTCCCGCATCTGGCCAACCGCCGACCGAACGCGGCTCGCACCAAGCAGGGTTGGATTTCCAATGTGGTTCTCAACCTTTTAACCGAGGCGATCGATCATCTGATCGGTCTTGAGCTCGACCACGGGGATGCGATCTCGCTGGTCGGTCGTGCGCTCTTTGCCCGTTTCCTGGGCGATCGGGACCTATTGCCCGCAAATCTGGGAGCGCCTGTATCCGCAGCCGCTTTGTTCGACAACGCCGACAATGCCCGGGCAACCTGTGTTTGGCTTGACGATACATTCAACGGCGACCTGCTGCCACTGTCGAAAAAAATCTTCGATACGCTGCCGCCGGACGCTTATCAGGTGCTCGGCAATATTATGATGCGCGCGCCGGGCGGCCAGCTTTTCCTGGGCTGGGCCGAACGTTGGGACCGGCTCGACTTCGCACACATCCCTGTCGGTGTGCTGAGTCAGGCCTACGAGCTTTATTTGCGAAGCCATGCTCCGGATAAGCAGCGCAAGGAGGGAGGCTTCTACACCCCGCGGCCAATCGCCGACCTGCTCGTCCGCGCGTCCTTTCGCGCTTTAGAGCGAAACACCTCCAGCGCCGAAGCGCGCATCCTTGACCCGGCGGCGGGCGCCGGCGTTTTCCTAGTTACAGCTTTTCGTGAGCTCGTAGGGGCGCGTTGGCGGGCCGACGGGAAGCGGCCTGATACCGAGCGGCTGCGCGAGATCCTTTACGGCCAAATCACCGGGTTCGACGTCAACGAAGAGGCCTTGCGCTTCGCTGCGCTCGCGCTCTATCTCATGTCCATCGAACTCGATCCGCAGCCGCAGCCGGTCGACAAGCTACGCTTCGATGATCTTCGGGGCAGAGTTCTCCACCTCGTCGCTTGTGAGGACGAACAGCCCGGCTTCGGCCTCGGAAGCCTCGGGCCCTTAGTCGGCGAAGTCCATCGGGGCCGGTACGACATGGTCATTGGTAACCCGCCTTGGTCTACCGGGACTAAGCTGGCCGACTGGTCGATGGTTCAGATGACAGTCGCGCGCATCGCGAGCGAACGGTCCGGCGCAAAGCTCTCGCCGCCACTTCCCAACGAGGGACTCGACCTCCCGTTCCTCTGGTGTGCGATGGAATGGGCCAAGCCGGGGGGGCAGCTCGCTTTCGCGCTCCACGCTCGCCTGCTTTTTCAGCAAGGCGATGGTATGGTTGACGCGCGTCGGATGATTTTTCAGGCACTCGACATCACATCAGTGATCAACGGTGTCGAACTGCGGCAAACCAAGGTTTGGCCCGAAATCGCGGCACCCTTCTGTTTGTTGATCGCTACCAACCGCGTGCCTGAGACGGGCGCTGGTTTCCGATTGATTAGTCCCCGGTTGGAGACCGCGCTCAACGCCTCGGGCACTATGCGTATCGACGCGCATTCAGCCGAGATTGTTGCGACCCAGCAGATGATCGAGACGCCCGACATCCTCAAAATTCTGTTCAGAGGGTCAAAGTCTGACCTCGGCCTGGTCAGGCGAATTCGCGGTAAAGATTTGCCCACTCTTGAGACATTCTGGCGCGATGCGTTCGGCGTCTCATCGCGCGGTCGTATGGTTGGCTCTGGGCAAGGCTATCAGCAGTTCCGGTTAAGCAGCCGCACCCGGAAGAGGGGTGACGGGCTCCCGGGCGCGGACGCAACCTATCTACATGGTTTACGCGATGTCACCGTCGCGTCCCTTGACAACGTTATGATCGACGCCAAACGCCTTCAACCATTTCGACATGCGCGCATCCACGATCCGCGCGATCCGCTCCTCTTCGAAGCGCCGCTCGCGATAGTTCACAAGTCTCCACCTGTCGACCGTGGGCGCATTCGCGTAGGCATCGCGGAGCGACCCGTCGCCTATAATGAGAACTTCTATGGGTATTCGCCAAGGGGGTCCGATCACGCGGACGTGCTTGTACGCTACCTCGCGCTCGTGCTCGGAAGCAAATTTGCGCTGTGGTTCACGCTACTCACTAGCGGCGAATTCGGGTTCGAACGCGAGGTCATTGAAAAGACCGCACTGGACCGCATTCCGCTTCCCGACTTCCGAGGATTCGGGGTTGGCCGTCGGGACGAGATCGTCAAGCTCTTTGAAATGGTCCGTGAATCCGATGCGGCCTGGGACGAGGTAGATCGCTGGGTTACTACCTTGTACGGCCTTGGCACTGACGACTTGCGGATTATCACCGATACGCTTTCTTACAATTTGCCTTTCGCCGAGACCAAGCTGGCGGCGCAGGCGCGCCCGGATCCACAAGTGGCCCAAGCTTTCTGCTCGCTTCTCCAGGATGAGATTGCCCCGTGGGCAAAGCGGTTTGACACTCCGCTTAGCGTTAGGATGATAGCCAGCCGCTCGAGCTCTCCCTGGATGGGACTTGTACTGGAGGCGGGAGCGAATAGGCCGGAAAGTCGTGTACAACAGGATTGGGAGGCATTGCTTGCAGTCGCCGACGCCACGGCGGCGAGCGAAGTGGTGGTAGAGGATGACAGCGGCGCGCTACTCGTTGGGCGGCTTGCCCAAAGCCGATACTGGAGCAATACCCAAGCGCACCTCCTAGCCCAGCACATCATCTGGACACGCCTTGAATTCCTGAAAGGGCGCAAACGCGCATGAGTTCTTCTGCGCTCTCGCCTCGTCCAGACCAAATCGCGGAATTGACCCGCGGTCTTGACCTGCCTTTGGCAGCGATCGACGATATTTATCTGCGTATAATTGCCGAAGGGGTGATCCAAGCGTTCAAGGACATACGAGCCAGCGTGCCCACGTCCGTGGCTTCTGGCGACGAGGCTGAAGTCACTGCGCTACTGGTCGCGCGGCTCAATCGCATGATTGAGGAGGATAGGGTCTGGCGCCAACTGGTGACATGCGTCGTTCGTGGTGCGGAGAGCTTGAGCTACAATGGCGCGCATCTGGAGAAACGCCCAGATTTGTCCATACTTCTGTCGGGTCGCGCGCTCCGGTTCCCGTTGATCGCCGAAGCTAAGATCATCGATGCTGTACGAGGCGAAAGTCTCTATTGCAGTCATGGGCTGAAACGCTTCCTCGATGGAGAGTATGCCTGGGGTGGCCGCGAGGCTTTTATGATTGCCTATGTGCGGGACGGAACGACGATCGCGAGCCGACTCGAACCTTATCTTGCAAAAGCAGCTAAGTCTGCAAGCTACGCTGTGCAGGGCGCGCTGACTGCGCTCGCCTACGGCTGCGACACCGCCCGATCGACCCATGGTCGGTCCTTCCTGTATTCGCATACGGCTCCGCCGGCCAACGAGCCAGGCGTCATCGCGCTCTGGCACCTTTGGGTCGATGCTTCGCCCCAAGCCGCGACGTAAGGGTGAGTAAGCTAGCGTTGGAAGACTGAACGAATGTCGCGCTCGCTCTTCAGGCGTATGGGGGTCTGCTATCGATCGCGCATGAAACTTAACTTGCTTCGATCTTTGCGCGGTGCGGCTTTGAAGCCGCTTGTCGTAAATCTATCCTTTCGCCGCGTGATAAGCCGCCTTGATTAACTTTGGTGCAATCGCCAAGATCGGCCGCTATGGGTTGCAGTTGGATGCATTTCACAACTGTATCGCGCGCCCACTGGAGAGCAAGAATGGTACAAGATATTGGCCAGCTTGGGGAGGTGGATCCGCAATCCTCCATCCTTTTTCTTGGTTCTGGATTTAGTCTGGGTGCAACCAACATAGCGAAAGGCAGTCCGCCAAATGGTCGTGGGCTGCGGCGGCATTTCATCCAGCAACTTCAACTGCCTGAGGACACTGGGTACGATTTGCAGGTCCTGACCGAGGAGTTCGCTGAGGACAACGCGAAGAAACTTCGCGATGAGCTCTACAAGCTTTTCCGGCTGACGGCACTGACCGATGAACAGAAGGCGGTTCTAAGCAAGTCCTGGCGACGGATCTATTCAACCAACTATGACGACGCGGTCGAGCTGTACCGCTTGAACACAAAGGCGTCGACAAACGCTTACGATGTCTCAGAGCCGGTGCCCAACAAGCTGGCGGAAGGAGCAATTATCCACCTTCATGGTAGCATCAGACTGATCACGCCCGACAATGTTAGGGACAGCTTGGTTCTCGGGGAGGCATCGTATGTGAACCAGTATGTCGTGCGGTCCCCATGGTACGACCAGTTCCAACGCGACCTTGCGTTCGCAAGCGCACTCTACATTGTTGGCTACAGCCTCGCCGACTATCATATCGCGGGGCTCTTGCTGGCCAATCCCAAGCTGGCCGAGCGTACCATCTTCATCCAGGGCCCAACGCCTGACGAGATATTTGTGCGACGTACGGCGCAATACGGCCGGACGATGTTCATCGGCACGGACGGTTTCGCCAACGCGCTCGCGCAGGCGCCGCGCCCGGTCACGTCGACGCTGGACAATCTCCGTTCATTCCGCTCTTTGGCTCCGACGCGCGACAAGAAGGCAAGCGCCCGGCCAACTGCCTCAGAGGTGTACGATTTACTGATCTATGGTGACTTCGACGCAGGACGAATGGCGCGCTCGCAGCCAAGGGAGGACTACGCGATCGCCCGGGTGGAAGCCGTGCGCACGGCCGCCGATTCCATTGAAGCCAAGGCCTCGTTGGTAGTGGACGGACGACTTGGCAACGGCAAGACCATCTTCCTGCATTTGCTTGCGTTCGAACTCTCCGCGCGCGGCTGGACCTGCCTTCTATTCCGCCCGGGCCATCCAGACATGCGGCGGGACGTCGCAGCACTCGCCGGGGCTGAGCGCGTCATTGTTTTTATCGAGCAGTACTCGGCGGCGCAGGATGCGTTGAGGGGCCTTCGAGAGGCACTGCCAAAGGCCAAAATAGTTGTAGAAGTTCGCACCGGGACTTTCGAGGTTCGCTTTCATGAGCTTGCAGACCTTCTCCCAAAGCCTTTCGATCGAGTAAGCCTCAACAAGCTATCACGCGCTGAGGTACTGGCGTTCAGGCGCCTGTGTGATCGCGCGGGCTTACGGGCGCCGGATGATGGCGCGGCTGACCTCCGTGACATACTGCTTGGTATATTCGAGAACCAGGCAATCCGTAACCGAATTCGTGCGGCTTTAGCGCCGTTGTTCGAGAAGAGGGCGACCCGTCGTATTCTTACGATGAGCATGCTGATCGCAACGCACCAAGGTGCGGTTGGCGCCGCGTTCGTGCGCTCGGTTGTTGGTGAGGATCCGTTTGTTGCACTGAAGCCCTTGGAGGATCTCTCTCACGAGATCTTTGAGACCTCCGCCGACGGATTTCGGGCGCGATCCGCCGTTTTCTCATCATTTGTGATCAGCGCATTCATGGATGCGGACGAAATTGCTGACGCGGTCGTGAATGTTACGCTCGCGGCGGCAAAACGCCGGGCAGAGCGACCATATCGTATTCTTATGTCCAATATGATGGCATATTCGAGCCTGCGACGGACGCTGCGCGGAAAAGGCGAGCCGGACGATATTATCGTCGGCATTTATGAGCGGCTTCGCTTTGATGACCGTGTGAACGGCGAGCCCCTCTTTTGGTTACAATATGCAATCGCGATGGCTGAGGTTCCTAGGCTCGACACCGCAGACGAATATATTGCTACGGCTTACCGAAAAGCCAAGGAAATTCCTGGTTTCCAAACTTACCAAATAGATACGCAGGCCTTCAGGATCGCGTTGCTGCGCGCGACCTTGGAGAAGCCTGGCCAAGCGATTTTCAACATTGAGACCATTCTAACTGGCCTGGAGCTCGTTGACAAAATGTTGGGAGAGAGCAGCCACCGTGCATATGCGGTGCGCGTGCTCGATGGCGTCCAACCATTCTTAGCGGCGCGGCGGGGTGACCTCGCTCAGGGTGAGCGCACAGCGTTACAGTTCTGGCTCTTGAAAACTGCCAAGTCCCTTGCATCATTGCCGAACGACTTCAAGGTGACGACGAGTTCGGAGGCGATGCGAGCCAACATCGAGGCGGCAGCCTCGACATTCGTTGCAGACCGTTAGTTGCTCAAGGCAACACGTGCTTGGACCTTCTGGGACAAAGCTCTTGCGCTCTGTCGAATAAACGGGGGTACAGGCGGGGGTATTATAAATAAATCAAGAATAGATCAATGATTTCAGCTAGGTTGTGCGGACTCCCTCTCCGCCATCTGACCGCCACGTGCGAAAGACCCTATAAAACAAGGGGCGCCGAGAGCCACCGGATTCGTCGGTGGAGAACCGCGGTGGAGAACCGCGATAGGACCAGTTTGCCATCATTTCTTGTGTTTCGGCATGGAATAAGGACCCCCGTTTCGGGGTGATCGGCATCCAATCGGGACCCCGGGATAAGGGTCCACAGTGGCTTCCATCGAGTCATGGAAGCCGAGGTTGGGATGCTGGTGGTGGAGACGATTGGTAAGATCCGTCGCGCCTACTTTGTTGATGGTCGTCCGATCAAGGCGATCTGCCGAGAACTTGGCGTATCGCGGAAGGTGGTTCGCAAGGTCATTCGTTCTCAAGCGACGGAGTTCCGGTACGAGCGCGAGACGCAGCCGCTCCCGAAGATGGGTGCCTGGAGTGCCGAGCTTGATCGGTTGCTGGCAGGGAATGAGAGCAAGGCGGCGCGGGAACGGCTGACGCTGATCCGGCTATTCGAGGAACTCCGCGGCCTGGGTTATGCCGGCGGCTATGATGCGGTTCGTCGATACGCCCGACGGTGGACCAAGGAACGCGGCACCTCGACAGCGTCGGCTTATGTGCCGCTGAGCTTTGCACCAGGCGAAGCCTACCAGTTCGACTGGAGCCACGAGGTGGTCCTGCTGAGCGGCACCACGGTGATGGTGAAGGCTGCTCATGTTCGGCTCTGTCACAGTCGCATGCTGTTCGTGCGGGCCTATCCGCGGGAGACGCAGGAGATGGTGTTCGACGCCCACGACCGGGCATTCGCCCTGTTCAAAGGCACCTGCACCCGCGGCATCTACGACAACATGAAGACCGCGGTGGAGACGATCTTTGTCGGTAAAGGCCGTCTCTACAATCGCCGCTTCCTGCAGATGTGCAGCCACTATCTGGTCGATCCGGTCGCCTGTACGCCAGCGTCGGGCTGGGAGAAGGGGCAGGTCGAGAACCAGGTCGGGCTGGTCCGGGAGCGCTTCTTCACGCCGCGGCTGCGGTTCAAAAACCTCGACGAGTTAAACGCCTGGCTGCTCGACAAGTGCATCGCCTACGCCAAGGCTCATCGCCATCCGGAGCTGGTCGATCAGACGATCTGGGACGTGTTCGAAGCCGAACGCCCCAAACTCGTTCCCTATGCCGGCCGCTTCGACGGCTTCCATGCGGTGACAGCATCGGTCTCGAAGACCTGCCTGGTGCGCTTCGACAACAACAAGTACTCGGTCGCAGCCAGTGCAGTCGGACGACCGGTCGAGGTTCAAGCCTATGCCGATCGCATCGTGATCCGTCAGGATGGACGTATCGTTGCCGAGCACCCGCGATCCTTTGGCCGCGGCGATACCGTCTACGACCCCTGGCATTATGTGCCGGTGCTCGCCCGCAAACCCGGCGCCTTGCGCAACGGTGCTCCCTTCAAAGACTGGGTGCTGCCGGCCGCGATCGAGCGGATCCGGCGCAAGCTGGCCAGCACCGACGATGGCAATCGGCAGATGGTCGACATCCTCACCGCGGTGCTGACTGACGGTCTGTCCGCGGTGGAAGCGGCTTGTGCCGAAGCGCTCAGTCACAGCGTCCATTCCGCCGATGTCGTTCTCAATATCCTGGCCCGTCAACGTGAACCCGCCCCACCGGCCAACATCATGACGCCGGCCGCACTGACGCTCCGTCATGCACCGATCGCCGATTGTGCCCGCTACGACAACCTCCGGAGGACCATCTGATGGAACGAACCCAAATCTTCGACCTCATGGGCGAACTTAAGCTCTACGGCATGAAGGCTGCCTTCGACGAGATCATGGCAACTGCCGTCAAGCGCCAGCACGAGCCTCAACGCATTGTCGGCGACCTGCTCAACGCCGAGATCAACGAGAAGCAAGCCAGGTCGATCAAATACCAGCTCACCATTGCAAAGCTGCCGCTCGCCAAGGACATCGCCGACTTCCAGTTCGACGGCACGCCGATCAATCAGACTCTCGTCAATGATCTCGCTGGCGGCGGCTTCATCGCCCAACAACGCAACGTCGTGCTGGTTGGCGGCACCGGTACAGGCAAAACCCACCTGGCCATTGCCATCGCCAGAAGTTGCATCCGCGATGGCGCCAGAGGACGCTTCTACAACGTAGTCGACCTCGTCAACCGGCTCGAGACCGAGACCCGCAACGGTCGGCAGGGACGGCTCGCCGAGCATCTGACCCGCATGGACTTCATCGTTCTCGACGAGCTGGGCTATCTGCCGTTCGCGCAATCCGGCGGTCAGCTCCTGTTCCATCTCATCAGCCGGCTCTACGAGCGCACCTCCATCATTGTCACCACCAATCTTGCGTTCGGCGAATGGCCCAGTGTGTTCGGTGATGCCAAAATGACCACCGCGCTACTCGACCGATTGACCCATCACTGCGACATCGTCGAGACCGGCAACGACAGCTGGCGATTCAAAAGCCGCGACGATGTTCAAACAACCCGCGCTCGCGCCGTCTCCGCAACCCCGACCAGCTCCGACGACCCGAGCGCTACCAGCAGAGCACGCCGATCAAAGGGGTCCCTTTTGGATGCCGATAGGGGGTCCCAGTCGAACGCCGATTGACACCTCGAACTTCCCGGGGTCGAAGGTTCCGGCCTTCTGGTTCACGATGTGTTTGGCCAGGTCGAGCATGTCCTTGGTCAGCTTCACTTCTTGAATCTCATCGAAGTATTCCTGCTCGCTGCGCACTTCATACGGGTAGCGAAGCAGCGTTCCGACGAGTCCCTTGTCCTTTGGTTCGAGTGCGATGATGTGCTCGCGGTTGGTCAAGACCACGCGCCCTATCGCGACCTTGTCCATCTCGCGGATGGTCTCGCGGATCACCGCATAGGCGTCATGGCCGATCTTGCCATCCGGGGTGAGATAGTACGGGCGGATCAGGTAGCGCGGGTCGATGTCGGACTTGTCGACGAATTCATCGATCTCGATGGTCCGCGTCGATTCCAACGCCAGTTCCTCGAGCTCTTCCTTCGTGACCTCAATGTACTGCCCTTTGTCGAGTTCATAGCCCTTGACGATGTCCTCATTCGGCACCTCGTCACGGGTGTCGGCATCGACCTTCACGTACTTGATGCGGTGGCCAGTCGCACGATTGAGTTGATTGAAAGAGATCTTCTCGCTCTCGGATGTCGCCGGATAGAGAGCGACCGGGCAGGTGACGAGCGAGAGGCGGAGAAAGCCCTTCCAGTTGGCGCGCGGGGCCATGGTACGCAGAACTCCAGTTCGGGGCGGCTTGGATTCAAGACGAACGGCAGGGCCTGGTTCCGACAGCCTGCACGACCCACTGCAGGATATTTTTCACGCCGGCTATCGACTCTCGTGTTCGCGTTATGTTCTATATAACGATGACTGACCGACCCGCGAGCTGGCGCATGCCGACACCCAAGCAGATGGACAAAATGGCCTCTCTCGTCGGCAAAAACGTGCCGCAGAAGCCCGGATTGGCTCCCGACGCCGATCTGCCCGCGGAATACTGGCAGGCGCTCCTGGACGACCCTCGCGCCGAGGCGCGGTCAGTCCCCTCCGGAGCGGCGCTGCGGCTGAGCCAAATTCCTCAACATATTCTGAGGGTGGGGTGCCGGCGCTGCGCCAGGGTCGTCGAGATTCAGAAGGTCGATGCCGTCCGCCTCTATGGTCGGGAGGCTCTCTGGAAGGATGTCGGGCGGCGACTCTTGGACAATACCTGCACGCAGCGAACCGGGTGCCCCGAAGAAGACGGCTGCTGGCCCGCGTTCGAGTAGTCGCCGGCGCGGCCGGAACTGGATGCTACCATGGCACCGAAGCATCATCCGACGCCCCTCAGCGGCGGCGACCGCAAGGCTCTCGCCAAGGAGCTCGGCCGCTCGCGTGCGATGACGACGATTCTCGCGGGGCAGGCTGCCGAGGCCCGAGCCAAGGGTGAGGCCCTCATCCGTCAGGCCCGCTCGCCAGTCCCTCAGCACCACGCCAGCCATCACGCACCTCGAAGCCGCCGCCGGGTGTCAAGAAGCAGCTCCTCACGTCGACGGACCCGGAGATCATCAGAAGGATCAAGTCGGCGGCCGCGCTGCGCGAAACGACGGCCTCGCTGGTGATGGAGCAGGCCGCCGCTGAGTGGCTCGAACGGCATCAGGACGGGGAGAAATAGGCGTGCGGCAGCTCGTCCACGGTGGTCGAACTGACCTCGAAATAGGACGTGGCGGGCTCAGGCCGCCTTCTGCGCCCGTTCCGCTATTAGCATCGGCAGCTTCATCAATCCGGGAATAGACTAAGTATGTGATTGATTGAGCTTGCCCAAGGATTCAACCCGTGAGACGATTCTGCTGCTTTCACGGGCACATGGTTTAGGAAACCAAGGCTAAGACGTCCAGAAAGTCGACCAACTGGGTCCAAAAGGGCGGCATCACCACCTTAAAATGGAACCGTAGGGGGTCGTAGGAGGCAAGGAAGTCCGCGGGATTCCAATCTCGAGGGCGAGGGCAGGGACATGAATTTCATTAGGACTGACGAGCGAATCGATTTCGCCCGCCGTCTGGCGGCTTGCTGCATCAGGAATCATGATCTCCGCTTGTCGGAGGTCGATGCAGGTGCCTAGCTATCTTGAGTTCTTCGCTGGCGGGGGAATGGTGCGCGCGGGCCTGGGCGGCCGGTGGAAGTGCCAGTTCGCGAACGATTTCGACCCGCTTAAGGTCAAGGTCTACGCTGACAATTGGGGCGACGCGGAAATCGTCGAGGACGACATACACAAGGTGGAGCCCGAAGATCTTGGTCGTCGCGTCGATCTCGCCTGGGCCTCGTTCCCTTGCCAAGACCTGTCAACGGCCGGAAATGGCCTTGGCATCGGCGAGGCCGCCGGCGCTAACCGCACCAGGTCCGGAACGTTCTGGGCGTTCATCGACCTGATGAAGGGGCTCAAGGCAAACGGGCGGCTGCCCCGCATCGTAGTCTTGGAGAACGTCGTCGGCCTCCTGACGATCAACGGCGGCGAGGAGTTCAAAACGGTCATTTCCTCGCTCGACAGGCTCGGCATGCGGGCCGGCGCGGTCGTTGTCGATGCTCGGCATTTCGTTCCGCAGTCACGCCCACGCGTCTTCATCGTCGCCATCGCCAAGACTTCGACGCTGGCTCACGAGCTCGTTCGCGAACAGCCGCATCCGATTTGGCATCCGGACACGCTGGTCAAGGCCGTCGGCAGGCTGTCGCCGCAATGTCGCGAGCAGTGGATCTGGTTCAATCTCGGCCCCGCGCCCGAACTCAAAAAGACACTCAATAAGATCGTCAAGAGCAAACCGATCGGCGTCGAGTGGCACACGCCCGCCGAATCGGCCGGTCAGGTGGTACACAGCGGTGGTCACAAATCGTCGCCGGGCTATTCAGGAATCCTTGTTTTTTCGGCGGATTTCGCGCATCCGGGCCAGGGAGGATGGGAGTCCCACTCTCTCCGCCAGTAGGCTCAAGAGTAGCGAAAAATTCTAGAAATGGCGCACTTTCGCGGATCCGCCAGGCGGCTGTGTAGCAGGCTTGTGCAGCATCTTGAGCGGAAAGCCCTCGAAATTGCTGGGCTTCGTTCTCTTGAGGCCTCGAAACTGCTTTGCAGCCATAGCTTCCCAAGCTGCATATGGAGTTCGATTCCCTTTACCCGCTCCGATTTTTTAGCGCGGCCTATCCTATGTCGCCAGGTACCCGTACATCGCCCTTTTAAATCTTAACTGCTTCGGGCGGTTGGGCATCGCCGCGCAGGGGATAAGAATTCCTCGCCTTCTATGAATCATTTCGGCAGCGCGTCCGCCCAATCGGCCGGCGGTCTGACGCCCGAGCTGGAAACGAACTCCAGTACTCCGGGCGCGGCGCCCACAATGGACTGCTCAAGGACAGCGGCGAGTGCGAGCGTGTCGCGCTCGGTCGGTGCCAGCGCGTCGCGGGAGAACTGACTGTCCATCAAAGCGTGCGCCGTCTCGTCATCGAAATGTTTGAGCCCGAACGCGTGCCCTAATTCGTGAGCCATGATCGGGACTAGATTGATGCAGCCGTCGTCGAGCTCGAAGCTGAGCTGCTTGTCGGGGCCAAACTTGAGGTGCGACTTGAAGCATTTGAACGCCCGCATGTTGAGCGCAATCGTCCGCCCCTCGATCTTGGCTCTGGCCAGCACAAGCGGGTATCTGGGAAAGAGTTCCGGATCGTCGAAGCCGAGTTCGACCACAAACGTGGCGCTCTGCGGACAGGAGAGACGGATCACCTGTGGCGGAAGGAATAGCTGATAGCCGTTGGCGCTTCGGCTAGTCCTTCCGTCCAAAAATTTGCGAAGGGCCGGACTGAGACGCGCTTCCATGTCCTTCACGGAAGACGTCCACAACGAAATACCGGATTGGAAAGCGTTCCGTAACTCGGTCCCGAATGCGTCAACATCGAATCCATCTGGAACCGGCCCGACGGGCTGCAAAACGAACGAGAAGCCGTTCGTTAGAATCTTGTTGCTCAATGGTGCTCTGTAGTCGAACGCGACGGCGACCTGTCGGCCTTCACGGCAGAACGAGCTCGGCACTTCGTAGCTTTCCGCAATCTGGCTTCGACAGACCTTCCGTCTAGCGATGCTTCTGACAGCGGATACCGGTCCGTGGGCCTGCTCCCATGGGCGCAAAGTGTCGAGGTGGACGTTGCGATCGGCGGTTATCGCCACGCTCTCGGCTATTATCGGCGCCGACGGTCCGCTAAGCTCGACGACGAACACGTCCAGCGATCCGTCCGGACAATCCGGAGCTGGGGGTGCCAGCTCGGTGGTCGCCGACCCGCACGAAATCTCGAAGGTCACACTGTCGACTTCGCTCCATGCTATCGATCGTTCCTCCGCTCCGTCGCAGCCTTCTGAGTACCGGATGAGAGTCCTGTCCATGACCAGGACGCGGACGTAAGCCGCATCTCCGCTGCCGCGAAGAACGTCCGCACGGCATGTCGAAGCTAAAATGACAAAGGTGAGCAGCATCAAGACTGCAGCTAAGCACGACTCCCGCACCACATGCCCCGTTTTTGCGACATTAGCATTGACGGCATACCGCAGTTCGGTCGTACAATAGATTGTACCCAGCGATCAATACTACCGGTTGAGAGTGGCCATGAGAGTTTTCATTTTACTTGCCGGACTTCTTGTCATGGCCGCCAGCGCCCGAGCAGAGGATTCAAGAGCAAAGTACGGCTCCTTCGTGGGAACGTTGGACCTGCGGATGAATGTCGACGGTCGCACAGCGATCCTCCTTGCGCCTTTCGCCTACATCAATCCGGATGGAAGAAGATTTGAGACGCCGGTTGGCTGGAAGGTTGATGGGGCTTCTATCCCCTGGCCGCTCTGGTCGATCATCGGCAGTCCCTGGACCGGGAAGTATCGTGAGGCCTCGGTCATTCACGACTACCTATGCGACATGAAAAAAGTGCCCTGGGCGACCGTTCATTGGACGTTCTACACGGCAATGCTCGCAAACGGCGTGGACGAGATCCAGGCCAAGATAATGTACGTGGCCGTCTACCGGTTCGGCCCTCGTTGGGACTTCGACTACAAGCCCGTGTGTCCCAACTGCCTAACGGTGCCATACCACGTGGATTCTTTTACGCCCACTTTTGACCAGAAGGAGTTCGAGTCTTTGAAAGCTCGCATCGAGAGCGGACAGCTCTCGCTGGATGATGCGCGCAAGGAGTCCGACGCCTCCTTCAGCGAACAAATCAAGACCCAGGAAATTGGGAAACCGGTTTTCGTCCGCTGACTGTCGCCAAGGAGAACGTCTCGCGCTACGCCCTTTCTACTTGCGCGTTGAGTTTTTCGGGTTGTATGATGTTCGCTCACAACCCTTTACCAAGACCAATTTTTTCGGAGAGGTGATATGTGCGATCAAAACGTTGGTGTTGCTAAACGTCTCGATCTGGAAAGCATTTCGGAGGATATTGCCGATCTTGTTAAACAACTCGACAAAAAGGCCGAGGGCGAAATCAGCGTTGAAGAGATAAAAAAGATCGAGAGAAAACTCCATCAGATCGTTGAGTAGATATCACGGGCCGGGCAGGGGCAACTCGAAATTGCAGTTCAGGTCAGCTTAGGTTTCGGGCGCGGGCTGCGCACGAACTGCGGAATCTTTGCCGGCGAAGCTCAGGAGTAGGCATGACGCCGCTTAGGCTCGACCCATGGCCACATCTAGTTCTGGATGACTTTCTTCCGCCGGCCGTGCTCGAAGAATGTCTGCGTGAAGTTGGTTCCGAGAATTACGAATTCGAAATCGAAAGCCGCGGTTCTGGAAGAATAGAGTTCTCGCTTCTCAGAAGTAAAGCAGCTTGGCAGGCGGTGTATTCGAAGGAAACGATCACTCTATTGTCACTCGCGTTCGGGGTGAAGGTAAAACTAAATCGAGATAACTACGTGCAACTCCGCCGTATGAATGACGCAACGCCGGAGTTCCCCGTCCACAATGACTTTGCCTCGAATGAAGATACGATAGCCTCATTTCTCTACCTCAGTCCCGGCTGGAGAAGCACGTCGGGCGGGCGGCTGCATCTATATAAGGCTGAGTCACAAAGCGTGCCGTCTTTGTCGATCGAGCCGCTGTGCAATCGGCTGGTAGCGTTCAGAACATTGCCGTCCAATTGGCATTCTGTCGAAAAGGTGCGAGGTTGGGAGCGCAGAGCTATCCTCGCACTATGGGATGTCGAAGAAGCCTGAACTTGCCGTCCGTGATCTATCCCAACGCTCTTCGTTTCGATTGCAGCCTACCAACTGCTGAGCACCTCTAGGTCCCTTCAATATCCAGAGCGGTCGGATCCCAAAACCGATGCACAGCGTGAAAGGCGTTGAGGCAGCCGACACCGGTGGGACCGTGTCCCCACATCCCGTCGCAGATGGGTTGGTCCACCATCAGGCAGGCCGGCATGCCCAGGCCCAATCCCTTTACCTGCGAGCATTGGAGGCCCAGCCTGACGACGCTGAGGCCCTGTATTTCCTCGGCGTTTTGCGCCACCAACAGGGAAACGGCTTGGAAGCGGTTGCATTGATCACTAAGGCGCTCGCTATTGACCCAAATCACGCCGAGGCTTGTTACTCTCTCGGCCTAGCCCTGAGGGGTGCGCGGCGGCGATCAGGGTGAGACTCCAGCGACAATCAAGGTGAGACTGCGCCGATGGGGACGGACCGAAGGGAGGGCGCAGCCCGACCGGAGGACCGTCCCCATCGGCGTCGCGCGTTTTTGGACCCGTCTGGCGGCCGGGTGCGGCTGGTGCAAGCTGTTGGTTCGTCTCGACAAGAGGGAATCGATGCCTTGCCTGGCCTCCACATCACCGACCACCAGATGAGGCTGTACATGACGTACCGACTGACACTGTCCCCCGAGGCCGCCGCGGCCAAGGCGGGGTTCTCGAAGGCAAGCGCGTATCGAATCGAGGGCGATTGTCGCCCGCCATCGCAGAAGAAGACGCCGAGGGGCCGGCGCCGGTCCGATCCGCTCGGGCAGTATTGGGACGCCGAGATCGTTCCGATCCTGAAGGCTGCGCCCGGCATCCGCGTGATCGGCGTGCTGGACGAGCTGCGCCGACGGCATCATGACTTGAACCCGAACATCCGCCGCACGCTGGAGCGGCGCATCAACGCCTGGCGGGCGCTCAACGGCCCCGAACAGGACGTGATCTTCCGCCAGCAGCACGAGCCCGGCCGCCTGGGTCTGTCCGACTTCACCGACGTGAGCGCGCTCGGTATTACCATCGCGGGTGAGCCGCTCGATCACCGGCTCTATCACTTCCGGTTGGCGTTCTCCGGCTTCGAGCATGTCCATGTCGTGCTCGGCGGCGAAAGCTTCGTCGCCCTGGCGGAGGGCTTGCAGAACGCGCTGTGGGCGCTTGGCGGCGTGCCGCGGGAGCATCGCAGCGACAGCCTGTCGGCAGCATTCCGCAATCTGGCCGCCGACGCACGGGGGGATCTGACGCAGCGCTACGCCGGGCTGATGGGCCACTATGGCATGGCGCCAACGCGCAACAATGCGGGCATCGCACATGAGAACGGCTCGATCGAGAGCGCGCACGGCCATCTCAAGCGGGCACTGGAAGATGCGCTGTTGCTGCGGGGGACGCGCGAGTTCGCCAGTCTCGATGCGTACCGGGCTTTTGTCGACGAGATTGTCGGCCGGCGCAACGCCAACCTCGCCAAGCCGATCGCGCTCGAGAAGGAGGCCTTGGCGCCGCTGCCAAAAGGCCGCACGACCGACTTCGAGGAGAAAGTGATCCCGGTGACGTCGTCAGGCGGCTTCATCCTGCGGCGCGTATTCTACACCGTGCCTTCAAGATTGATCGGCCATCGCCTGCGTGTGCGCATCTTCGACGACCGGCTCGAATGCTTCCTTGGCGTCACGCCGGTCGTGACGCTGCGGCGCGGTCGGCCTGTGTCCGAGAGCCAGGGCGGTCATGTTGTGGATTACCGGCACGTCATCCATGCCCTGCGGCGCAAGCCGATGGCGCTCCTCAATCTCGTTTATCGCGACCAACTCTTCCCGCGTGCAGCTTACAAACGTCTGTTCGAGACCTTGCGGGAGCATGGTGATGACCGGCGCGCCTGCAAGGTGACGGTCGAGCTTCTGGCGCTGGCTCACGAGCGCGCCTGCGAAGCAGAACTCGCCGAGGTGATCGCGATGGATCTGGACGCCGGACAGTTACCCGATCTTGCCGCGCTGCGCGACCGCTTCCGACCCGAGGCGGCCTCGATCCCGCGTGTCGCCGTCAAGCTGGCGCCGCTCGACGTCTACGATGAACTCGCCTCCGTCAGCGTCATGTCGGGCCGCTCGAACCTGGGAGAGGCAGCATGACCGGTATCGCTACCTCCGTCGATGCTGCCCGTGTCGAGCTGCTTCTCAATGAGCTCCGCCTGCCGGGCGTCAAGGCGATCTGGCCGAAGCTCGCCGCACAGTCGGACAAGGAAGGGTGGCCTGCCGCCCGCTTCCTCGCCGCCCTTGCCGAGCACGAGGCGGCCGATCGCACCCGCCGTCGGATCGAGCGACACATGGTGGAAGCGCGTTTGCCCGCCGGCAAGACGCTCGCCACCTTCGACTTCGAAAGCGTGCCGATGCTATCAAAGGCACAGGCGATGGCGCTCGCCGCTGGCGACGCCTGGTTGAAGGCCGGCGCCAATTTGCTCTTGTTCGGTCCACCGGGCGGCGGCAAGACCCATCTCGGCACGGCGATCGGCCTGGCTCTCGTCGAGAACGGTTGGCGCGTTCTCTTCGCGCGCACCACTGATCTGGTGCAACGGCTGCAGGTCGCGCGGCGCGAGCTGGCGCTGGAGTCCGCGATCGCCAAACTCGATCGCTATGACCTCCTGATCCTCGACGACATCACATATGTGAGCAAGGATCAGGCGGAAACCAGTGTGCTGTTCGAGTTGATCGCCGCCCGCTACGAACGACGCTCGCTGCTGATCACGGCCAATCAGCCATTTGGCGAATGGGGGCGTATCTTCCCGGACCAGGCAATGACGTTGGCTGCCATCGATCGTTTGGTCCACCACGCCACGATCCTCGAGATGAACGTCGAAAGTTACCGTCGAAAAGTTGCCCTCGATCGCAAGCGCGGTCCAGGCCGGCCACCTGTTCACACGACCCCCAACGAACTCGACAAGACTGTGATTGACGCTGGCAGCGCCGCTTGATTGTCGCGCAGCGTCAATCAACGCTTGCCAAGTAGGCGGCCAGCGTCAATTATCTCCTGACTCGGCCGCCTCGTCTCATCTTGATTGACGCGCCGCTCTCATCCTGATTGTCTCGCTATAGAGGGGCATCGGCCGCCTGGAGGAGGCGGTGGCGAGTTACAGGATGGCGCTACGTCTACGACCGGCCTATCCGGAAGCTTACAACAACCTAGGCTGGTGCAGGCTAGAACTTCGCGAATGTGGCGCATGGACAGTCTTTCTGTCGGCATCTCGATCCTCTGCGGTTGGCAAAAGACCGAGCTACCCCGGTTGCAGACTGTCAGCGGTGGACGCCTCCTGGTTGTCCCCGATCATGATCGCTGGAAATAGCGATCACGATCGGCTGGAAACCATGATCACGTTGCTCTGGAATGGGTGATCACGATGGCCTGGAATCGGTGATCACGATCGGCTGGAACGCGCAGCAGCTCAAGATGCGCAATCAGCGCCGCGTTATCCGACAGCTCCGCCAGAGCATTTGCGGCTTGCGCCTGCCAGCTGGCCGCCTTCACCTCGGCGTTCTGCCGCGCTCCGCGCTCGGCCTGCAGCGCCGCCAGGGCACTGACAAGGTCCGAAGGAAGATCGTCCGGCTTCGAGATCATGAAGCCATTGAATCAGATCGCGGTCGAGATGCAAACAAAAACGCCTAGCCGATGCGCATCGGACGCTGGGTTTCCTCAGGATTGCGCCAGTCGATGCCGGACAAAAGATAGGAGAGCTGCGTCTGCGAGATCGCCACCGGTTCGCCGGCTACCGATGGCCAGATGAACCTTCCCCTCTCGAGCCTTTTGGTAAACAGGCATGCTCCCTGGCCATCGTGCCAAATGACTTTCAAAAGATCGCCGCGTTTGCCCCTGAAGCAGAAAAGACCGCCGCCCATGGCGTCGCGCTTGAGCACATCCTGCACGCGCAGAGCCAGGCTCGGAAAACCACACCGCATGTCCCTATGGCCCGTCGCCAGCCATACGCGCACGCCCGTCGGGATCGGGATCAACGTAGTGTCTCCAGCCCTCGCATGATCCGTAGCAAAACCGCGACATCGACGTTGTGGTCCACGATCACGCGTCGGCCATTCGCGGCCACGATCTCCAAAGTACCCGTCGCCGCCAGTGCGGCAGGCTCTGTTGTCGTCGATTGGATATCCGGCACAATCTGGGCTGGCACAAATCCATCAACCTGACAGCCGCCAAGCTGTCCTTCGCGATAGGCCTTCCGCCACGAAAACAGAAGCTGTTTCGCAACCCCATGGTGCCGCGCTGTCGCCGACACCAGGCGCGGAGCCGAAAAGCTTTCCTCGACGATCCGGAGTTTCTCCGCCTCCGACCAGCGCCGACGCCGGCCAGTCTCCACAATCTCAAGACGGCTCACTTGGCGACTATCAGTAAGGATATCCATACTGACAGTCAGCTACAGATCGGATAACCCAACAAGGCGGTCGTCCTCGGACGAATACCAGCAAACGAAAGACATTGTCGCATTATCTCATCAAGATCGCCAGGCTCGGCGGCTATCTCGCCCGCGCCAACGATCCGCCACCAGGGAATCTCATCATGTGGCGCGGATTATCGCGATTCATCGATATCGCAACGGGGGCGAAGCTCTGACTCAAAGATGTGGGTAATCGTAAGCTTCGTCGTATGCGTACGGTTCGTGCGCCGATCTCGAGTGCGCGGCCGCAGGCAGCGACTCTTTGTGCCGCTGCCCGAGTGGCCGCCCTCGAATTGGACAGCATAGCGGATGTCGACGCCGCTCAGTCCCTGGCTATTCGAGGGCTATGCCTTCCACGCGCGCCGGTGCTGTGGGCCCCGCAATCCACGTATTTGGTCCAACCTCAGGTGAGGCAACGCGTTGTCGCGTCTCAGTTGGTTCTCAAATTGTCGGTGCCGTGACGTCATCAGCTTCTCATCGCCGCCAACCGCTGCCGTGTTGATCGAAGATTCTAGGGAGTGGATCAGTTGCTAAGGCCTTCGATAGAACAGCGGCCAGAACCCGACGATTTTCCCAAACGCTCATCAGTGTTAAATGATCACCGGGAATCGGCACGGCATGAATGGCCGCGACATCCAGGATCCGGTCCCAACCGCGCATAGGTGACCTCTGTTCTGTACGCATCGAAGCGTCGGCTCGCACACGCCGCCCCCCGGAAGGTTCGGCGGCATAAAATTGATGTATTTCCAATGGCAGGGCTGGAATTTCATATGACTGCAGCGCCTGGTGAAAGTGTGCGAACATCGAAGCCGTAGCGTAGAGTTCTTCGTCTACTATTATTGCGCCGATCTGCTGTGCCTTCTGAAGCAACTCAGTAATTGAGCATTCCTTGGCAAGACGCTCCAAGAGTTGGAAGCGTTTATCATCTAGAGTATCGAGAGGCTCGAAAATCATTTCTAGCGCTATTTGCGCATCCGACATGTTCGATGGAGTTGCGGAAAGGGTGACATCGATGAAAGCAACGAACGATACGGCGTCATCGATGCTCAGTAAGTGCTGGGCAATCGCATAAGCCAAGATTGCCCCCGAGGAATATCCAGCAAGACGGTAGGGGCCACGCGGCTGGGTTTTCTTCACGGCCAAAACGACTTGCGCGGCTATCGCTTCGAGCGTTGGCCGATCATTTTCGTTGAACGATGGCCATGGCAGAGCGTAGACAGGGCAGTCTATTTCCATATCCTTCACCAACGATAGGACGTATGAGCAATCTCCATAGCCTGACGGAACAAAGAATAGTGGTGATTGAGATCCGTTCGTTCGTACCGGCAGCACTCCAGCTGTGTGACGGAGGTGGTCCAAGTGAACTTTCGACGCAAGCAGCTTCAGGACCGGGGCCTGGAAAAGATCGGCAGCACCCAACATTAATCCTCGGTTTAGTGCTTGGCTGATCAGCTGCACCGCCAGCAGCGAGTGGCCACCGAGTTCGAAGAAGTTGTCGTGACGCCCGATGCGCTCGACACCGAGAAGCTCGGCCCAGATCCCGGCCAGCATCGTCTCGACCTCGCCGCGCGGCGCCTCATAGGCCGCCAGCGCATAGGCCGCATCGGCCGGCCCCGGCAGTGCCTTGCGGTCGAGCTTGCCGTTCACCGTCAGCGGCAGCGCCGCCAGCCGCACGAACGCCGCCGGCACCATGTAGTCCGGCAGCCGCGCGCTCAGATGCGCCCGCAGGGCGCCGGCAAGCCCGCCTCCATCGTCCTCGTCCGATCCTGCCTCGGACGCACATACCACATAGGCCACCAGCCGCTTCTCGCCGGCGCCATCCTGCTGCGCCACCACCACCGCCTCGCGCACCCAGGCGTGCTCGCAAAGCCGCGCCGCAATCTCGCCCGGCTCGATCCGGAAGCCGCGGATCTTCACCTGCTCGTCGTTGCGGCCCAAAAACTCCAGATTGCCGTCCGGAAGATAACGCCCCAGGTCGCCGGTCCGGTACAGCCGGTCGCCGTCCACAAACGGGCTGGCGATGAACCGCTCCGCCGTCAGCTCCGGACGGTTCAGATAGCCGCGCGCCACCCCTGCCCCGCCGATGTAAAGCTCACCCGCCGCTCCGAACGGAACCGGCGCACCATAAGCGTCCAGCAAGTACACCCGCGCGTTCGCGATCGGGCGACCGATCGGGATCGAGCTCAACTTATCGACGGCCTCAGATATTGCGAATGTGGTACTTCCAACCGTCGCTTCTGTCGGACCGTAATGATTGATCAGACGCACGGTCGGAAAACGCTCTTGCCAAAACTGTATATCCGCCGGGATTAAGGCTTCGCCTCCAAGCATGAGCACTCGTGTTGGAGCTGGTCCTTTATAGCCGTCAAACCGATTGGTCAGCGTGCTTAAATGCGAAGGCGTCAGCTTAATCAGATCATAGGTCTGAGCCTGCCCGACGGCCGCACACCAATCTATTGGGAAAGCCTGGTTTAGAATGCGGAGCTGGGTACCGGCCAGCAGTGGACCGAACACGGTCGTAATGGTGCCGTCAAAGCTGAACGACAGCAGCATCGGCGAACCGTTCAACGCTCCTTCGTAATGGCTGCGATCCGACCAATACAAATAGTTCACCAAACTTCCATGCTCGACCATGACGCCCTTTGGTGTGCCGGTTGAGCCGGAGGTGTAGATGACATAGGCGAGATGGCGTGAGGTGAGGCCGAGCGCGCGCGGGTCCGGATCGGTGGCCGGCAGCTCCGCCCAGGCCGGCGTCGCCGTCTCCAGATCCAGCACCGTCACGCCGGTGAGCCCGTCGCCGCCCAGCGCGGCGCGTCCGGCCGCATCGGCCAGCAGCAGCGGCGGCGCCGCATCCTCGAGCACCTGGCGCAGCCGCGCGCTGGGATAGGCCGGGTCCAGCTGTGTTTCGGCATGGAATAAGGACCCCCGTTTCGGGGTGATCGGCATCCAATCGGGACCCCGGGATAAGGGTCCACAGTGGCTTCCATCGAGTCATGGAAGCCGAGGTTGGGATGCTGGTGGTGGAGACGATTGGTAAGATCCGTCGCGCCTACTTTGTTGATGGTCGTCCGATCAAGGCGATCTGCCGAGAACTTGGCGTATCGCGGAAGGTGGTTCGCAAGGTCATTCGTTCTCAAGCGACGGAGTTCCGGTACGAGCGCGAGACGCAGCCGCTCCCGAAGATGGGTGCCTGGAGTGCCGAGCTTGATCGGTTGCTGGCAGGGAATGAGAGCAAGGCGGCGCGGGAACGGCTGACGCTGATCCGGCTATTCGAGGAACTCCGCGGCCTGGGTTATGCCGGCGGCTATGATGCGGTTCGTCGATACGCCCGACGGTGGACCAAGGAACGCGGCACCTCGACAGCGTCGGCTTATGTGCCGCTGAGCTTTGCACCAGGCGAAGCCTACCAGTTCGACTGGAGCCACGAGGTGGTCCTGCTGAGCGGCACCACGGTGATGGTGAAGGCTGCTCATGTTCGGCTCTGTCACAGTCGCATGCTGTTCGTGCGGGCCTATCCGCGGGAGACGCAGGAGATGGTGTTCGACGCCCACGACCGGGCATTCGCCCTGTTCAAAGGCACCTGCACCCGCGGCATCTACGACAACATGAAGACCGCGGTGGAGACGATCTTTGTCGGTAAAGGCCGTCTCTACAATCGCCGCTTCCTGCAGATGTGCAGCCACTATCTGGTCGATCCGGTCGCCTGTACGCCAGCGTCGGGCTGGGAGAAGGGGCAGGTCGAGAACCAGGTCGGGCTGGTCCGGGAGCGCTTCTTCACGCCGCGGCTGCGGTTCAAAAACCTCGACGAGTTAAACGCCTGGCTGCTCGACAAGTGCATCGCCTACGCCAAGGCTCATCGCCATCCGGAGCTGGTCGATCAGACGATCTGGGACGTGTTCGAAGCCGAACGCCCCAAACTCGTTCCCTATGCCGGCCGCTTCGACGGCTTCCATGCGGTGACAGCATCGGTCTCGAAGACCTGCCTGGTGCGCTTCGACAACAACAAGTACTCGGTCGCAGCCAGTGCAGTCGGACGACCGGTCGAGGTTCAAGCCTATGCCGATCGCATCGTGATCCGTCAGGATGGACGTATCGTTGCCGAGCACCCGCGATCCTTTGGCCGCGGCGATACCGTCTACGACCCCTGGCATTATGTGCCGGTGCTCGCCCGCAAACCCGGCGCCTTGCGCAACGGTGCTCCCTTCAAAGACTGGGTGCTGCCGGCCGCGATCGAGCGGATCCGGCGCAAGCTGGCCAGCACCGACGATGGCAATCGGCAGATGGTCGACATCCTCACCGCGGTGCTGACTGACGGTCTGTCCGCGGTGGAAGCGGCTTGTGCCGAAGCGCTCAGTCACAGCGTCCATTCCGCCGATGTCGTTCTCAATATCCTGGCCCGTCAACGTGAACCCGCCCCACCGGCCAACATCATGACGCCGGCCGCACTGACGCTCCGTCATGCACCGATCGCCGATTGTGCCCGCTACGACAACCTCCGGAGGACCATCTGATGGAACGAACCCAAATCTTCGACCTCATGGGCGAACTTAAGCTCTACGGCATGAAGGCTGCCTTCGACGAGATCATGGCAACTGCCGTCAAGCGCCAGCACGAGCCTCAACGCATTGTCGGCGACCTGCTCAACGCCGAGATCAACGAGAAGCAAGCCAGGTCGATCAAATACCAGCTCACCATTGCAAAGCTGCCGCTCGCCAAGGACATCGCCGACTTCCAGTTCGACGGCACGCCGATCAATCAGACTCTCGTCAATGATCTCGCTGGCGGCGGCTTCATCGCCCAACAACGCAACGTCGTGCTGGTTGGCGGCACCGGTACAGGCAAAACCCACCTGGCCATTGCCATCGCCAGAAGTTGCATCCGCGATGGCGCCAGAGGACGCTTCTACAACGTAGTCGACCTCGTCAACCGGCTCGAGACCGAGACCCGCAACGGTCGGCAGGGACGGCTCGCCGAGCATCTGACCCGCATGGACTTCATCGTTCTCGACGAGCTGGGCTATCTGCCGTTCGCGCAATCCGGCGGTCAGCTCCTGTTCCATCTCATCAGCCGGCTCTACGAGCGCACCTCCATCATTGTCACCACCAATCTTGCGTTCGGCGAATGGCCCAGTGTGTTCGGTGATGCCAAAATGACCACCGCGCTACTCGACCGATTGACCCATCACTGCGACATCGTCGAGACCGGCAACGACAGCTGGCGATTCAAAAGCCGCGACGATGTTCAAACAACCCGCGCTCGCGCCGTCTCCGCAACCCCGACCAGCTCCGACGACCCGAGCGCTACCAGCAGAGCACGCCGATCAAAGGGGTCCCTTTTGGATGCCGATAGGGGGTCCCAGTCGAACGCCGATTGACATCCAGCGGCAGATAGGCCCCTCCCGCCTTGAGGATCGCCAAGACCCCCACCACCATCGCCGGGCTGCGCTCCAGGCAGATCGCCACCGGCAGGTCCGGCTTGACCCCGAAGGCGATCAGATGATGCGCCAGGCGGTTGGCCCGCGCATTGAGCTCGCCATAGCTCAACCGCTCGTCCGCGCAGACCACCGCCACCGCCTCCGGCGCCTTTTGCACCTGCTGCTCGAACAGTTCGTGGATGCACCGCTGCGACGGATAGGCCGCCGCCGTCCGGTTCAGCTCCTCCAGCAGATAGCTGCGTTCAGCCGCCGGCAAGATGTCCAGCTCCCGCACCGGTCTGTCGGGAGCCTGCTCCAATGCATCTGCTAGCTGCTCGAGCGTGTGCTGCATGTAGCCGCAGACCCGATCCGCAGAGATTGGCTCCGCCACCTGCGCCGTCAGGCCGAGCGCCTCGCCAAAATCCTCCACCGATAGCGTCAACGGATAGTTGGTGCGCTCTTCCCCGCCCAGCCGTTCGATGCCGGCCAGGACATCATCCGTTCCTGAGCCGGACTTGGCCGCCGGCGTGTTGTGGCGGTAGTTCAGCAGCGCGCTGAACAGCGGCGCCGGCGCCGCAACGCCGCTGCAGCGTTGCGCCAGCGCCAGCGAGGCATGCTCATGCGCCAGCAGCTCGGAAAGCCGCGCATGCGTGGCCTGCACGCTCGCCTCGACACCGGCTCCGTCAAGGTCGAGCCGCACCGGCAGGGTGTTGATGAACAGGCCCATCGCACGGTCGGCGCCCGCACCCGCATGCATGCGGCCGAACAGCACCGTGCCGAACACCGCCTGCTCTCGGCCGCTGCTCAGCGCCACCACTTGCCCCCAGGCCAGATGGCACAGGCTCGCAAGGCTCACCCTGAGCCGCCGCGCCTGAGCGCGCAGTCGATCGTTGAGCGCCTGCGGAAGCATCCGATGCGCCTCGCCGATCCCGCTGCCGTCGCCATGCACCTCGCGAAGCCCGAACGGCAGCGTCGGCTCGTCGATGTCGCCCAGCATCTCCTGGAAGAACGCTTCATGCGCCTTGGCATCGATGCCAAGCCGCGCCTGCGCCACCAGATTGCGGAACGGCTGCGGTACAGCAAGCTCATGCCCGCGTCCCGCCAGCACGGCCCGCACCTCGGCATGCATCACTTCCAGCGTCGTGTGATCCCCTGTCAGATGATGCAGCAACTGCAGCAGCAGCCAGCGCCCGCTGCCCGGCTCGCGCGCGATCACGAAGCGCATCAAGGGCGCCCGGCCAAGATCGATGCGGTACTGACGCGGATCGAACCGCCGCTTCAGCTGCTCGCGACCGGAACCGCCATTCTCGTCCAGCTCGACCTCGAGCACATCCAAGGCCGCCTTGCGCCACACCACCTGCGCCGGGCTCGACAGGCCCTCCCAGACAAAGGCCGTGCGCAGAATGTCGTGGCGGTCCACCACCTCTTGAACCGCACCAAGATAGCCATCCAGCAGCCCACGCTTGGCAAACGCCATTTGACTGACCAGCAGATAGGGATCGCCCCGGCTGGCCAGAAGATGATGGAACAGAATGCCGTCCTGCAGCGGCGACAGGCCATAGATGTCCTGGATGTTGGCGACCCTGCCCGGCACCGTGGCGACGACCCGGTCGATCTCTTCCTGCGTCAGCTCGATCAGCGGCAGCATCCGCGGCGTGATCGCCGTGCTGTGCTCGTCGATCAGGTTGGCGGGCACCGCCACCTCGCGATGGCTGCCAAGGCTTGCGGCCAGATCGCAAAGCACCGGTCTGGCGAACAGGGTGCGCACCTCCACCCCGAGCGACAGCCGCCGCAGCCGCTCCATCAGCTGCACCGCCAGCAGCGAGTGGCCACCGAGTTCGAAGAAGTTGTCGTGACGCCCGATGCGCTCGACACCGAGAAGCTCGGCCCAGATCCCGGCCAGCATCGTCTCGACCTCGCCGCGCGGCGCCTCATAGGCCGCCAGCGCATAGGCCGCATCGGCCGGCCCCGGCAGTGCCTTGCGGTTGAGCTTGCCGTTCACCGTCAGCGGCAGCGCCGCCAGCCGCACGAACGCCGCCGGCACCATGTAGTCCGGCAGCCGCGCGCTCAGATGCGCCCGCAGGGCGCCGGCAAGCCCGCCTCCATCGTCCTCGTCCGATCCTGCCTCGGACGCACATACCACATAGGCCACCAGCCGCTTCTCGCCGGCGCCATCCTGCTGCGCCACCACCACCGCCTCGCGCACCCAGGCGTGCTCGCAAAGCCGCGCCGCAATCTCGCCCGGCTCGATCCGGAAGCCGCGGATCTTCACCTGCTCGTCGTTGCGGCCCAAAAACTCCAGATTGCCGTCCGGAAGATAACGCCCCAGGTCGCCGGTCCGGTACAGCCGGTCGCCGTCCACAAACGGGCTGGCGATGAACCGCTCCGCCGTCAGCTCCGGACGGTTCAGATAGCCGCGCGCCACCCCTGCCCCGCCGATGTAAAGCTCACCCGCCGCTCCGAACGGAACCGGCGCACCATAAGCGTCCAGCAGATACACCCGCGCGTTCGCGATCGGGCGACCGATCGGGACGTTTGTGGAGGTGGCGAGCCCGGTCGGAATGTCAAAGAAGACGCAGCCGACGACAGCTTCGGTCGGGCCATATTCATTCACCATCCTGGCCATAGGCTGGATGCTGCGCCACAACGAGACCGTTGAATGCGAAAGTGGTTCCCCGCCGATAATAAAAGTGTCGACCTGGCTTGACACCTTCTGTGCCAGCATCTGTTGCCCAAGGGCATCCAGATGGCTCGGCGTGATATTGACCAGCCCACATGCCGAGCCGATCCTTGTCTTTAGTCCTTCGACCTCATCTCCTTTCTTTAAAAGGGAAGCATGGCCACCATGAAGTAAAGGTGTAAACAGGCTGTTTATCGTTGAATCGAAGGCGAGTGATGAGGACACCATGGAAGAGGACCGGGGATCATAAACGTCGCAGGCCCAGGACAGATAGTTGACCAATCCCCGATGCTCGACCATGACGCCCTTTGGTGTGCCGGTTGAGCCGGAGGTGTAGATGACATAGGCGAGATGGCGTGAGGTGAGGCCGAGCGCGCGCGGGTCCGGATCGGTGGCCGGCAGCTCCGCCCAGGCCGGCGTCGCCGTCTCCAGATCCAGCACCGTCACGCCGGTGAGCCCGTCGCCGCCCAGCGCGGCGCGTCCGGCCGCATCGGCCAGCAGCAGCGGCGGCGCCGCATCCTCGAGCACCTGGCGCAGCCGCGCGCTGGGATAGGCCGGGTCCAGCGGCAGATAGGCCCCTCCCGCCTTGAGGATCGCCAAGACCCCCACCACCATCGCCGGGCTGCGCTCCAGGCAGATCGCCACCGGCAGGTCCGGCTTGACCCCGAAGGCGATCAGATGATGCGCCAGGCGGTTGGCCCGCGCATTGAGCTCGCCATAGCTCAACCGCTCGTCCGCGCAGACCACCGCCACCGCCTCCGGCGCCTTTTGCACCTGCTGCTCGAACAGTTCGTGGATGCACCGCTGCGACGGATAGGCCGCCGCCGTCCGGTTCAGCTCCTCCAGCAGATAGCTGCGTTCAGCCGCCGGCAAGATGTCCAGCTCCCGCACCGGTCTGTCGGGAGCCTGCTCCAATGCATCTGCTAGCTGCTCGAGCGTGTGCTGCATGTAGCCGCAGACCCGATCCGCAGAGATTGGCTCCGCCACCTGCGCCGTCAGGCCGAGCGCCTCGCCAAAATCCTCCACCGATAGCGTCAACGGATAGTTGGTGCGCTCTTCCCCGCCCAGCCGTTCGATGCCGGCCAGGACATCATCCGTTCCTGAGCCGGACTTGGCCGCCGGCGTGTTGTGGCGGTAGTTCAGCAGCGCGCTGAACAGCGGCGCCGGCGCCGCAACGCCGCTGCAGCGTTGCGCCAGCGCCAGCGAGGCATGCTCATGCGCCAGCAGCTCGGAAAGCCGCGCATGCGTGGCCTGCACGCTCGCCTCGACACCGGCTCCGTCAAGGTCGAGCCGCACCGGCAGGGTGTTGATGAACAGGCCCATCGCACGGTCGGCGCCCGCACCCGCATGCATGCGGCCGAACAGCACCGTGCCGAACACCGCCTGCTCTCGGCCGCTGCTCAGCGCCACCACTTGCCCCCAGGCCAGATGGCACAGGCTCGCAAGGCTCACCCTGAGCCGCCGCGCCTGAGCGCGCAGTCGATCGTTGAGCGCCTGCGGAAGCATCCGATGCGCCTCGCCGATCCCGCTGCCGTCGCCATGCACCTCGCGAAGCCCGAACGGCAGCGTCGGCTCGTCGATGTCGCCCAGCATCTCCTGGAAGAACGCTTCATGCGCCTTGGCATCGATGCCAAGCCGCGCCTGCGCCACCAGATTGCGGAACGGCTGCGGTACAGCAAGCTCATGCCCGCGTCCCGCCAGCACGGCCCGCACCTCGGCATGCATCACTTCCAGCGTCGTGTGATCCCCTGTCAGATGATGCAGCAACTGCAGCAGCAGCCAGCGCCCGCTGCCCGGCTCGCGCGCGATCACGAAGCGCATCAAGGGCGCCCGGCCAAGATCGATGCGGTACTGACGCGGATCGAACCGCCGCTTCAGCTGCTCGCGACCGGAACCGCCATTCTCGTCCAGCTCGACCTCGAGCACATCCAAGGCCGCCTTGCGCCACACCACCTGCGCCGGGCTCGACAGGCCCTCCCAGACAAAGGCCGTGCGCAGAATGTCGTGGCGGTCCACCACCTCTTGAACCGCACCAAGATAGCCATCCAGCAGCCCACGCTTGGCAAACGCCATTTGACTGACCAGCAGATAGGGATCGCCCCGGCTGGCCAGAAGATGATGGAACAGAATGCCGTCCTGCAGCGGCGACAGGCCATAGATGTCCTGGATGTTGGCGACCCTGCCCGGCACCGTGGCGACGACCCGGTCGATCTCTTCCTGCGTCAGCTCGATCAGCGGCAGCATCCGCGGCGTGATCGCCGTGCTGTGCTCGTCGATCAGGTTGGCGGGCACCGCCACCTCGCGATGGCTGCCAAGGCTTGCGGCCAGATCGCAAAGCACCGGTCTGGCGAACAGGGTGCGCACCTCCACCCCGAGCGACAGCCGCCGCAGCCGCTCCATCAGCTGCACCGCCAGCAGCGAGTGGCCACCGAGTTCGAAGAAGTTGTCGTGACGCCCGATGCGCTCGACACCGAGAAGCTCGGCCCAGATCCCGGCCAGCATCGTCTCGACCTCGCCGCGCGGCGCCTCATAGGCCGCCAGCGCATAGGCCGCATCGGCCGGCCCCGGCAGTGCCTTGCGGTCGAGCTTGCCGTTCACCGTCAGCGGCAGCGCCGCCAGCCGCACGAACGCCGCCGGCACCATGTAGTCCGGCAGCCGCGCGCTCAGATGCGCCCGCAGGGCGCCGGCAAGCCCGCCTCCATCGTCCTCGTCCGATCCTGCCTCGGACGCACATACCACATAGGCCACCAGCCGCTTCTCGCCGGCGCCATCCTGCTGCGCCACCACCACCGCCTCGCGCACCCAGGCGTGCTCGCAAAGCCGCGCCGCAATCTCGCCCGGCTCGATCCGGAAGCCGCGGATCTTCACCTGCTCGTCGTTGCGGCCCAAAAACTCCAGATTGCCGTCCGGAAGATAACGCCCCAGGTCGCCGGTCCGGTACAGCCGGTCGCCGTCCACAAACGGGCTGGCGATGAACCGCTCCGCCGTCAGCTCCGGACGGTTCAGATAGCCGCGCGCCACCCCTGCCCCGCCGATGTAAAGCTCACCCGCCGCTCCGAACGGAACCGGCGCACCATAAGCGTCCAGCAAGTACACCCGCGCGTTCGCGATCGGGCGACCGATCGGGACGAGCTCAACTTATCGACGGCCTCGAGATATTGCGAATGTGGTACGCTTCCGACCGTCAGCTTCTGTCGGACCATAATGATTGATCAGACTGGCAGGCGGATCGGAAAACGCTCTTGAATGCAAAACTGTATATCCGCCGGGATAATAAGGCTTCGCCTCCAAGCATGAGCACTCGTGTTGGAGCATCCTTTATAGCCGTCAAACCGATTGGTCGGCGTGCTTAAATGCGACGGCGTCAGCTTAATCAGATCATAGGTCTTAGCCTGCCCGACGGCCGCACTCCAATCTATTGGGAAAGCCTGGTTTAGAATGCGGAGCTGGGTACGGCCAGCAGTGGACCGAACAGGTCGTAATGGTGCCGTCAAAGCTGAACGACAGCAGCATCGGCGAACCGTTCAACGCTCCTTAAATGGCTGCGATCCGACCAATACAAATAGTTGACCAAACTTCCGATGCTCGACCATGACGCCCTTTGGTGTGCCGGTTGAGCCGGAGGTGTAGATGACATAGGCGAGATGGCGTGAGGTGAGGCCGAGCGCGCGCGGGTCCGGATCGGTGGCCGGCAGCTCCGCCCAGGCCGGCGTCGCCGTCTCCAGATCCAGCACCGTCACGCCGGTGAGCCCGTCGCCGCCCAGCGCGGCGCGTCCGGCCGCATCGGCCAGCAGCAGCGGCGGCGCCGCATCCTCGAGCACCTGGCGCAGCCGCGCGCTGGGATAGGCCGGGTCCAGCGGCAGATAGGCCCCTCCCGCCTTGAGGATCGCCAAGACCCCCACCACCATCGCCGGGCTGCGCTCCAGGCAGATCGCCACCGGCAGGTCCGGCTTGACCCCGAAGGCGATCAGATGATGCGCCAGGCGGTTGGCCCGCGCATTGAGCTCGCCATAGCTCAACCGCTCGTCCGCGCAGACCACCGCCACCGCCTCCGGCGCCTTTTGCACCTGCTGCTCGAACAGTTCGTGGATGCACCGCTGCGACGGATAGGCCGCCGCCGTCCGGTTCAGCTCCTCCAGCAGATAGCTGCGTTCAGCCGCCGGCAAGATGTCCAGCTCCCGCACCGGTCTGTCGGGAGCCTGCTCCAATGCATCTGCTAGCTGCTCGAGCGTGTGCTGCATGTAGCCGCAGACCCGATCCGCAGAGATTGGCTCCGCCACCTGCGCCGTCAGGCCGAGCGCCTCGCCAAAATCCTCCACCGATAGCGTCAACGGATAGTTGGTGCGCTCTTCCCCGCCCAGCCGTTCGATGCCGGCCAGGACATCATCCGTTCCTGAGCCGGACTTGGCCGCCGGCGTGTTGTGGCGGTAGTTCAGCAGCGCGCTGAACAGCGGCGCCGGCGCCGCAACGCCGCTGCAGCGTTGCGCCAGCGCCAGCGAGGCATGCTCATGCGCCAGCAGCTCGGAAAGCCGCGCATGCGTGGCCTGCACGCTCGCCTCGACACCGGCTCCGTCAAGGTCGAGCCGCACCGGCAGGGTGTTGATGAACAGGCCCATCGCACGGTCGGCGCCCGCACCCGCATGCATGCGGCCGAACAGCACCGTGCCGAACACCGCCTGCTCTCGGCCGCTGCTCAGCGCCACCACTTGCCCCCAGGCCAGATGGCACAGGCTCGCAAGGCTCACCCTGAGCCGCCGCGCCTGAGCGCGCAGTCGATCGTTGAGCGCCTGCGGAAGCATCCGATGCGCCTCGCCGATCCCGCTGCCGTCGCCATGCACCTCGCGAAGCCCGAACGGCAGCGTCGGCTCGTCGATGTCGCCCAGCATCTCCTGGAAGAACGCTTCATGCGCCTTGGCATCGATGCCAAGCCGCGCCTGCGCCACCAGATTGCGGAACGGCTGCGGTACAGCAAGCTCATGCCCGCGTCCCGCCAGCACGGCCCGCACCTCGGCATGCATCACTTCCAGCGTCGTGTGATCCCCTGTCAGATGATGCAGCAACTGCAGCAGCAGCCAGCGCCCGCTGCCCGGCTCGCGCGCGATCACGAAGCGCATCAAGGGCGCCCGGCCAAGATCGATGCGGTACTGACGCGGATCGAACCGCCGCTTCAGCTGCTCGCGACCGGAACCGCCATTCTCGTCCAGCTCGACCTCGAGCACATCCAAGGCCGCCTTGCGCCACACCACCTGCGCCGGGCTCGACAGGCCCTCCCAGACAAAGGCCGTGCGCAGAATGTCGTGGCGGTCCACCACCTCTTGAACCGCACCAAGATAGCCATCCAGCAGCCCACGCTTGGCAAACGCCATTTGACTGACCAGCAGATAGGGATCGCCCCGGCTGGCCAGAAGATGATGGAACAGAATGCCGTCCTGCAGCGGCGACAGGCCATAGATGTCCTGGATGTTGGCGACCCTGCCCGGCACCGTGGCGACGACCCGGTCGATCTCTTCCTGCGTCAGCTCGATCAGCGGCAGCATCCGCGGCGTGATCGCCGTGCTGTGCTCGTCGATCAGGTTGGCGGGCACCGCCACCTCGCGATGGCTGCCAAGGCTTGCGGCCAGATCGCAAAGCACCGGTCTGGCGAACAGGGTGCGCACCTCCACCCCGAGCGACAGCCGCCGCAGCCGCTCCATCAGCTGCACCGCCAGCAGCGAGTGGCCACCGAGTTCGAAGAAGTTGTCGTGACGCCCGATGCGCTCGACACCGAGAAGCTCGGCCCAGATCCCGGCCAGCATCGTCTCGACCTCGCCGCGCGGCGCCTCATAGGCCGCCAGCGCATAGGCCGCATCGGCCGGCCCCGGCAGCGCCTTGCGGTCGAGCTTGCCGTTCACCGTCAGCGGCAGCGCCGCCAGCCGCACGAACGCCGCCGGCACCATGTAGTCCGGCAGCCGCGCGCTCAGATGCGCCCGCAGGGCGCCGGCAAGCCCGCCTCCATCGTCCTCGTCCGATCCTGCCTCGGACGCACATACCACATAGGCCACCAGCCGCTTCTCGCCGGCGCCATCCTGCTGCGCCACCACCACCGCCTCGCGCACCCAGGCGTGCTCGCAAAGCCGCGCCGCAATCTCGCCCGGCTCGATCCGGAAGCCGCGGATCTTCACCTGCTCGTCGTTGCGGCCCAAAAACTCCAGATTGCCGTCCGGAAGATAACGCCCCAGGTCGCCGGTCCGGTACAGCCGGTCGCCGTCCACAAACGGGCTGGCGATGAACCGCTCCGCCGTCAGCTCCGGACGGTTCAGATAGCCGCGCGCCACCCCTGCCCCGCCGATGTAAAGCTCACCCGCCGCTCCGAACGGAACCGGCGCACCATAAGCGTCCAGCAAGTACACCCGCGCGTTCGCGATCGGGCGACCGATCGGGATCGAGCTCAACTTATCGACGGCCTCAGATATTGCGAATGTGGTACGCCCGACCGTCGCTTCTGTCGGACCGTAATGATTGATCAGACGCACGGTCGGAAAACGCTCTTGCCAAAACTGTATATCCGCCGGGATTCTTCGCCTCCAAGCAAGCACTCGAGCCTGGAGCTGGTCCTTTATAGCCGTCAAACCGATTGGTCAGCGTGCTTAAAGGCGAAGGCGTCAGCTTGATGGCTTCGCTTCGCATCAGATCCGATAGGTCTGAGCCTGCCCGACGGCCGCACACCAATCTATTGGGAAAGCCTGGTTTAGAATGCGGAGCTGGGTACCGGCCAGCAGTGGACCGAACACGGTCGTAATGGTGCCGTCAAAGCTGAACGACAGCAGCATCGGCGAACCGTTCAACGCTCCTTCGTAATGGCTGCGATCCGACCAATACAAATAGTTCACCAAACTTCCATGCTCGACCATGACGCCCTTTGGTGTGCCGGTTGAGCCGGAGGTGTAGATGACATAGGCGAGATGGCGTGAGGTGAGGCCGAGCGCGCGCGGGTCCGGATCGGTGGCCGGCAGCTCCGCCCAGGCCGGCGTCGCCGTCTCCAGATCCAGCACCGTCACGCCGGTGAGCCCGTCGCCGCCCAGCGCGGCGCGTCCGGCCGCATCGGCCAGCAGCAGCGGCGGCGCCGCATCCTCGAGCACCTGGCGCAGCCGCGCGCTGGGATAGGCCGGGTCCAGCGGCAGATAGGCCCCTCCCGCCTTGAGGATCGCCAAGACCCCCACCACCATCGCCGGGCTGCGCTCCAGGCAGATCGCCACCGGCAGGTCCGGCTTGACCCCGAAGGCGATCAGATGATGCGCCAGGCGGTTGGCCCGCGCATTGAGCTCGCCATAGCTCAACCGCTCGTCCGCGCAGACCACCGCCACCGCCTCCGGCGCCTTTTGCACCTGCTGCTCGAACAGTTCGTGGATGCACCGCTGCGACGGATAGGCCGCCGCCGTCCGGTTCAGCTCCTCCAGCAGATAGCTGCGTTCAGCCGCCGGCAAGATGTCCAGCTCCCGCACCGGTCTGTCGGGAGCCTGCTCCAATGCATCTGCTAGCTGCTCGAGCGTGTGCTGCATGTAGCCGCAGACCCGATCCGCAGAGATTGGCTCCGCCACCTGCGCCGTCAGGCCGAGCGCCTCGCCAAAATCCTCCACCGATAGCGTCAACGGATAGTTGGTGCGCTCTTCCCCGCCCAGCCGTTCGATGCCGGCCAGGACATCATCCGTTCCTGAGCCGGACTTGGCCGCCGGCGTGTTGTGGCGGTAGTTCAGCAGCGCGCTGAACAGCGGCGCCGGCGCCGCAACGCCGCTGCAGCGTTGCGCCAGCGCCAGCGAGGCATGCTCATGCGCCAGCAGCTCGGAAAGCCGCGCATGCGTGGCCTGCACGCTCGCCTCGACACCGGCTCCGTCAAGGTCGAGCCGCACCGGCAGGGTGTTGATGAACAGGCCCATCGCACGGTCGGCGCCCGCACCCGCATGCATGCGGCCGAACAGCACCGTGCCGAACACCGCCTGCTCTCGGCCGCTGCTCAGCGCCACCACTTGCCCCCAGGCCAGATGGCACAGGCTCGCAAGGCTCACCCTGAGCCGCCGCGCCTGAGCGCGCAGTCGATCGTTGAGCGCCTGCGGAAGCATCCGATGCGCCTCGCCGATCCCGCTGCCGTCGCCATGCACCTCGCGAAGCCCGAACGGCAGCGTCGGCTCGTCGATGTCGCCCAGCATCTCCTGGAAGAACGCTTCATGCGCCTTGGCATCGATGCCAAGCCGCGCCTGCGCCACCAGATTGCGGAACGGCTGCGGTACAGCAAGCTCATGCCCGCGTCCCGCCAGCACGGCCCGCACCTCGGCATGCATCACTTCCAGCGTCGTGTGATCCCCTGTCAGATGATGCAGCAACTGCAGCAGCAGCCAGCGCCCGCTGCCCGGCTCGCGCGCGATCACGAAGCGCATCAAGGGCGCCCGGCCAAGATCGATGCGGTACTGACGCGGATCGAACCGCCGCTTCAGCTGCTCGCGACCGGAACCGCCATTCTCGTCCAGCTCGACCTCGAGCACATCCAAGGCCGCCTTGCGCCACACCACCTGCGCCGGGCTCGACAGGCCCTCCCAGACAAAGGCCGTGCGCAGAATGTCGTGGCGGTCCACCACCTCTTGAACCGCACCAAGATAGCCATCCAGCAGCCCACGCTTGGCAAACGCCATTTGACTGACCAGCAGATAGGGATCGCCCCGGCTGGCCAGAAGATGATGGAACAGAATGCCGTCCTGCAGCGGCGACAGGCCATAGATGTCCTGGATGTTGGCGACCCTGCCCGGCACCGTGGCGACGACCCGGTCGATCTCTTCCTGCGTCAGCTCGATCAGCGGCAGCATCCGCGGCGTGATCGCCGTGCTGTGCTCGTCGATCAGGTTGGCGGGCACCGCCACCTCGCGATGGCTGCCAAGGCTTGCGGCCAGATCGCAAAGCACCGGTCTGGCGAACAGGGTGCGCACCTCCACCCCGAGCGACAGCCGCCGCAGCCGCTCCATCAGCTGCACCGCCAGCAGCGAGTGGCCACCGAGTTCGAAGAAGTTGTCGTGACGCCCGATGCGCTCGACACCGAGAAGCTCGGCCCAGATCCCGGCCAGCATCGTCTCGACCTCGCCGCGCGGCGCCTCATAGGCCGCCAGCGCATAGGCCGCATCGGCCGGCCCCGGCAGCGCCTTGCGGTCGAGCTTGCCGTTCACCGTCAGCGGCAGCGCCGCCAGCCGCACGAACGCCGCCGGCACCATGTAGTCCGGCAGCCGCGCGCTCAGATGCGCCCGCAGGGCGCCGGCAAGCCCGCCTCCATCGTCCTCGTCCGATCCTGCCTCGGACGCACATACCACATAGGCCACCAGCCGCTTCTCGCCGGCGCCATCCTGCTGCGCCACCACCACCGCCTCGCGCACCCAGGCGTGCTCGCAAAGCCGCGCCGCAATCTCGCCCGGCTCGATCCGGAAGCCGCGGATCTTCACCTGCTCGTCGTTGCGGCCCAAAAACTCCAGATTGCCGTCCGGAAGATAACGCCCCAGGTCGCCGGTCCGGTACAGCCGGTCGCCGTCCACAAACGGGCTGGCGATGAACCGCTCCGCCGTCAGCTCCGGACGGTTCAGATAGCCGCGCGCCACCCCTGCCCCGCCGATGTAAAGCTCACCCGCCGCTCCGAACGGAACCGGCGCACCATAAGCGTCCAGCAAGTACACCCGCGCGTTCGCGATCGGGCGACCGATCGGGACAATGGCTCCATCAAATTCATCCGGGCAGCTCCACGTCGTCGCACAGACTGTCCCTTCGGTAGGTCCATAGGCGTTGACAATGGATGCTGCAGGCAGGCGTCGGATGACGTTCAGCCTTCGGTAGCTCTCCAGCTGGAATGAGAGCCTATCGACTCCAAATAGCACATTCCTGCCTTCCTGAAGCTCAATGCTGGAGGCAACGTCGCATGGGCGATGGCTTCGCTTCGCAGATCAGATCCGATAGCTTGTTACCTGCTTGACGGCCGCTCATCCGCAGGCAAAGCCTGCAATGCGGCTACCTGAGCCCAACGACCATAATCAGCTCCCAGGCGCTGGCATCAAAACCTGAGGCGAACTGCAGCACGCGACTGTTTGAACGCCTCGCCAAAAAGCCTGATCTGAGCCATGTACAAAGATTGACCAGGCTCCGATGCTCGACCATGACGCCCTTTGGTGTGCCGGTTGAGCCGGAGGTGTAGATGACATAGGCGAGATGGCGTGAGGTGAGGCCGAGCGCGCGCGGGTCCGGATCGGTGGCCGGCAGCTCCGCCCAGGCCGGCGTCGCCGTCTCCAGATCCAGCACCGTCACGCCGGTGAGCCCGTCGCCGCCCAGCGCGGCGCGTCCGGCCGCATCGGCCAGCAGCAGCGGCGGCGCCGCATCCTCGAGCACCTGGCGCAGCCGCGCGCTGGGATAGGCCGGGTCCAGCGGCAGATAGGCCCCTCCCGCCTTGAGGATCGCCAAGACCCCCACCACCATCGCCGGGCTGCGCTCCAGGCAGATCGCCACCGGCAGGTCCGGCTTGACCCCGAAGGCGATCAGATGATGCGCCAGGCGGTTGGCCCGCGCATTGAGCTCGCCATAGCTCAACCGCTCGTCCGCGCAGACCACCGCCACCGCCTCCGGCGCCTTTTGCACCTGCTGCTCGAACAGTTCGTGGATGCACCGCTGCGACGGATAGGCCGCCGCCGTCCGGTTCAGCTCCTCCAGCAGATAGCTGCGTTCAGCCGCCGGCAAGATGTCCAGCTCCCGCACCGGTCTGTCGGGAGCCTGCTCCAATGCATCTGCTAGCTGCTCGAGCGTGTGCTGCATGTAGCCGCAGACCCGATCCGCAGAGATTGGCTCCGCCACCTGCGCCGTCAGGCCGAGCGCCTCGCCAAAATCCTCCACCGATAGCGTCAACGGATAGTTGGTGCGCTCTTCCCCGCCCAGCCGTTCGATGCCGGCCAGGACATCATCCGTTCCTGAGCCGGACTTGGCCGCCGGCGTGTTGTGGCGGTAGTTCAGCAGCGCGCTGAACAGCGGCGCCGGCGCCGCAACGCCGCTGCAGCGTTGCGCCAGCGCCAGCGAGGCATGCTCATGCGCCAGCAGCTCGGAAAGCCGCGCATGCGTGGCCTGCACGCTCGCCTCGACACCGGCTCCGTCAAGGTCGAGCCGCACCGGCAGGGTGTTGATGAACAGGCCCATCGCACGGTCGGCGCCCGCACCCGCATGCATGCGGCCGAACAGCACCGTGCCGAACACCGCCTGCTCTCGGCCGCTGCTCAGCGCCACCACTTGCCCCCAGGCCAGATGGCACAGGCTCGCAAGGCTCACCCTGAGCCGCCGCGCCTGAGCGCGCAGTCGATCGTTGAGCGCCTGCGGAAGCATCCGATGCGCCTCGCCGATCCCGCTGCCGTCGCCATGCACCTCGCGAAGCCCGAACGGCAGCGTCGGCTCGTCGATGTCGCCCAGCATCTCCTGGAAGAACGCTTCATGCGCCTTGGCATCGATGCCAAGCCGCGCCTGCGCCACCAGATTGCGGAACGGCTGCGGTACAGCAAGCTCATGCCCGCGTCCCGCCAGCACGGCCCGCACCTCGGCATGCATCACTTCCAGCGTCGTGTGATCCCCTGTCAGATGATGCAGCAACTGCAGCAGCAGCCAGCGCCCGCTGCCCGGCTCGCGCGCGATCACGAAGCGCATCAAGGGCGCCCGGCCAAGATCGATGCGGTACTGACGCGGATCGAACCGCCGCTTCAGCTGCTCGCGACCGGAACCGCCATTCTCGTCCAGCTCGACCTCGAGCACATCCAAGGCCGCCTTGCGCCACACCACCTGCGCCGGGCTCGACAGGCCCTCCCAGACAAAGGCCGTGCGCAGAATGTCGTGGCGGTCCACCACCTCTTGAACCGCACCAAGATAGCCATCCAGCAGCCCACGCTTGGCAAACGCCATTTGACTGACCAGCAGATAGGGATCGCCCCGGCTGGCCAGAAGATGATGGAACAGAATGCCGTCCTGCAGCGGCGACAGGCCATAGATGTCCTGGATGTTGGCGACCCTGCCCGGCACCGTGGCGACGACCCGGTCGATCTCTTCCTGCGTCAGCTCGATCAGCGGCAGCATCCGCGGCGTGATCGCCGTGCTGTGCTCGTCGATCAGGTTGGCGGGCACCGCCACCTCGCGATGGCTGCCAAGGCTTGCGGCCAGATCGCAAAGCACCGGTCTGGCGAACAGGGTGCGCACCTCCACCCCGAGCGACAGCCGCCGCAGCCGCTCCATCAGCTGCACCGCCAGCAGCGAGTGGCCACCGAGTTCGAAGAAGTTGTCGTGACGCCCGATGCGCTCGACACCGAGAAGCTCGGCCCAGATCCCGGCCAGCATCGTCTCGACCTCGCCGCGCGGCGCCTCATAGGCCGCCAGCGCATAGGCCGCATCGGCCGGCCCCGGCAGCGCCTTGCGGTCGAGCTTGCCGTTCACCGTCAGCGGCAGCGCCGCCAGCCGCACGAACGCCGCCGGCACCATGTAGTCCGGCAGCCGCGCGCTCAGATGCGCCCGCAGGGCGCCGGCAAGCCCGCCTCCATCGTCCTCGTCCGATCCTGCCTCGGACGCACATACCACATAGGCCACCAGCCGCTTCTCGCCGGCGCCATCCTGCTGCGCCACCACCACCGCCTCGCGCACCCAGGCGTGCTCGCAAAGCCGCGCCGCAATCTCGCCCGGCTCGATCCGGAAGCCGCGGATCTTCACCTGCTCGTCGTTGCGGCCCAAAAACTCCAGATTGCCGTCCGGAAGATAACGCCCCAGGTCGCCGGTCCGGTACAGCCGGTCGCCGTCCACAAACGGGCTGGCGATGAACCGCTCCGCCGTCAGCTCCGGACGGTTCAGATAGCCGCGCGCCACCCCTGCCCCGCCGATGTAAAGCTCACCCGCCGCTCCGAACGGAACCGGCGCACCATAAGCGTCCAGCAGATACACCCGCGCGTTCGCGATCGGGCGACCGATCGGGTCGGCTCAGCGTTCGTCGCCTCAGAATTGCGAATGAGGTCGCTTCCGACCGTAGCTTCAGTAGGCCCATAGTTGATTGATCAGACGCAGGCGGTGCTGCCCAGGCAACGCTTGCCAAAACTGATATCCGCCGGGATTAAGGCAAGTCGCCTCCAAGCATGAGCACTCGTGTTGGAGCTGGTCCTTTATAGCCGTCAAACCGATTGGTCAGCGTGCTTAGAAGGCGAAGGCGTCAGCGATTAATCTCGATCATTGTCTGAGCCTGCCCGACGGAATCTGCAGCTCCAATCTGGGGAAAGCTGCAATGTGCTGCGGTTACCGGCCAGCAGTGGACCGAACAGCTCCCAATGCTGGCATCGAAGCTGCCACGACAGCCGCGATGGCAGCAGGACCGTTCAACGCGGACAAAACGGCTGCATCATGCCATGTGACAATATTGACCAATCCCCGATGCTCGACCATGACGCCCTTTGGTGTGCCGGTTGAGCCGGAGGTGTAGATGACATAGGCGAGATGGCGTGAGGTGAGGCCGAGCGCGCGCGGGTCCGGATCGGTGGCCGGCAGCTCCGCCCAGGCCGGCGTCGCCGTCTCCAGATCCAGCACCGTCACGCCGGTGAGCCCGTCGCCGCCCAGCGCGGCGCGTCCGGCCGCATCGGCCAGCAGCAGCGGCGGCGCCGCATCCTCGAGCACCTGGCGCAGCCGCGCGCTGGGATAGGCCGGGTCCAGCGGCAGATAGGCCCCTCCCGCCTTGAGGATCGCCAAGACCCCCACCACCATCGCCGGGCTGCGCTCCAGGCAGATCGCCACCGGCAGGTCCGGCTTGACCCCGAAGGCGATCAGATGATGCGCCAGGCGGTTGGCCCGCGCATTGAGCTCGCCATAGCTCAACCGCTCGTCCGCGCAGACCACCGCCACCGCCTCCGGCGCCTTTTGCACCTGCTGCTCGAACAGTTCGTGGATGCACCGCTGCGACGGATAGGCCGCCGCCGTCCGGTTCAGCTCCTCCAGCAGATAGCTGCGTTCAGCCGCCGGCAAGATGTCCAGCTCCCGCACCGGTCTGTCGGGAGCCTGCTCCAATGCATCTGCTAGCTGCTCGAGCGTGTGCTGCATGTAGCCGCAGACCCGATCCGCAGAGATTGGCTCCGCCACCTGCGCCGTCAGGCCGAGCGCCTCGCCAAAATCCTCCACCGATAGCGTCAACGGATAGTTGGTGCGCTCTTCCCCGCCCAGCCGTTCGATGCCGGCCAGGACATCATCCGTTCCTGAGCCGGACTTGGCCGCCGGCGTGTTGTGGCGGTAGTTCAGCAGCGCGCTGAACAGCGGCGCCGGCGCCGCAACGCCGCTGCAGCGTTGCGCCAGCGCCAGCGAGGCATGCTCATGCGCCAGCAGCTCGGAAAGCCGCGCATGCGTGGCCTGCACGCTCGCCTCGACACCGGCTCCGTCAAGGTCGAGCCGCACCGGCAGGGTGTTGATGAACAGGCCCATCGCACGGTCGGCGCCCGCACCCGCATGCATGCGGCCGAACAGCACCGTGCCGAACACCGCCTGCTCTCGGCCGCTGCTCAGCGCCACCACTTGCCCCCAGGCCAGAGTGGCACGAGGCTCGCACAGGCGCACCCTGAGCCGCCGCGCCTGAGCGCGCAGTCGATCGTT